>JBEKMC010000002.1:0-87756 GCA_050008715.1 Acidimicrobiales bacterium | reverse complement strand
CAACCGAGGACCTGGCCTGCGTCGTCCTCGGCCACCGCCAGGATGAATCGTTTTGCGCCGAAACCGCCAATGGCCATGGCTCTGGCGGCGTTGAAGGTCACCGGCGAGTCGTCGGGCCAGTCGGCCATGCGGGAGGCGTGCTGCACCGCCCACCAGGCACCGAGCTCGTCGTCGTCGTTCGGGTCGATCTGCCGCACGTTCACCGGCTCAGTCTTCCAGTCGCGGGAGGCGTGGCGGATCGCCTCGGACGCCGGCCCGGTCCAGCCGTCGCGCCTTCAGGAGAGCACGAGCGACTCGCTGTTGGCGCCCACGTCGACATGCACGGTGTCACCTTCGGAGAAGCGCCCTTCCAGCATCGCCACCGCCAACGGATCCCCGATGGCCCGCTGGATGACCCGACGCAGCGGCCGGGCACCGAACGCGGCGTCGTAGCCGTGGTCGCCGAGCCAGATCTTTGCGGCCTCGGACACCTCGAGCGCCAAGCGCCTCCCGTCCAGGCGCCGGGCGAGCAGACCGAGTTGGATGTCCACGATCCGCGTGAGGTCCTCGCGGGTGAGGGAGCGGAACCGCACGATCTCGTCGATGCGGTTGACGAACTCGGGCTTGAAGACCGAGAGGGGGTCACCTTGCAGGTTCGAGGTCATGATGAGGACGGCGTTCGTGAAGTTCACCGTTCGCCCCTGCCCGTCCGTCAGTCGCCCGTCGTCGAGCACCTGCAACAGTACGTTGAAGACGTCCGGGTGGGCCTTCTCGATCTCGTCGAGAAGGATGACGGCATATGGCCGCCGCCGGACGGCCTCGGTCAGCTGGCCGCCCTCCTCGTAGCCGACGTAGCCGGGAGGAGCGCCCACCAGGCGGGACACGTTGTGCCGCTCCTGGTACTCACCCATGTCGATGCGCGTCACGGCACGCTCGTCGTCGAACAGGACCTCGGCGAGCGCGCGGGCTAGCTCGGTCTTGCCGACGCCGGTCGGGCCAAGGAAGAGAAACGAGCCGATCGGCCGGTTCGGGTCACCGAGCCCCGCCCGGCTCCGGCGGATGGCGTTGGCGACGGCGACGACCGCTTCGTCCTGCCCGACGACTCGTGCGTGCAGCAGATCTTCGAGATGGACGAGCTTCGTCACCTCGCCCTCGACGAGCCGGGAGACCGGGACGCCCGTCCAGCGGCTCACGACCTCGGCGACGTCCTCAGAATCCACCTCTTCCTTCAGCATCTTCTGGGTCGACTGCAGCTCCGCCAGCTTGGCGGTCGCTTCCTCGATCTTGTGCTCGAGCTCGGGCACCTGGCCGTAACGGATCTCTGCCGCCTTGGCGAGGTCCCCGGCGCGCTCGAAGCCGTCTGCTTCGCCGCGGGCCGCTTCGACGTCACTCTTCAGAGTGCGGATGGCGCCGATGGCCTCCTTCTCGGCTTGCCAGTGCGCCGTCATGGCTGTCTGCTCTTCGCGAAGGTCCGCCAGCTCGGACTGGAGGCGCTGAAGGCGCTCGCGCGAAGCCGAGTCCTCCTCCTTCGACAGCGCCATCTCCTCGATCTCGAGCTGGCGGATGCGGCGGGAGACGACGTCGAGCTCGGTCGGCATCGAGTCGATCTCGATGCGGAGCCGGCTCGCAGACTCGTCGATGAGGTCGATCGCCTTGTCCGGCAAGAAACGCCCCGTCACGTAACGGTCCGAGAGCACGGCGGCCGCCACGAGGGCGGCGTCCTGAATGCGGACGCCGTGATGGACCTCGTAGCGCTCCTTCAGGCCACGCAAGATGGCGATCGTGTCGGCAACCGACGGCGGCTCGACGAGGATCGGCTGGAACCGGCGCTCGAGGGCGGCGTCCTTCTCGATGTGCTTGCGGTATTCGTCGAGCGTGGTCGCTCCGATCATGTGGAGCTCGCCCCGAGCGAGCATCGGCTTGATCATGTTGCCGGCGTCCATCGCTCCCTCCGCACCGCCCGCCCCGACGATGGTGTGCAGCTCGTCGATGAAAGTGATGATCTCGCCTTCGGCGTCGGAGATCTCCTTCAGCACCGACTTCAACCGCTCCTCGAATTCGCCCCGGTACTTGGCGCCGGCGACCATCGAGCCGAGGTCGAGTGAGACGACTCGCTTGTTCTTCAAGCCCTCCGGCACGTCGCCTTCGACGATCCGCTGCGCCAGTCCCTCCACGATGGCCGTCTTGCCGACGCCCGGCTCGCCGATCAACACGGGGTTGTTCTTGGTGCGCCGCGAGAGCACCTGGATGACACGGCGGATCTCCTCGTCGCGCCCGATGACCGGGTCGAGCTTTCGACGGCGAGCGAGGTCGGTGAGGTCCTGCGAATACCGCTCGAGGGCGCGGTACTGCTCCTCCGGCTCCTGAGAAGTGACACGGTGGCTGCCACGGACCTCGCGAAGCGCCGTGAGGAGGGCGTCTCTCGAGACGCCAAGCTCGCTCGCAAGGGCGAGGAGGAGGTGCTCGACCGAGAGGTACTCGTCGCCCATCTCGCTCTGTGTCGTCTCGGCGCGTTCGAAGGCCTGCATCATCTCGCGGGAGAAGGAGGGTTCGCCGCCGCCGTATGCCTTCGGCAGGCGCCCGAACACCTCGTCGAGGCGGTTCCGTACCGCCAACGGCGAGATCCCGAGCTTGTCGAGCAACGGGATGGTGACGCCGCCGTCCTGGCCGAGAGCGGCGTAGAGGAAGTGCTCGGGCGTGACTTCGGCGTGGTGATACTGGCGAGCGAGTGCCACTGCGTCTCGCGCCGCCTCCTGGGTCTTCCGCGTCCAGCGGTTGGGGTCGAATGCCATGTGTTTCAAGAAGTCCTTGTTCTCGTCGGTGCGTGCTGCGAGCTCAGCCCCGCCACTTGGCGGGAAGGCGGTCCTTTGCTACGGGTACGAGGTCCCGGCGGTAGAGCCGATGGGTGCGGACGACCGCCTCCTGGGCCTCTGCTCGGATCCGGTCGATCTCCGCCCGAACGCGCTCGAGCTCCGACTCGAGGGCGAGGATGCGGCGGACGCCTTCGAGGTTGATGCCGGCAGCCGTGAGATCCTGGATTCGGCGCAGCTGCCCGATGTCGGCTTCGCTGTAACGGCGGATGCCGCCGTGGGTGCGAGCAGGGTCGAGCAGCCCTTTGCGCTCGTAGATGCGGAGCGTCTGGGGGTGAACGCCGGCGAGCTCAGCCGCCACGGAGATGACGTAGACCGCCCGCGTGCTGAGACCGTTGCCGGCGCGGCCACCGTCGTTGGGAGTACCCATGATCGTCACGCCTCCGCCAAGAGCTGCGCGCTCGGTGACTGGCTGGTCGCCTTTGCGAACGCCTCGACGGCGGCGCGTTGCTCGTCGGAGAGCGAGGCCGGCACGTCGATCTCGACGGTGACGAGGAGGTCGCCTGTGGCCGACCCGCTCTTCACACCACGGCCCTTGACCCGGAAGGTCTTTCCGGACGGCGTTCCAGGCGGGATCCGCAACGTCACGGGGTCCTCGAGGGAGGGGACGGTGATGTCGGCCCCGAGGGCGGCCTCCGCGAACGTGACCGGGACGCGGAGCGTCAGGTTCTTGCCGCGACGGCCGAAAAGTGGGTGCCGCTCGACATGCACGATGACGTAGAGGTCTCCAGGCGGGCCGCCGTTCTCGCCTGGCTCACCCCGTCCCTTCACCCGGATGCGCTGGCCGTCCTCGACGCCGGCGGGGATGCGCACCTTCACCTGCCGTTGGCGCCGCTCCACGCCGGAGCCGTTGCAAGTCGGGCACGGGTCGACGACTTTCAAGCCGCGGCCACGGCATTCCGGGCAGGGCGACGCCAAGGAGAAGAGGCCCTGGTTGTCGTTGAGCGTACCCGTGCCTCCACACCGCGGGCAGGTGACGGGGAGGGTGCCCGGCCGCGAACCGGAGCCGGCACAGGTGTGACAGATCAAACCCGTGACGACGTTGACTGACGTGACGGCGCCATGGATTGCCTCGTTGAAGGGCAGGTGCAGCTCCGCTTCGACGTCCTGGCCGCGGCGGGCGCTCGTCCAGGTCGTCGTCTTCTGGTTGCGTGACCTGCCCTGGCTGAAGATATTGCCGAAGATGTCGCCGAGGTCGTCGATGTGGAAGTTGAAGCCGCCGTTGCCGTCGCCTGCGTTGCCGCCCCGGCCGAAACCCCCGATCCCGCCGGCCAACGGCCCGAGGCGCCGGACCTCGTCGTACTCCTTGCGTTTGTCGGCGTCGCCGAGCACGTCATAGGCAGCTGCGATGGCCTTGAACTTGTCCTCGGAGCCGGGGTTGGCATCCGGGTGGTACTGCTTGGCCAGCTTGCGATAGGCGCGCGTGATCTCTTTCTCGGTCGCCCCCGAGGGAACGCCGAGCACCTTGTAGTAATCGGTCTCGAACCAGTCGCGCTGTGGCGCCATCGGTCAGCCTGCGCCCTTCCTACCTGCCGGTCAGCCCCGGACCCGGACCATCGCCGGCCGGATCACGCGGTCGCCCATCTGGTAGCCGGATCGCCAGACCTCGGTGACCGTGGGGCCGGCGGGCGCCTCGGCCTCGTCCCCGTCGCCGGCGTCGGTATCGGTGTCCGTGACCGGCTCACTGTCGTCCATCGCCGTCGCCTCGTGCACGGTGGGGTCGAAGCCGACGCCGACTTCGTCGATCCGTCGCAGGCCCTCGCGGGCGAGGACGTCGCGCAGCTGCGAGTTGACCTGCAGCACGGCCGTCGACGCCTCGTCGGCGGGCGGCGTCTCACCGAGGCCGAGATGGGCCATGGCGAGCTCGAGCGAGTCGAGGACGGGCAGGAGGCGGATCACGAGCGCCTCGCTTGCGCGTTGGCGCATCTCCGACTGCTGGCGTTCGGTCCGCCTGCGGAAATTGTTGAAGTCCGCCTGCAGGCGTTTCAACGCGTCGAGGTACTCGTCCCTCTCGGCGCTGATCCGGCCGAAGTCGTCCGAGAGCAAGCTCTCGAGCCCCGAGAGGTCGTCTGCGATGTCGAGGCGGAAGAGGTCCTCCGGCTCGGCCTCAGACTCCATGCCACCGTCGGCGGCGCCGACCGCCTTCCGGGCATTGTCGCCGGCTATGGCCAACTCGTCGGCACCACCGCTGCCCGGCGACGTCGCGCCCGGCGCTCCGTCCTCGATCAGCTCGGCGTCGACGATGTCACCGTCGTCGGTGGGACGGTCGTCGATGCCGTCGTCGACGGCACCGTCGATGTCACGACCGGCCTCGCCGGAGCCGAGGACATCCCCGGCACCGGCTCGGTTGCCCTTGGCGGCGGTGGCGCGACGGTCGTCGGGTCGCTCCGATGATTCGTTGGACTTGGCGCTCATGCGTCGCCCGGCGGGGGACCATCCACGATCTCGGCGTCGACGACCTCGTCGTCCGAGGCGGATCCATCGCTCGAGCCGGGCGTGCTCGCTCCGCCGCCCGACATGTCCGTGCCAGAGCTCGAAGCCGCAGCACCGGCGGCCTCGTAGATCTTCTGGCCCATCGCCTGAGTCGAGCCCTTCAGGGCCTCGAGGGCGTTGCTGATGGCTGCCACATCGGTGCCCTCGAGGGCGCTCTTCAGCGTCTTCAGGTTGTCCTCGACCCTGCCGCGCTCCTCTGCCGGTGCCTTGTCGCCCTGCTCACGCAGCAGCTTCTCGGTCTGGTAGACGAGCGTGTCGGCGTTGTTGCGGACCTCGGCTTCCTCCCGTCGGCGCTTGTCCTCGGCGGCGTGCTCCTCGGCGTCGTGGACCATGCGGGCGATGTCGTCCTTCGGAAGGGACGACTGACCCGTGATAGTCATCGACTGCTCCTTGCCGGTTGCAAGGTCCTTGGCGGACACGTGCACGATGCCGTTGGCGTCGATGTCGAAGGCAACCTCGATCTGGGGGATGCCCCGAGGTGCCGGCGGCAGGTCCACGAGCTGGAACTTGCCGAGGGTCTTGTTGTACATGGCCATGTCCCGCTCGCCCTGCAGCACGTGGATCTCGACCGACGGCTGACTGTCCTCCGCCGTGGTGAAGATCTCCGAGCGGCGCGTCGGGATCGTCGTGTTGCGCTCGATCAGCCGGTGGGTGATGCCGCCCTTCGTCTCGATGCCGAGGCTCAGCGGCGTGACGTCGAGCAGCAGGACGTCTTTGACCTCACCCTTGAGGACGCCGGCCTGGATGGCCGCTCCGACGGCGACGACTTCGTCAGGATTGACGCCCTTGTGAGGCTCCTTGCCGGTGAGGCCGTGCACGAGGTCCTGCACCGCCGGCATGCGCGTGGCACCGCCGACGAGGATCACGTGGTCGATGTCATCCTTCGTGAGGCCGGCGTCGGAGATGGCCGATTCGAAGGGGCCGCGGCAGGCCTCGACGAGGTCCTCGGTCAGCTCCTGGAACTTGGCACGCGTGAGCTTCAGGTCGAGGTGCTTGGGGCCCTCGTTCGTCGCGGTGATGAACGGCAGGTTGACGGTCGTCTCCTGCACAGCCGACAGCTCGATCTTGGCTTTCTCGGCGGCTTCCTTCAGCCGCTGCAGGGCCATCTTGTCGTTGGAGAGGTCGACACCCTCGGTGTCCTTGAACGACTTGACGAGCCAGTCCATGACGCGCTGGTCCCAGTCGTCACCACCGAGGTGGGTGTTGCCGTGGGTGGACTTGACTTCGAAGACGCCTTCGCCGATGTCGAGGATGGAGACGTCGAAGGTGCCGCCACCAAGGTCGAACACGAGGACGGTCTGGTCTTCGCCCTCCTTGTCGAGCCCGTAGGCGAGGGCCGCAGCCGTCGGCTCGTTGATGATCCGCAGCACCTCGAGGCCGGCGATCTGGCCGGCTTCCTTCGTGGCGGTGCGCTGGGAGTCGTCGAAGTAGGCGGGAACGGTGATGACGGCCTGGGTGACCGTGTCGCCGAGATACCCCTCCGCATCGCGCTTCAGCTTCTGCAGGATGCGGGCGGAGATCTCCTGGGCCGTGTAGCCCTTCCCGTCGATGTCGATATTCCAGCTCGTCCCCATCTGGCGCTTCACCGAGCGCACCGTCCGGTCAGGGTTCGTGATCGCCTGACGCTTGGCGACTTCGCCGACGAGTACCTCACCAGACTTCGTGAACGCCACGATGGACGGCGTCGTACGGCCGCCCTCCGCGTTCGGGATCACGGTGGGCTCGCCGGCCTCGAGGAACGCAACCACCGAGTTCGTCGTCCCGAGGTCGATTCCTACGGCCTTCGGCATCTCATATCCTCCACTTTTCGAGTTCTTTCGATGTGAGCAGTATAACGAAGTTGAGTGTCTCGTTGTCAAGTCGGTTTTCTCGAGCTGGCCACCTGGTCAAGGCTCGGCAAGCTGCCGCCGGGTCGCCTGCCGTTAGCCTCCCGGCGTGGCCACACTCGTCATCCTTCGTCACGGGCAGAGCACCTGGAATGCCGAGAACCGCTTCACCGGCTGGACGGACGTCGATCTCAGCGAGCTCGGCGAAGCCGAAGCGGTGAGCGCCGGCCGGTTGATCGCAGCGGAGCCGGGCCTCGAGATCGACACGGTCTACACCTCCGTCCTGCGGCGGGCCGTTCGCACCGCCAACCTTGCTCTTGACGAGATGGAGCGGAGCTACCTCCCGGTATGGCGCCACTGGCGGCTGAACGAGCGCCACTACGGCGCGTTGCAGGGTCTCAACAAGCGCGAGACGGCGGAACTGCACGGTCTCGATCTCGTGACGCAGTGGCGTCGGAGCTATGACGTGCCGCCGCCACCCGTCGGGCTCGACGACCCGAACCATCCGGCGAACGACCCGCGCTACCGAATGATCCCGCCATCGGTGCTGCCGGCGGCCGAGTGCTTGGCCGATGTCGTGCACCGGCTGCTCCCGTATTGGGAGGACGCCATCGGGCCGGAGCTGCTCGAGGGTCGAACGGTTCTCGTCGTGGCGCACGGCAACAGCCTCCGGGCGCTCGTGAAGGAGCTCGAGTCGATTTCGGACGCTGACATCCCGGGTGTCGACATCCCAACCGGGTTTCCCCGGGTATACGACCTGGACGAGCACTTGGCCGTACGCGGCGCCCGCTATCTCGGCGACCCCGAAGCCGCCAAGGCTGCAGCCGAGGCCGTCGCCCGCCAGGCGGAGCGCTAACGGCCCCAGGCGGGGACTTGCAGGCCATGGCGAAGTCGTAGGCTCCGCGAGCGGCCCGTGTCCGGGCGTTGGGGCCGGATTAGGCTTGCGACATGTCTCCATCGAGCTCGTTCGATTTCGGAAGCGTCTGGCTCTTCAGCGAGTGTTCTCGTCCGGAGCTCCGGGTCATCGCGAAGGTCTCCGAGCCCGTCACGGTGACGGCGGGCACGACCGTATGCGACGAAGGCGAAGTCGGTCAGACGTTCTATTTCATCGTGAGTGGGACCGCCGCTGTGCTGCGCAACGGGCGGAAGGTGGCAGAGCTCGGTGCCGGCGGGTACTTCGGCGAGCTGGCGCTTCTCGACCGCCTGCCACGCTCGGCGACCGTGAAGGCCGTGACGAACATGGATCTGCTGGCGATAGCTCAGAAGGACTTCAACAAGCTCTTGCGCGACTCGCCGGCGCTCACCCGCAAGCTGCTCGTGGCGACGGCATCACGGCTTCGTAACGCCGACGCCAGGGCACTGAGCGCCGCCGTCCACTAGAGCAGCGGTAAACCTGGGCGGCGGCGGGATCCCGCCCGCCCTATCCGCCCGGGCCGCGCTGGCCCTGGCCGGGCGGCGGGGGGGACATCGAACGCTCGAGTATCTGCGAGATGTCGAGGACGGTGACCTCCTCGTCGCGCTGGCGTTCCTTCACGGCGTCGTCGAGCATGATGAGGCAGAACGGGCAGGCGGTCGATACGACATCGGCGCCTGTCCCGAGGGCTTCATCGGTGCGCTCGAGGTTGACCCGCTTGCCGATCCTCTCCTCGAGCCACATTCGCGCACCGCCGGCGCCGCAGCAGAACCCCTTCTCGCGGCAGCGGTGCATCTCCACGCTCTCGACGCCCGGCACCGACTCGATGACGGCCCGCGGCGGGTCGTACACGCGGCTGTGGCGCCCGAGGTAGCACGGGTCGTGGTAGGTCACCTTGGCGTTGAACCGCTGCGGGATGAGCTTGCCCTCGGCGACGAGCCGGCTGAGCAACTGCGAGTGGTGGACGACCTCGAAGTCCCCTCCGAGTGCCGGGTACTCCTTGTTCAGTGAGTTGAAGCAGTGTGGGCATGACGCCACGACTTTCTTCACCCCGGCGGACTTGAGGGTCTCGAGGTTCTGGGTCGCCTGCATCTGGTACAGGAACTCGTTGCCGAGTCGCCGGGCCGGGTCGCCGGTGCACGACTCCTTCGGCCCGAGCACGGCAAAGCCGACTCCGGCCTGATGCAACAGCCGCGCCACCGACTGCGTGGTCTTGCGCGCACGCTCGTCGAGTGCACCTGCACAGCCCACCCAGAAGAGGTACTCGATGTCGTCAGGGATCGTGTCCGTCACGACGGGGATGTCGAAGTCGACACCGGCGGTCCAGTCGAGTCGCTTCGAGGCGCCGAGGCCCCACGGGTCCCCCCGGTTCTCGATGTTGCGCAGCATGAGCCCGGCTTCGGTGGGGAAGCGCGACTCGATGAGCACTTCGTAGCGGCGCATGTCGATGATGGCATCGACGTGCTCGATGTCGACCGGGCACTGCTCGACGCAGGCTCCGCAGGTCGTGCACGACCACAGGACGTCTGGGTCGATGACGCCGGGGACAAGCGTTGTGGGTTCGGCAGTCGATGATCCCTCACCGGCGCCCGCACCCGCCTTTGCGGCAGTCGCGCCCGCCAGCACACGGCCAGACTGCTTCAACAGCTCGTCGCGCAGATCCATGATCACGAGCTTCGGCGACAGCGGCTTGCCGGTGTTCCAAGCCGGGCATTGGCTTTGGCATCGCCCACATTCGGTGCAGGTGACGAAATCGAGCATCTGCTTCCAGGAGAAGTCCTCGATCTTGCCGGCGCCGAAGACCGTGTCCTCGTCCATGTTCTCGACGTCGATGATCGGCGTCGAACCGAGAGGCCCAAGCGCTCGCGGCTGGCGCGAGAAGGCAACGTTCAACGGTGCCATCACGATGTGAAGGTGCTTCGAGTGAACGAGGAAGACCAAGAAACCCACGATGGCGATGACGTTCAGATCCACGAACACCGTCGAGAGCGCCTCGTTCGTGCGGGCGCCGAGCGGGTGGAGGAGGTGGCCGATGGCGTGGGACGCGAAGGCCCAGTGGGTGTAGGGGAAGTCCGAGGCGACGTTGGTCTGGGCTCCGCGGTACATGAGGAGGGTCACGATGACGGTGGCGATCAAGGCGAGCGTGATCCAGGCGGCGCCGGTGTGCGAGCCGTAGAAGCGGCTCTTGCGGTCGAGCCGGGAGGGGGCGTTACGGAGCCGGATGATGCTGAACACGACGAGTGCGACGAGGACGGCGACGGCGAAGAAGTCCTCGATGAAGCCGACGACCGGGTTCGTCCCGATGAGGGGAATGTGGAAGTTCGCCTGGAACAGGTCACCGAACGCTTCGATGATCGTGAGCATGAGGATGGTGAAGCCCCAGAACGTGAAGGCGTGCGCCAGTCCTGGCACGGTCCACTTGAGGAGGCGCTTCTGCCCTCCGACCTCCACGAGCTCGACCTCGGCTCGCCGGCCCCAGTGGGCGAGCCGATCAGGCGCCGGTTTGCCGGCGGTGATGAGGCGGAACAGGAAGAACAGCCGCCTTCCGGCCACGACGAAGGCGATGGCCGTCGCGGCAAGGGCGATGGGGTACCTCGTGAGCAAGAGCCCTCCTTGGGCGGAGCCGACAGGCGCCGTGTGAGCGGTGCCAGGCAGCACGGATCTGTTCGTCGGTCGGTTCTAGTCCTCGGTGCTGAGCGAGCGGAAGTTCTCGAAGTACCGGCTGGGTGTCGGACCGCGCTGTCCTTGGTACTTGGAGCCGAGCGCGGCTGAGCCGTAGGGGATTGCCGCCGGCGTCGTCATGCGCAGGAAGCTGATCTGCCCGATCTTCATGCCCGGGTAGACGGTTATGGGCAGGTTGGCGACGTTGGACAGCTCGAGCGTGAGGTATCCGTCCCAGCCGGCGTCGACGAACCCGGCGGTGGAGTGGATGAGCAGTCCCAGTCGACCGAGGCTCGACTTCCCCTCCAGCCGTCCCACGAGGTCGTCGGGAAGACGCACCCGCTCGACCGTCGAGCCGAGCACGAATTCGCCAGGGTGCAAGATGAGCGGGTCGTCGCCGACCGACTCGACCAGCTCGGTGAGCTCCTCCTGGTTCTCGCGCACGTCGATGACCCGTTGAGTGTGGTTGCGGAACACGCGAAAGTAGCGGTCGACATGCAGGTCGACCGAGGACGGCTGGATGCATCCGTCGCCGAGCGGGGAGATGCCGATGCGTCCCGCATCGAGCTCCTCACGGATGGTCCGGTCCGACAGGATCATGCGGGTGAAGGCTAGTTGTGGAAACCTTCTCACTGTCGTGGTAAGGTTTGTCCGTGACCGGTCTCACCATCCACGAGGCGTCAATGACGACGGGTTGGTCGGCTCGCATGCTCCGCTACATCGAGGAGTCCGGTCTCGTCGTGCCGTCCCGCTCAGCGGGCGGGTACCGGCTGTTCGGCCCGGCCGAGCTGCAGCGCCTCCGTACACTGCGCGGGCTGCTGGACGAGTACGGGCTGGAGCTGGCAGAGGTCGGCTTCGCCCTACGCCTGCGCTCCGATCGCTCGCTCCGCCTTGCGGTCGACGACTGGCTGTCAGCCGAAGCGGTGCGTCCGTCTGAGGTCGATCCGGCAGAGTGGCTCGCTTTCGAGCAGAACAAGCACGTCGCATTGCTGGCCGCGGCAGCGGCTACTTCGAGTTCCCATGTACAGGCCACGATCAAGGAGATGGCATGAGCTTCGATTTCAAGGTTGCCGATCTTTCGCTCGCCGAATTCGGGCGCAAGGAGATCGAACTTGCCGAGCACGAGATGCCCGGCCTGATGTCGGTCCGGTCGGAGTTCGCGGCCTCCCAGCCGTTGGCGGGCGCCCGCGTGTCCGGCTCGCTGCACATGACGGTGCAGACGGCCGTCCTCATCGAGACGCTCGTCTCCCTCGGCGCATCCGTGCGCTGGGCGTCGTGCAACATCTTCTCCACCCAGGACCACGCCGCCGCCGCCGTCGTCGTCGGCTCCGGCACGGTTGACTCCCCGGCGGGTGTGCCCGTGTTCGCCTGGAAGGGCGAGACGTTGGAGGAGTACTGGTGGTGCACCGAGCAGATGCTCCGGTGGCCCGACGGTGCCGGCCCGAACATGATCCTCGACGACGGTGGCGACGCCACGCTGCTCGTCCACAAGGGCGTCGAGTTCGAGAAGGCCGGGGCCGTTCCCGATCCTTCCACGGCCGAGAGCGAGGAGCTGGCAGTCGTGCTGTCGGTGCTCGGCCGGTCGCTGTCCGAGGACACCTCACGCTGGACGTCGCTGGCGAACAGTATCCGTGGCGTGACGGAGGAGACGACGACCGGCGTGCACCGGCTCTACCAGATGTTCGAACGCGGTGAGCTGCTGTTCCCGGCCATCAACGTCAACGACTCGGTCACGAAGTCGAAGTTCGACAACAAGTACGGCTGCCGCCACTCGTTGATCGACGGCATCAATCGTGCGACCGACGTGCTCATCGGGGGCAAGGTCGCCGTCGTGTGCGGCTACGGCGACGTCGGCAAAGGTTGCGCAGAGTCGCTCCGGGGACAGGGTGCTCGGGTCATCGTGACCGAGATCGACCCGATCTGTGCCCTGCAAGCTGCCATGGACGGCTACCAGGTGGCGACGGTGGATGACTTCGTCGCCGTCGCCGACATCTTCGTGAGCGCCACCGGCAACCGGTCGGTGCTGACCGCCGCTCACATGGCCGCCATGAAGCACCAGGCGATCGTCGGCAACATCGGTCACTTCGACAACGAGATCGACATGGCCGGCCTGTCAAAGGTCCCGGGTGTCACCCGCGTCAACATCAAGCCGCAGGTGGACAAATGGGTGTTCCCCGACGGTCACGCCGTCATCGTGCTGGCGGAGGGCCGCTTGCTGAACCTCGGTTGCGCCACCGGCCACCCGAGCTTCGTGATGTCGAACTCGTTCACCAACCAGACAATCGCCCAGATCGAGCTGTTCACGAAGACAGCCGACTACCCGGTGGGTGTCCATGTGCTGCCGAAACACCTCGACGAGAAGGTCGCCCGGCTGCATCTCGACGCGCTGGGCGTGCACCTCACGACGCTGACGCCCGAGCAGGCCGCCTATATCGACGTCCCGGTCGAGGGTCCGTACAAGCCGGACTCTTACCGCTACTGACGGTCGGTTCGTGTCGACTCTGGCAGCGGGCGTCAACGGGCTGACGCTCACCTATGAAGAGATCGGAGACCGGGGCGGCCGCCCGTTGCTCCTCGTGAACGGCCTCGGCTCGCAGATGTACGGCTGGCACGACGAGTTCTGCGAACGCCTTGCCGGGCGGGGGTTCCGCGTCGTCCGCTTCGACAACCGCGACGTCGGCGAGTCGACGCATTTCAGTGAGTACGGGTTGCCTGACATCCCGGGTTTCTTGCGGGGGTCGGCCGGCGTGTCACCTCCGCCCTACCTGTTGGGCGACATGGCGGACGATGCTGCCGCACTCATGGAGTGGTTAGGCATGGCGCCGGCCCACGTGATGGGCATGTCGATGGGTGGGATGATCGTGCAGGCGCTCGTCATCGCACACCCGGCCAAAGTCCGGTCGATCACCTCGATCATGTCGACGCCGTCCCGGTCCGTCGGGCAGTCCACGCCCGAAGCGAGGGCAGCGCTGATGGCGCCCCGTCCGTCTGATCGCGAGGCTGCCATCGATCAGACGGTCCGCACGTTCCGGGTCATCGGGTCGCCCGGCTTCGAGTTCGACGAACCGTGGCGCCGTTCTGTGGCGGCGAAGTCGCTCGACCGGGACCCTGACCCGTTCGGCCGCGTCCGTCAGCTCTTCGCCATCATGAGCTCGCCCGATCGCGACGCCGGCCTGGCGAGCGTCGCCGTCCCTGCGCTCGTCGTCCACGGCGGGGCCGACCCGCTCGTGCAGCCGTCGGGTGGGCGCGCGACCGCAGCCGCCATCCCCCGGGCCGAGCTCCTCATGATCGACGGCATGGGTCACGACCTACCCCGAGAAGTCTGGGATCGAATCATCGATCGTGTGGTCGCCCTTGCCGACCGTGCCGATTCGAGTGCCGCTGACGACGCTCCCTGACCGGGAGCTCACAGGAGCTCAGGCGGCTGCCGTCTCCTGAGCCGTGGCGCCGGCGTCTGCGAGCGCCACGGACAGGACATCGCTCACAGAGGCTGCGAGGTGGAACGTCATCTCGTCACGAACCGCCTCCGGAACATCCTCGAGATCGGGGCCGTTCCGCATGGGCACAACGACCTCGCGCAGACCCGCCCGGTGAGCGGCGAGCACTTTTTGCTTCACACCGCCGATCGGCAGCACGAGTCCCTGCAGCGTCACCTCACCGGTCATGCCGACGGGCGACCGCACGGGCCGGTCCGCGAGCAACGACACGAGTGCCGTCACCATCGTGACGCCTGCAGACGGCCCATCCTTCGGTACCGCACCCGCCGGCACGTGCACGTGAAAGCGCCGGCCCTCCAGTGCGGCAGGGTCCACTCCGAGCTCGGCGGCATGTGACCGGACGTAGGACAGGGCGATCTCAGCCGACTCCTTCATGACGTCGCCGAGCTGACCGGTCAGCACGAGCCCTTCCGGCCCGTCCATCGACGTCGCCTCGACGTACAGCACGTCACCGCCGGTGCCCGTCACGGCAAGGCCCGTAGCCACGCCCGGCACCGCCGTGCGGTCGGCCGCCTCGAAGAAGAAACGAGCCCGGCCCAACCACCCGCGGACATCCTCGGCGCCGACGCCGACAGGTGCTTCGACGGACCCCGACGCGAGCTTCGTTGCGACTTTGCGCAGCAGCCGCCCGAGCTCGCGCTCGAGCGAGCGGACTCCTGCTTCTCGCGTGTAGTCGCCGATGATCGACCGCAAGGCGTCGTCGTCCACCGAGACCTCGTCGGTCCGCAGCGCCTGGCGCTCGACCTGACGGGGGAGGAGGTGGTGGCGGGCAATCGCCAGTTTCTCGTCTTCGGTGTAGCCGTCGAGGCGGATGACTTCCATCCTGTCGAGCAGCGGAGACGGGATGGTGTCCACCATGTTCGCCGTCGCGATGAACAGCACCTTCGACAAGTCGAGCTCGACCTCGAGGTAATGGTCGCGGAACGTGTGGTTCTGCGCCGGGTCGAGGACCTCCAACAACGCCGAGGAGGGATCTCCCCGGTAGTCCGAACCCAGTTTGTCCACTTCGTCCAGCAAGATGACGGGGTTCATCGTCCCGGCTTCGCGCAGCGCTCTCACGAGCCTGCCCGGCTGGGCGCCCACGTAGGTCCGGCGGTGTCCTCTGATCTCCGCCTCGTCGCGCACGCCGCCGAGTGCGACGCGGACGAACGAACGACCGAGGGCGCGGGCGACCGATTCGCCGAGCGAGGTCTTGCCGACACCCGGAGGCCCGACGAGAGCCAGGATCGCTCCCGCTCCGCGGTTTCCTTTCACCGGCGCCATCCCCCGCTCTGCCTGCAGCTTGCGAACGGCCAGGTGCTCGAGGATCCGGTCTTTCACATCTCGCAGGCCGTCGTGGTCCTCGTCCAGGATCCTTCCAGCCTCACCGATGTCGAGTCGGTCCTCGGACTCCTTGGCCCATGGCAGCTCGAAGACGGTGTCGAGCCAGGTCTGGATCCATCCGTGCTCCGGGCTCTGCTCGCTCGTCCGCTCCAGCCGGTCGATCTCCTTTGCCACGGCAGTGCGCACGCTGTCCGGCAAGCCCGCATCCTCCAACCGCTCCCGGTAGCCGTCCGGACCGGTCGCAGCACCGTCGTCGGACATCTCGCCGAGCTCCTTGCGGATCGCCTCCAGCTGACGGCGCAAGAGGAACTCACGCTGCGTCTTCTCCATCCCCTCTTCGACGCTCGTCTTGATCTGGTCGCGCAGGGTCAGATCGGCGAGCGTGTCCCGAGCGGCGGCGAGCACGAAACGCAAGCGGTCGGTGACGTCGATGGTCTCGAGAACCTTCAGCTTGGCGTCGAGCGACAGGTCCGGGGAGTAGCCGGCAAGATCGGCGATCTGCGAGGGGTCCGTCACGTCGCGAAGGCGCTCGGCCATCCGGCGGGCGCCGCGTGACAGCAGGATGTTCTCGAGCACGGCCCGATACTCGCGGGCGAGCTCGTTGGCGGTGGAAGACGCCTCCGGCTCCTCGATCGCCTCGACGTGGATCCAGAGTGCCTGCCCGGTTCCCGGCATGCCCGTGCCGATCGTCGCCCTCTTGTCACCGCGGACGACGGCCGCAGGCGGTCCACCAGGGAGCTCACCAGTCTCGAGAATCTCGGAGATCACGCCGATCCGGGCGTAGCGTCCCTCGATACGGGGCACGAGCACAAGCCGGCCACCTGCTGCTCCGGCTGCCTCGACGGCGGCGCGGGCCTCCTCGGTCTCCAGCGCAAGCGTGAAGACCATGCCGGGCAGGACAACGCCCGATGTGAGCGGAAGTAGCGGCAGGGTTTGCTGTTCGTCGATCTCAGGCACACGGACTCCTTTTGTTGCTCATGCAAACAATACGGGGAGCCTCAGGTATTCCGGCCGGCGCCGAGATCGCTGCGCGGGAAGGACGACGGCCCGGCCGGTGTTGGTCTAGAGCGTGATGAGGGGAATGGCAGCCGGGGGCGGAGGAAGCCCAGCCAACTGGGGCTTGATGCGCTCGTTCCGCCGCGACGAGAGTGTGAAGAACAAGCAGCTGCCGAAAGGGATCGTCAAGCGGATCGGCGGCTTCGCCAAGCCCTATCGCCTGCAGCTCGGTGTGTTCTTGCTGCTCATCGTCGTGAGCGCGGTCATCGGGGCGGCCAACCCGCTCATCGTCCGGGCGATCATCGACGACGGGATCGGCAAGCACCGTCCCGACGTTGCGATCGTCCTCGCGCTCGTCGTCGCCGGGCTGGCGGTCTTCAATGCGGGCCTCACGTTGTGGCAGCGATGGATCTCGGCCCGCATCGGCGAGGGCCTCATCTACGACATGCGGACGAAGGTCTTCGACCACGTCGGGCGGATGCCCATCGCGTTCTTCACGCGCACGCAGACCGGAGCCCTCATCTCGCGGCTCAACAACGACGTGCTCGGGGCGCAGCAAGCCTTCACCGACACGTTCTCGTCTGTCGTCGGCAACCTCATCACGGTCGCCGTCACGCTCGGTGCCATGTTCGTTCTCTCCTGGCAGATCACACTGCTGGCCCTCGCCATGCTGCCGGTGTTCGTCTTCCCGTCGCGATGGGTGGGTCGCCGGCTGCAAGTGCTCACTCGGGAGAGCTACTCGCTGAACGCAGAGATGAACACGACGATGACCGAGCGTTTCAACGTCTCGGGTGCCCTCCTCGTCAAGCTGTTCGGTGACCCGGGCTCCGAGTCGAGCGTCTTCGATCGTCGAGCTGGCCGAGTCCGCGACATCGGCGTCACGCAGGCGATGTACGGCGGGATCTTCATGACGTCGCTGCTGCTCACCGCCTCGCTGGCGACGGCTCTCGTCTATGGCATCGGCGGATACGAGGCGGCGAAGGGCGCGCTCCTCGTCGGCACGGTCGTCGCGCTCACGCTGTACCTCACACGCCTTTACGGTCCACTCACAGCGCTCTCGAACGTCCAGGTCGACGTGATGACCGCCCTCGTGTCGTTCGACCGTGTCTTCGAGGTGCTCGACCTGCGCCCCATGATCGAAGAGCGGCCGGGCGCTGTCGCCGTGGCGCGTGGGGCCACCACGATCGAGTTCGAGCACGTCGATTTCAGCTACCCGACGGCCGAGGAGGTCTCGCTGGCGTCTCTCGAATCGGTGGCGGTGCTCGACCAGGCCCCGTCACAGCAAGTGCTCTACGACGTGTCCTTCCGGGTGGAGCCGGGACAGATGGCAGCGCTCGTCGGACCGTCCGGCGCCGGCAAGACGACGATCAGCCATCTCGTTCCCCGCCTGTACGACGTCACGTCCGGATCCATCAAGGTGCACGGCGTCGACGTGCGCGAGGCCACGCTGGACTCCCTGCGAGGGTCCATCGGCGTGGTGACCCAGGATGCCCACTTGTTCCACGAGACGATCCGCTCGAACCTGCTCTACGCCAAGCCCGACGCCACGGAGGCCGAGCTGCGAGAGGTGTTGGAGTCTGCTCAGATCCTGCCGTTGATCGACACTCTTCCCGACGGACTGGACACCGTCGTCGGCGACCGGGGATATCGGTTCTCCGGAGGCGAGAAGCAGCGGATCGCCATCGCCCGCCTGTTGCTCAAGGCACCCGACGTCGTCGTTCTCGACGAGGCGACGGCTCACCTCGACTCGGAATCCGAGGCGGCTGTACAGCTCGCGCTCGCCACAGCGCTCAGCGGCCGGACGTCCATCGTCATCGCCCACCGCCTTTCAACGGTGCGCGACGCGGACCTCATCCTCGTGGTCGAGGGCGGCCGGATCGTGGAGCGCGGCACCCACGACGAGCTGCTCATTGCGGACGGCCTGTATGCCGAGCTGTACCGCACCCAGTTCGAGCATCAAGCCCACCTCGAGGACGAGGCGGTCGTCCCGGCCTGAGCAGCGGGGTTCGCGGCGGCGGTGCCTCCCCGAGAGCCGCTGCTCAGGCTCGCGTAGTTCCTCTGATGACTCCTATTCGCCGATGGGCGGCGGGTAGACCTCGCGGACGTACTCGTCGACCTTGGCGGCAGGAAGTCTCAGGGCCACGGCGAGGAAGTAGATGGCGAAGCTGAACAGAGTCAGAGCAAGGTTGTCCCAGCCGATACCGAGGTGGTTGTTGCCACCGACCCAGAGGTGCTGGAAGCCGTACAGACCGTCGAACATTGGTCCGTGCCCGAAGCCGCCGAGGAACGAGATCACGCCCATACCGATGAGGTAGGGAAAGATCCAGAGTGCGGCGGTCCAGTCCACCGCTGGCTGATTCGGGTTGAGGTGGAAGATGAACGACACGCCCATGATGAGGAAGCCGACGAGCAAGACGAACATCAGGGTTGTGTACGTCTGCCACCCCGAGTAGTAGACGACGAAGTTGGCCAGAGTGAACGCGACCGGCGCCAATATCCACCCGGCTGGGAGCGTGTAGACGCGATCCAGCTCGGGCTTCTGTTTGCGTAGTGCGCCCAGTGCCAGCGGCGCGCCGCCGTACATCATGACCGAGGCGGATGTGACGACATTCACGAGGCTGGCCCAGCTCGGGAACGGCAGTAAGAACAGGAACCCGATGGCGGCCGTGATGATGATCCCGATCCACGGAACCTTGCGGATTCGGGTGTCCTCGAGCGCCTTCGGCAGGTAGCCGTTCTTGCTCAATCCGAAGCTGATCCGCGAGGCGGAAGTCAGGTAGATGAGGCCGGTGCCACCGGGGGAGACAACGGCGTCGAAACGCAGCAGCCACGCCAGCCATCCAAGGGTCGCAAGCCTCGCGACTTCGTAGAACGGTCCCGTCTTCAGGTTCGCCAGTGATCCGACATTGGCCCAAGTCTTGGCATGAGCGATCAACGAGGGGCTGAGGGCACCGATGAATGCCACCTGCGCCAGCATGTAGATGACGGCCCCGATCAGCACCGAACCGATGACGGCGCGAGGGAGGTCGCGCTTCGGGTTGCTGCTCTCGCCCCCGAGCTGGACGGCCTGCTCGAATCCGAGGAGGGCAAAGATCACCCCGACAGGGAACGTCTCGACGATGGACTTGAACGCCGACCCTTTGATGAAGAACCCACCGTCGGCGGAGAAGTTGCTGCCGTGGAAATGCGTCAGGAAGAAGACGATGACGGCGAAGATCGGGAGGAGTACTTTCCACGTCGTGATCCCGGTGTTCGTGCGGGCGAGCCAGCGGATACCGAGCAGGTTCACCACGACGAAGAACACCATGAGGATGGCGCCGACGACCAGCCCGCTGCCGGACAGCACGCCCTTGCTGGCGTTGAAGTACCCGTGCGCCCAGGACACCGAGGACAAGTACTGCAACATGGCCGCCACCTCGATGGGAGCCACGGCCGCAGCCTGGATGTAGGAGAACCACCCGAAGACGGCGCCGGCAAAGCTGCCGAACGCGTAGTGGGGGAATCGGCTGGTGCCGCCGGACACAGGGAAGATGCCACCCAACTCCGCGTGCACCAGCGCCAGGATCAGGATGATCACGGAGGCGATTGCCCAGCCGATGATCGCCGAGGGCCCTGCTACCGCGAGTGCGCCCAACGGCCCGAAGAGCCAACCGGAGCCGATGATGGAGCCCTCGGAGGCCCACAACAGTCCCCAGATTCCGACGTCTCGCTTGAGGTCCTCGGCCTCCAGAATGGGATCTCTCACCGATGTCGCTGGCGCCATTTGCCCTCCCCCTGATCAAATGAACAACGCGGGACGCCACGCCCCCGGGCGGACAGTACCAACATGGAGCGACGGGCGCGTGAATTCTTGGTGAACGGGTTCGCGGCGCAGTGTCGGGCGCGGTGCTGTGCGCCGTGCTCGCGCACGCCTCGGCCGACTAGCGTGAGGGCGTCGCGGGCGTAGTTCAGCGGCAGAACATCAGCTTCCCAAGCTGAGAACGCGGGTTCGATTCCCGTCGCCCGCTCCAGCCAGCCAGCACGACCCGACCAGGGCAGGGACGGAGTGACGTGCGCCGTGGCCCTCTCCACCGCAGGGTCGCAGACTCTGAGCGCCTCGTCTCACCGACGCATCAAAAGCGTGCCCGTAAGGCGTCACAGATCGGTGTGGTGACGGGGAGCCGGCGCACCGAGCCGGGGAACCGGCCAGCGACAGGCCCGCCGAGCGGGTTGTCACCGACGAACAAGGGACGGTCGTGTCTCACGTAGTACGTGAGGTCGTAGTCGGTGTTGCCATCGACCATCGCACTGATCTCCCCGACAGACGGGTCGAGAACCGCATCGATCACGTAACTCTTGCCGGGCACCGCCGAGAAGATCGATCCGGTGACGAATTGTTGGCCCGGCGCCTGGAACAAATAGCCGAACTGGTATCGGCCTCGGCTGGGCGAGCGGAGCGCCAGGTAAGCGGCTTGCTGATCCGTTCCGTTCACGAGGATCGGCAACCACGCGGTGTTCGCGCTGCCCGGGAAGGAGACTTCGACGCGGAAGTGCCCGCCGGCTTCCGAGCGCTCGACGGCGGCCCATCCACCGGCGATCCCCGTCGACTCGTACAGCGCTGAGCAGTTGCCGACGATCTCGAGCGTTCCTGCAGCCTGGTTCGGTCCGAGAGCTCGGGCGCGGACGACGTTCTCGGGCGGGTTTCCGAACAACGCAGCATCCAAGCGTTCTTGGAACGAGACAAGACCGGCTCGCATCGACACGGGCACGGCCGAACGGAGCTCGCGCTGGTAGACGAGGCCGAGGGCCGTGTTCGCCCAGAGGCCGCAGACACCGACGAGCGCCATGACAACCACGATCGGGGCCGGCCCGGTTGCTCGGCGCTTCGATCCTCCGAGTCGTGCACGCCCACGGACAGCTCGCGCCCACCGAAGCGTCAGCTGGAAGCCGGTGACTCCGGCGAGGACGATGAGGGGCATGAAGTCGGCGAGGTACCGGTTGGCGATGAAGGCGATCGTGAGGACACCGATCGTGCCGACGATCGCTCCGATGATCGGAACTCGCAGCACGCTCGGACGGGATCCGCTCAGGCCGGTTCCCTGACCCGTCGCATCGACCGGGATGTCCGCTGCAGCCTGGGGACCGCCGGACACCGTTGTGGGCTCCGGACGTCGGCCGCCTCCCCGCCGCCGGGGCCAGAAGATCCCCGCACACCCGATGACGGCCCAGAGTGCAAGGAGGGGCATCGTCGCAGGGATGCTCGACGCCCAGTCGAGGTCGTCGTAGCGGACGTGACCGACCACGTTCGCCGATGGCGGGAACATCAACCAGGGAAACAGACGCGTCACGTGCAGGGCATCGGGGCGGAGGTAGGCGAGAAGCGCCGTAGGGACGAACTTGAGACCGAACAGGCTGCCACCGTTCGCAGCCAGGGTAGCCCTCCGGTGAGCGCTGATCGCGGTCTCGACTTGGTTGTCGAAGGGCACGCTGAACGACGTTCCGAACTTCACCTCGTTGATGGCTACGTAAATGAGCACGGGAACGAGGACACAGGTGACGAGGACGATCGTCGTCCACGTCCTCGCCTCAGGCTCCGGAATACCGAGAAGGCGGGTAAAGCGCCGTCGCCAACCCTGACCGTCACTACGGGGTTTGCTCGGGGAGCTGGCGACAAGCCACACGACGGCGGTCAGCGCGAGCGCTGCGACCGGCCCCGCGCCCACTGAGGCTCGGGAGAGGATCGAGAGCGTCGCGAAGACGCCGGCGAGTACGCACGATCGAAGAGACGGGCGCACGAGGAAGTCGACGAGGAAGCTGAAGGCCCCGATCGCGAGCGCGGCGCCCCAGAGCTCCGCCTCGTGGTAGATGGTCGGGTCACTTGCGAGGAAGAACAGATTCGACCCCAGGCCGATCGCCGCCACGGCCAGCCCGACGAGGAAGGCCTCTATCCGTGAGACGTCCTCGTCGCCGGCGACGACCTCCCGGATCCTCCATGCGAGACGAGCGGTGAACAGCAGAGCCAACACGTACGCGAGAAGCATCGAAGGTTGGGTGAGCCGACCGTCGAAGCGATGTGTGACGAGGAGCACCGGCATTCGCAGGATGGCCGGGACCGGACCGAAGTACATATACGTCTTGCCGTGCTCGACAATGCCCTCGATCGAGAGCACGCTCGGCGACACGTTCCAGTGGCCCGCGAGCAACGAGCGAGCCTGGGCGTCATAGAAATTCGTGAAGAGACCCGTCTGCAGGAAGTCCCACGTGCCCCCGGTCAGCATCCAACAGAAGGCCGCGATGGCAACGGCTGAGCCCCCGAAGCTCCCGGCGGTGTAGCGCCGGCGGGACAGGCGGGACTCCAGGCTCGGGGACACGTGATTGGAACGGGGTCGACGAAGGCTTACCTGGTCACCTCCGGTTCGCGGCTGGACCGCGTCATCAAGCCGCCGAGGCATGCGCCGCCACGATACACAGCCGTTCGGGTGCCGATGAGTTCGTCACGTGTCCCTCGTCGGATCTACAGATGGTGTCGAGCCGGGAGGGAAACAATGTCCGCGAGCCAGAGCAGTACGGCTACGTCACAGCGGCCGGGAGCGCATCTGATCCGACCCCGCGGCGTAGCTTTGGAACGATGAAGTTGGACAGAGAGGGCACGGCGCCGCTCGAGACGAGCACCGGCACGGCGGCCCTCGCCAAGCAACCCGGTGACCTCGTCACGGTCGTCCTCCAAGAGCGCCTCGAGAAGGGAGACAGCTGATGGCGGCCGACGAGATCGACGAGTACCTTCGTCAGCTCGACGAACCGAAACGCTCGACGCTCACGCGACTGCGACAGGACATCCTCGCCGTGGTCCCCGACGCCGAGGAGTGCATGTCGTACTCCTTGCCGGGTTTCAAGGTCGCGGGCAAGACGATCGCAGGCTTTGCCGCCTTCAAGAACCACCTCAGCTACCTTCCCCATAGCGGCTCCGTGTTCCCGGAGCTATCGGCGGAGCTGGCCGGGTACGAGAAGTCCTCCGGCTCCTTGCACTTTCCCTTGGATCAGCCTCTCCCGTCCGAGCTCGTCGAGAAGCTGATCGCCGTTCGCCTGCGGCAGGCCTTCCCGTAACTGGCGGCCGCGGCAGGTACGAGCCGTATGTCACTTCGACGGCCCGATCCAGCGGCCGGCGGCGGCTCAGCCGATGGACACGACCTTGGCCTTGGCGCCGTTGTGGGGTGCCGTGCCGAGGGCGAAGTTCTCGTAGAGGCCGGCGAGCAGCCCATAGTGGTTGTACTTCGTCGTGTTGACCGTGCCGGCGGTGACGCCCGCGCCGAGTTCGACGGCGTAGATGTGCTCGTTCGGCGAGTTGCCTTCATCGAAGGTGACGATCACCGTGACGCTGGGATCTGCGAGGAGCCGTGGCACGACGTGGGAGAGCCAGGCATCGCCGATCCCCACTGCGTCGGAGGCCTTCACGGAGCCGAAATACGCCGGGCACGTGCCCTTCGGCGGGAAGGTGTGCATGTCGTCGCAATCGTTCGGAACGATGAAGCTGAACTTCGGCAGGGAGGCGAGCTGAGAGTCCGACGTGAGCGGGACGTCGTCTGCGTCGCAATCCTCGTTCGACGCGTACATCCAAGCCGGGTCGTGGTCGGTGACATACAGCGGTACCGACGTACCGGGAACAGTCTTCGACGTGGTGACACCGCAGTTGCCCCCCATCGATTCGTTCAGTTCCGTCCAGCTGTCGCCGGCGGCCTGCATCCCTTGAAAGATGTTCGCCGATGTCGGTGTGGTCTCGTTCGTCGTGCCCGAGGTCATGGCCCGGTAGTCCTTGTCGCTGCCGGCGACGATGGCGTTGTAGTCCGAGAGGAACAGTCCCTCGGACATGAGCGAGTTCAGATACGGGGCTGACGAGTTGCCCACGATGTTGTTGTAGTCGTGGTTCTCGAGCACGATCAACGCGACCTTTGTCGACGACGCCGCTTTCACCCCGGTGGGCAACAAGACGACGACCAGCAAGGCGACCGCAAAGGCGCCTCCGACGTTCTTGAGCCATCGCCGGGCAGTCCGAAGGCCCGCGTGGTCATGACCACCCATCATGTCCTTGTCCCCTCGCTGCGACAACATTAACGCTGGCGACCGGTGTCGCAACAGCGTGGGGTGATCTAGCGGGGAACGAACCTCGCGGCGAAGTCGGCGGCGCGCAGCGCGGGTGCCCAGAGGTAGCCCTGCGCGCGGTGGCATCCGAGACGTATGAGCTCGTCCCGCTGCAGTGGCAGCTCCACACCCTCGGCACACAGCTCGAGGTTGAGCGCGTGGCCGAGGCTCGCGATGGCTTGCACGATCGAAGAGTCGTTCGGGTCCGACCCGAGGCCGTCCACGAACGACCTGTCGATCTTGAGCGTGGCCACGGGCAGCTCTTTCAGACGGCTGAGTGACGAGAAGCCGGTACCGAAGTCGTCGAGGGCGATCACGATTCCTGCCTCGGAAAGGCCGTTGAGGATCCGCGTGGACAACTCCGCGTCGTCCATGAGGGTGCTCTCGGTCACTTCGAGGTGCAGGCTGTCGGGCGCCAGATTGTGGCGGGCAAGTGCGGAGAGGCATCGCTCGAGCAGGTCTTCGGCCACCAGCTGCTTTGGTGACAGGTTCACAGACACGAACATGGATTCCCAGCCGGGAACATCCCGTCGCCACACTGCCACCTGCTCGAGCGCAGCCTCGAGCATGTGCTCGCCAAGGGGGGCGATGAGACCGGTCTCCTCCGCGATCGGGATGAACTCCGACGGGCTGATCACGCCACGGTCGGGGTGAGTCCAGCGGGCGAGCGCCTCGACGCCGACGACCGCCTCTTCGGGGAAACGAATGATCGGCTGGAACGCGACCTGAATCTCGTGCCGGTCGACGGCGTGACGCAGCGCCGCCTCGAGGGCGAGACGGCCGGTCGCCCTCGTGCGGATCGTCTCGTCGAACACCTCGCTCCGGGCGCGGCCGTTCTCCTTGGCGAGGTGCATGGCCGCCTCCGCGTCCCGCAGGAGATCCTCTGGCCGTTCCGAACCGGACGCCAGGGTGATCCCGCAGGACACCGTGAGGATGATCTCGTCGTCGTCGAGGAGGAAGGGCTCGGCGAACAGGCCCGCCAAGCGCTCGCTCAATGAGCGGGCGTGCGCTACGTCCCGAACTCCTTCGAAGAGCAGGACGAACTCGTCGCCCGACAGGCGGGCGACCGTGTCGCGCGCCCGCAGTCCGTCGGCCATTCGTCGAGCCGCCTGCATGAGCAGACGGTCGCCGGCAGCGGGCCCACGTGAGTCGTTCACGCGCTTGAAGTGATCGATGCCGACGAGCAGGACGGCGACCTTGTCGTCCGGGCGTCGTGTCCGCCGCAGGGAACGCGCCATCCGATCATGGAAGACCTGCCGGTTCGGCAGGCCGGTGAGGGGATCCTCGAGCACGAGTCGCCGGATCTCGTCTTCTTGGCGCTTCCGCTCGGTGACGTCCTCGAGTTGGCCGAACACGTACTGGGCGGCTCCGGTCGAGTCACGCACCAGCGTGAGGTAGGTGCGTACGTACACCGGACTGCCATCTGGACGCACGTACCGGCGGTCGGAGTCGACGCGGCCTTCCGGCGAGCCGAGCAGGTCATCGAGGAGCGGTCGTTGTCCGGCGGCGAGGTCGTCCGGGTGAGCGAATGCATCCGGAGTGCAGCCGAGGATCTCCGCTTCGGATCTGCCCAGCAGTTCGCACAGCGCCGGGTTCACGCGGGTGATGATCCGGTCGAGCGTGGTCGTGAGCATCCCGATCGCACCCTGGTCGAATGCCAACGAGAACTGGGCTTCGGCGGCGCGTCGCGCCTCCTCGGAGACGACCCGGTCGGTGACGTCCTGCACGGTTCCCGTGAGTACTCGCCCATCCGAAGCGTCGGTGTCGGAGCATGCCCGCATGTACACGTGCCGGACTGCTCCGTCGCCGCACACGATTCGGAAGGTGCGCTCGTAACGCCTCGCTCCCTCCTGCATCCACGCGCTGGTCGAAGTCACGAAGCCTTCGAGGTCATCCGGATGGACACGCTCGATCACGGCAGACGCCGACGAGCGCTCGTCGGCATGGATGTCGAGGATCCGGCGCAGCTCTGCCGACCACTCGACCTTTCCCGAATCCAGGTGCATCTCAAAGCTGCCGATCATGGCGATCCGTTGAGCTTCGGCCAGCTGGCGGTGCTGCTCGCCCATATCACGCCCGAACGGCTTCACGGAGCCCTCGGCGACGACTGGGGCGACCGAGAGGCTGCCGTCTTGAAGACCGGCCGGCGAGTCCTTCGTTCTCGACATCGGCGGTGTCTCGCGGCCCTCGCCGCTTCCCGCAGCCGAGGAGCCCGCAGCCGAGGAGTACGTGGCCATCCGGTCGCCCCCGGCGCCCTTCGCCTTGTACATCGCAGCGTCGGCCGCCTGGGCTACGTCGTCGAGCGTCTGGCCGTGGTCAGGGAACAGCGCGATCCCGACGGAGGCGCTGAGGCCGGCAGCGGCCGGGCCGGTCATGGCTCCGATCGCGACCTGCACATCCTCGGCGACCCGCACGGCGCCCGCCACGTCACAGTCGCGCAGCATGAGCAGGAACTCGTCGCCGCCGTACCGGATGGCGGCGTCGCCAGGCCGCACCGACGAGAGGAGCGACCGGGCGACCTGGTTGAGGACGATGTCGCCGATGGCGTGCCCGTACGTGTCGTTCACGGTCTTGAATCCGTCGAGGTCGACGAGGAGGATGGCGATGCCACTACCGGTGCGTAACGCCTGCGCTGCCTCTCGGGGCGCCAGCTCGTCCCACCATCGCTTGTTGAGCAGGCCGGTGCCGGTATCGGTGACCACTCGTTGTTCGAGCTCCGCCCGATCGCTCGCGTGCCGCCAAGCATCTGCCGCCACGGCGGCGAGCAACGCGCAGCGCTGTAGCTCAGCTTCGCTGAACTGGTCGTTTCCGTCGCGCCAGACGTCGAGGACGCCGATGCGTTTGTTGCCGGAGACGAGCGGCACGACGAGAAGGGACTCATCTCGTTCCGGTTCACCCGGTATGGGTGCGGCTTCAGGGTGCTCAGCCGTCTTAGCGCAGTAGTACGGCTTGCCGCGTAGGAATGCCCAGCCGGTGATGCCGGCACCGAGGGCGTGGTTCAGCTCGGTGAGCGCTTCGAGCTCGCCCCCGATGAGGACGCGCGGCTCCATCAGGTAGCGCGACCAGTCCGCCTCGAAGATCGCCAGCCGGTCGAAGCGGGCCACGAGCGGCACCACTTCGGCGAGCAGTTCGAAGACGTGTGCCGGGCTGTCGGCGAGAAAGAATCGACGTGCCGACTCACTGATCAGCTCCGACAGCGAGGCTTCTGTGTTGGCGACGACGCCGGCGGGGGCGGGCGACGGGAGGAAGAGCACGTTCGAGGGTTTCTCGTGGGGTGTCGTGTCCGAATTGGCGGCCGACGCATCTGCGGAGCCGTCGGAGTCGGCCCCCGGAAGGGAACGAACCGACTTTCCTCTGAACCAGGACGGTCGGACGACCTGGTCACCTTCGATGGCGCTTGCCTCGTCGAGGACGACGGGCGACTGGAGATAGTGCCCGAGACCGTAGAAGACGCCTGCGCGGACGAGGGCGTCTGTGTGCTCTTTGGCGTCCACCTTTCGTGCCACGGCGCGTCCTCCGAGCCGTCCGACGAAGGTGAGCACGCCCGCCAGTGCGGCTTCGAAGGCCGGATCGCCGAGCCGCCCGCAGATGTCGTCTTCCAAGGAGAGGAAGTTGGGACGGAGCTCCGTCACGTCTTGCCACGGCAGCTCGAGGATGCGGACACCGTCAAGTCCGATACGAAACCCCTGGTCCTGCAACTCGAGCGCCTGCCGCCTGATCGTCCGCATCAGCAGTTCCCGCTCCGAACCGTCGCGAGCTTCGGGCGTGGGCATCGGGAACATCCAGACGATCTCCGCCGGCGAGGCATGCGCCGCCCGCGCGATGGCACACACGTCGAACTCGGGATCTTCGAGCATCGAGCGGAGGAGTGGAACGAGCAACGGAACGGTCGGCTGCAGGCTCGTGGCGCCGAGCGCGGCGTCGAGCAGCACCCGCGGCGACCCGAGAGGAGGCCTCGGGCGCGTCTCGTACGCGATGATGCGCCGGTCTGCCAGGTCCATGACCGGTTGAAGCGCCACGCTGCGATGACCGCTGACAATCGTCGCCGGCCGGTCGTCGTGGGACCGGATGATGGACAGCCCAGCCGGATCCGTTGCCAGAGCCGGTGCCAGCACAGAAGGAGTCAGCCCGTCCCGCTCGGATCGCGAAGGGATGACAGAGGCCACACCAATTCTTCGACCTCATCGCAGGTGAGGTTGAGGTACTCCTTCGGCGAGTATCTCGGCCTGGGTTTATTCGAAGACGAGACACCCGTCGTCGAGGTCGGCTGCGGGCAGGACGTCCTTCTCGGCCCAGTAGTCCTGGCTGTGCTGCCACTCGGGCTTGTCGCCACGCTGGGGCAGCAGTTGCATGCCGCGCATCATGTAGCCCGGGTTGAAGTTGTCGGGGTCGATCCAGGACAGGATGGGCATGTCGGCGTCGTCCGCACGCAGCGCCGGCGTGACCGTCGTGGCGCCGAGCTCCTTCATGTGGTTCAGCATGCGGCACACGAAGTCTCCGACAAGGTCGGCGCGCAGGGTCCAGCTCGCTCGGAAGTAGCCGAAGATCCATGCAAGGTTGGGGACCCCGGTGAACATCATCCCCCGGTACGTGACGGTGTCGGAGAAGACGAGCGGTGCGCCGTCGATGGTGAAGGCGATGTCGCCGAGCACACTCAGGTTGAAACCTGTCGCCGTGATGATGATGTCCGCGGTGATCTCGGTGCCGGACTTGAGGAGGATGCCCCCCTCGGTGAACGAGTCGATCTCGTCGGTCACCATGGAGACCTGCCCTGAGCTGATCCCCTCGAAGAGGTCGCCGTCGGGCACGTAGGCCAGGCGCTGGCGCCATGGTCGATAGCGCGGCGTGAAGTGCGTCTCGACGTCGTAGCCCTCCGGGAGGTGGGCGCGCACGTCCTTGATCAGCTCGTCGCGCAACAAATCGGGCGCCTCGAAGGACAGGCGCGTGACCGCCTCCTGCTCGTGGAGGATCTTGCGGCGGACGATCTCGTGGATCCACTCCTCGGGGATGTCCAGCTCCCGGAGCATGTCGGCGACCTCGTTGACGTTCCTGCCAGTCCAGAAATACGTCGGCGACCGCTGGAGAACCGTCACGTGTGCGCAGGAGCCGGCGATGGCCGGCACGAGCGTCGCGGCCGTGGCACCGGAACCGATGACGATGACGTTCTTGCCGGCATAGTCGAGGTCGTCGGGCCATGTCTGCGGATGCACGACGCGCCCGGTGTACCGCTCGAGACTCGGCCAGTCCGGCGTGTATCCCTCTGCGTGCCGGTAGTAGCCCTGGCACATCCACAAGAAGCTCGCCGTGAACTGGCGCACCTCGTTGGTCTCGGTGTCGGTGACCTCGAGCGCCCAGCGGTCGTCCGCGCTCGACCAGCTTGCGGAGGAGATGTGGTGGCGGTAGCGGATGTGTCGTTCGAGGTCGTTGTCGGCGATGACCTCGCCCATGTACTTCAGGATTTCCGCGGCACTCGCGATGGGCGGTCCGGTCCAGGGCTTGAAGCGGTACCCGAACGTGTACAGGTCGCTGTCCGAGCGGATGCCGGGATAGCGGTGCACGAGCCAGGTCCCCCCGAAGCTTTCGAGCCCTTCCAACACGACGAAGCTCCGGCCGGGACACTGCTGCTGGAGGTGGTAGGCGGCCCCGACACCCGAGATACCTGCGCCCACGATGAGCACGTCGAAATGCTCCCTGCCGCGACCGGAGGCGGTAGCGGTGTCGGGCTGACTCATGGACCGGCCTCCGGGTCGCTTCCTCGTCGGGTCGTCAGACCATACTCGTCCGCGTCAGCTCCTAGGGCCGAGGGCCGGCGTCAGCTCGTGGGGCCGAGGGCATCGAGGAATTTCGCGACGACGGGGCCGTCCACCGGCCCGCCGTCGCCGGGGGAGTCGACGTCGACCATGGCAAAGGCGATGTCGCCGTTGAAGCCCGCCAGCCAGGCATCGAGCGAAAGCGGGGTAGTCGTCCCGTATTCGGCCGTGCCGGTCTTCGCGTACGTGCCCTGTGGCAGGCCAGTCCCGGCCGCCGTCCCGCTCTGGACGACCGAGAGCATCATCTCGTGAAGGTCGCTCACGAGGTTGTCAGCCAGCCGCGAGGTGTGTGCGTGCTCGGTCGGCGCACCGACCGCGATCCACGGAAGGCGCACGATTCCCGTGTCGAGATCGGCGGCGACCATGGCGAGGTCGAGGGGGTTGAGGACGACGCGTCCCTGGCCGATGGCGCTCGCAGCCAGATCCGTCTGCCCGTCGTTGACGGGCACGCTCCCGGTGAACACGGGTAGGCCCGGGTTCCACTTGCCGCCGATACGGAAGAGCGAGGCGGCTTCGTGCAGGCTCCGGTAGTCGAGGTTCGCCATCGTGAGGCCGATGAACGCCGTGTTGCACGAGACGGTGAAGGCGGTGAGCAGGTTGGGCACCGAGCCCTCGTTCGCCTCGGCGTTGTGGAGATTCTCACCGTCGACGTTGATGACCGACGGGCACGTCGCCGGCGACTCCGGTGTGAGCCCCTTGTCGATCAACGCCGTGCTCGTGATCATCTTCATGGTCGAGCCCGGCGGTTGCTCGCCCTCGAGAGCGAGGTCGCTTCCCTGCGAGGTGTTCGCGGCGGCGACGATCTCGCCCGTGCGGACGTCGATCGCGACGAGGGCGGCCTCGTTCGGCGCCGTTGCGAGAGCGTTGGCGGCATCCTGCTCGATCGTGAGATTGATGGTGGTGCGGACGGCCCTGCCCCGCTTTGCGGGGAACGTCGCCAGGCGGCGAGCCTTCCCGCTCGGAGCGACGGCCGAGATCACCGCACCGGGGCTGCCGGCGAGGCGGCGTTCGTCCGCCTGCTCGATGCCGCCCTGACCGACGACGCTCGTCGCCGTGTAGGGAGCTCCGAGATGCTTGAGCTGGCTCTTCGTGATGGCGCCGAGTGAGCCGACGATCCCCACGAGCGGAGCGGGGGTGGAGGTCCGGTTGCCGCCGACGGCATGGAAGAACACGCCCGGGACGGGATACAGGGCGGCCTGAATCCGCTCGTATACGAGCCACCTGACGGTGAACACGGGTTCGAACGTGCCGGGGCTGGCCGCGGCCGCGGTGATGGCCGACTTTGCCGATCTCGAAGAAGCACCTGCTCGGGTGAGTGCTCGGAGGAGGGTCGTGGGGCTCTTGATGTAGCTGCCGTACAGCCCGACGACGACCGACGTCGGCACGGATGGAGAGATCGGCGTCCCGTCGGCGGCCAGGACGGCGGCGCGTGGCGGCCAGGTGTACCGGAAGGCGAAGTGCCCTGCCGACCCGAGTGCGGGATCGATCGTGGCCGGCGTCCAGATGATCTTCCAGTGGTTGCCGACGAGCGCCAGCGACAGCGCGGTCCGGATAGTCCATCTGCCGAAGCCCGCCAAGGTGAGCGACTCGGTCACCGGTGCGACGGCGGTGACCCCCGTCACGTGCAAGGCACCGAGGTCGTAGGAGGTGGCGGTGACGTGAAGCGTTCGTAGGGCGGCGCTATTGCTGGCGGCAAGGTCTGTCGGCGGGTCCTTCACCAGCCTCGCCATTGCCACCCAGCTCCGCTGCGACCACGCGGTGAGAAACGCCGCCGCCGTCGGGGTCGGGCTCGGTGGGACCGGCGGCGAGTGCCGAAGGGTGCTGCATCCTGCCAGCGAGAGGGCGACGGCGGCGGAAAGGCAGACCGCGACGTACCGGCGGACCGGCGGCGTTGTCGAATGCCCGCCCGGAATCATGCCTCCGCATGTTATGGCTCGTGCTCCTCGAAAGCGGGGCACCCGCGACGCGGGTCTGCAAGTGTGAAGGCGTGAAGTCGGTCTGCGTCTTCTGTGGCTCCAACCTCGGGAGCCGGCCGGAGTACGCGCGTGCCGTCCGGGAGCTTGCGACGGCGCTCGTGCAAGAAGGAATCGTCATCGTCTACGGCGGTGCTCGCGTCGGAGCCATGGGCCTGTTGGCGGACGCCGCTCTCGAAGCCGGCGGCGGAGTCATCGGCGTCATGCCTGAGTTCCTCGTCGATGCCGAGATCGCCCACACCGGGCTGACGAGCATGCATGTCGTCGGGTCCATGCACGAGCGGAAGGCGATGATGGCGGAGCTGTCGGACGGTTTCGTGGCGCTGCCCGGCGGCCTCGGGACCCTGGAAGAGGTGGCCGAGATACTCACCTGGTCACAGCTCGGCCTGCACGCCAAGCCGGTCGGGTTTCTGAACGTCGCCGGCTACTACGACTTGTTGCTCGCATTCCTCGACCACGGTGTGACTGAGGGTTTCCTGCGGGCGGAGAACCGCCAGCTGGTCCTCTCGGCAGCCAGTGCAACCGAGCTCCTTGGCCTGTTGCGGGCTTGGACCCCTCCGGCGGCGGCAGTGCGCAAGTGGATCGACAACCCCGCCAACCCGGCTGCCACTCCCGGGTCCCTCGGCTGATCGGAGACGACATGAAGTTCGGCATCTTCTACGAGCACCAGCTACCGAGGCCGTGGGATGACGCCAGCGAGCAGCAGCTGATCAACGATGCACTCGAGCAGATCGAGCTCGCCGACAAGGTCGGGATCCAGTACCTCTGGGAGGTCGAGCACCACTTCCTCGAGGAGTACTCGCACTCGAGCGCGCCGGAAGTCTTCCTGGCGGCCGCAAGCCAGCGGACGAAACGGATGCGGATCGGGCACGGGATCATCCAGACCGCACCCGCCTACAACCATCCGGCGCGCACGGCCGAGCGCGTCGCCATGCTCGATCTCGTCTCGAACGGCCGTGTCGAGTTCGGATCGGGCGAGTCGTCGTCCGAGGCCGAGCTCGGCGGGTTCGGGATCGATCCCGCTGACAAACGGGAAGCCTGGTTGGAAGGCCTCGAGGTCGCGATCCGGTGCATGACCGAGACACCCTTTGGCGGCGTCGACGGGCGGTTCGTCCAGATGCCCCCGCGCAACGTCATCCCAAAGCCCGTGCAGCGCCCGCACCCGCCGCTCTGGGTCGCATGCAGCCGCCGGGACACGATCCTGCTGGCGGCGGAGAAGGGGATCGGTGCGCTGAGTTTCGCGTTCATCGAGCCGGAGGACGCCAAGAAATGGGTGGACGACTATGAGGCTGTCCTGCGCGAGCGCTGCGTTCCGGTCGGTTTGGCGGTGAATCCCCAGGTTGCATGCGTCTCTCCGATGATGTGCGCCACCGATGAGGACGAGGCCATACGCCGCGGGCTCGAGGGCGCCAACTTCTTCGGCTACTCGCTCGCCCACTTCTACGTGTTCGGCGACCACGTGCCGGCCGCCACGAACGTGTGGGAGGAATTCCAGGAGCGGCGCGGGAAGGCCGGTTACTCGCCCGAGGCGGCCGTGGCCACTCGTATGGGCACCCTCGGGGCCAAGGTCGCGTCCGGTGACTCGACGGGACTTCGGGGGGCCACGGGGACGCCCGCACAGCTGCGCGAGTTCCTGCGCCGATACGAGGATGCAGGCGTTGACCAGCTCATCTTCGTCATGCAGGCGGGACGGAACCGTCACGAGCACATCATGGAGTCGATCGAGCTGTTCGGTGCCGAAGTGCTGCCCGAGTTCGCCGAGCGCGACGAGGACCGAAGGGTCTCGACGGCGGCGAAATGGGAACCGATCATCGAGGCCGCCCTTGCTCGCCGGACCCACCACGTCCCGACGATGCCGGACGACTACGTGATGAAGGCGATACCGAGGCAGATGGTGGACGCGATGCAGAGCGAGCCGGCGCAGCAATGGCTGGAGAATCTTGCCGACAAGCAGGCGGCGGGCGTCGAGGACGAGGAGTTCCGTCGGTTGGTGGATGGCTGATTACATGAGGGACGACTACCGCGCGTGGCAGAATGGCAGTAGATCAACGCTGAGCGTGAGAAGATTGCACTGTGGAATCAGCAAGGAGTGACCTCGTGACGGAAGATTCGCGGTTGGACCTCGAACGGCTCGACCTCGAACGGATTGCCAAGGACGCATCACACGAGGTTGAGGCGACCGCCTCGGAATCAGTGCCCTGGCTGGACGTTCCCCGGATCTTGAAAGGCGATTCGATCCGGATGGCATTCCAGCCGATCGTCCACCTCGGATCGCGGGAGTGCATCGGCTTCGAGGCGCTGGCCCGGTTCCCGGACGAGGAGATCGTCTCCCCGCAGGGATGGTTCGCCGCCGCCGCCGCCCAGGGTCTCGCCCAGGAGTTGGAGGTCATGGCAGTGGGCGCCGCCCTCGCGCAGCTCGACAACCTGCCGACGGGCGCCTTCGTCTCCCTGAACGTGTCACCGATGACGGCCGGGTCGCCGGATCTCCGAGACATGATCCACGTGCGCCAACGGGGCCGTGTCGTGTTCGAGATCAAAGAGGACGCAGCCGTCGTGGACTACCAACGTTTCACGGGCGCCATCGACGAGCTCCGGTCGACCGGTGTGCGGATCGCCATCGACGATGCCGGCGTCGCCGACGTGAGTCTGCGACACATGCTCGACATCCGGCCGGACTTCATCAAGATCGACACGGACGTGACCCGTGGCGTTGACCGCGATCCCGTCAAGCAGGCGATCGTGATGGCCTTCCGCTCGCTCGCCGCCCAGGCCGGAGCGCTCAGCCTCGCAGAGGGGATCGAGACCAAAGAGGAGCTCGAGACCCTGCGGTCCCTCCACATCGACCTCGGGCAGGGCTACCTTCTCGGGCGGCCCGCCTACATCGAAGCACCCCTCAAGACTCCGAAGTCCTGAAGGCACCTGCGGCTCGGGCCTCCATGGGGCCGACCGGCCGGCAACCGAGCTTCAGGGAACGTAGGCCCCGAGGAACGTCAAGAGCGAATACCCGAACAGCACGGCGCCAGCTCCGGCAAAGGCCGCCCAGCTGATCTGACGGCGACCGGTGACCGTGGCAAGAGCGAGAGCGAACGGGAAGCAACCGAGGCCATAGCGCTCGAACGACGTCAGGTTCGGGGCTGTGAGCGTGATGGCGAGGGTGACGGTGGCGTAGGCGCCGTAGGAAAGCGGCCAGCGACGCAGCACCACGACTGCCATCACCACGAAGAAGACCACCCAGGGCGCGTGCAGTGAAGTTCCGAGATGCTCTCCGTGCAGCAGATCTTTCACGTCCCTCGCGACGGTGACGAACGGGTCCGCGAGCCCGCCGCGATTCGTGCTCGAGACTTGAGCCGAGAGCGGAAGGAAGAAACTTCCGTCGTGGACCTTCGACCACGAGAGGTACGCGGCTGCCCCCGCCGGTGCCGACGCGACGGCGGCGGCTCTCGAGATCCACTGGGGCCACGGGGTCTCCCGGTGATCACGCACCGCTTCGAGGAGCGCGGGCACAGCGAGCAGCAGCCCGACTGGCCGGCAGGCACCTGCCAGCACGCCGGCGACGGCGGCCGCTGCGAATCGGCGGGACCGCAACGCCAGGAACATTGCGAGGCTCGTGACGAGCAGCAGCGCGTCGGCGTAGCCCATCGACAGCACGAACGCTGCAGGGAACATGCCGAGCCACCAGGACGACCGGCCCGCCAGCTCCTCGTCGTGGGTTTCCATCATGACGAGCCGATGAATGAGCGCCAAGGCGACGAGGCCAGACACGTTGGCGATGACGAGGAGCGCCACGTCGACGCTGACCCCTGGAAGGGCCGCCACCGCACGCGTGAGCAAGGGGTAGAGCGGGAAGAAGCGCACCGAGGTTCGACCGGATCGCCCATAACCGATGGTGGCGATGCGCCGGTACCAGTTGGCGTCCCACCCGAGGAGGCCGGCGTGGGCGGCTAGGACAGCCTCATGGGAGCGAGGGCGAATCTCGGTGACGAGGAACCGTGCGAGCAGGAGCGCTCCGACGACGATGGCCCGTGAGACGACGAACGGCCAGAACGCCGCCCGGCACGATTGCCCCAGCACGGCGGCCCATCCGCTGGGCCGACGCTGGTGCCGTCCGGAACGCCGGCTCGTCGGGGAGGCCGGGTTCGTCGGGGAGGCCGGGTTCGTCGGGGAGGCCGGGTTCGTCATGGGCGGTGAATCGCCGGATACCGGCTGCCCGCGACCAGTGCCACCGGCCGAAACGTACCAGGTCCCCCTCGCTCCAAGCCGCTCACACGACGCCGTAACCTGCAGGCATGCTCATCGACGACACGGTCGACGCCGTCCTGCTCGATGCCGGCGGCGTCCTCGTGCTGCCCGATCCCGCTCGCATGCGTTCGATGCTCGGCCCCCTCGGGGCGAACCCGGACGACGAGACGTGCCGCCTCGCCCACTACGCCGGCATGCGCGAGGTCGATCGGCTCCAAGCGGCGGACTGGCCCAGAGTCGACCGGGTCGTTGCCCGCACGGCCGGAGTGCCGGAGGATCGCCTGGACGAAGCGCTGCCGTCGATCGAGCGCATCTACCTCGCGGAGGACTGGATCCCGGCCCTCGGTGCAGCCGAGGCGCTGCGCGGCCTCGAGGCAGCTGGGTTGCAGCTGGCGATCGTGTCGAACGCGAGCGGGAGGATGGAGCAGCTTCTCCTCGAGCACCGGATCTGTGGTCTCGAGGGGGACGCCATGGCGAAGGTTGCCGTCGTGATCGACTCGCACGTCGTCGGCGTCGAGAAACCCGACCCGCGCATCTTCTCCTTCGCGCTCACCGCCCTCGACGTCCCGGCGGAGCGGTGCGTCTTCGTCGGTGACAGCGTGCACTTCGACGTCGATGGAGCGCGCAACGCCGGCATCCGGCCCATGCACCTCGACCCGTTCGGCCTTTGCCCGGACGACGACCACGAGCACCTGGCGAGCCTCGGTGAGCTCACCGCTGGAGCCCCTTGATGGACTTCAACCTGGCGGAGGTGCAGGAGGGGCTCGCCGGGCGCCTCGGCGAGCGGGAGGCCATCGTCACACCTGACCGGCGCATCACCTGGTCGGAGCTGACCGATCGCACCCGGCGGCTCGCCAACGTGTTCAGGTCAGCCGGGCTGGGTTGCCACCGCGAGCGGTCGGAGCTGGCGGACCACGAAGCCGGACAGGATCGCGTGGCCATCTGCCTACTGAACGGCCACGAGTACCTGGAGGGGATCCTTGGCGCGTTCAAGGCGCGCCTGGCGCCGTGCAACGTCAACTACCGGTACGTCACAGCCGAGCTCGAGCAGCTTCTGACCGACATGGCGCCCGGCGCCGTCCTCTACCACTCGCAGTTCGCCGCCCAGCTGGACGCGGCTCTTTCGAGCCTGTGCGCCGCCGGCATCATGGACAGGCCGCTGCTGCTCGAGGTACCTGACGGCAGCAGGGTGCCCATGCTCGCGGGTGCGCTCGACTACGAGACTGCGCTGGCGGCGGCGCCGAGCCACCGGCCGGCCCTCGACTGGTCGCCGGATGACCTCTACATCCTCTACACCGGCGGCACGACCGGCAAGCCCAAGGGTGTGTTGTGGCGACAGGCTGACATTTTCGTGACGGCACTGGGCGGGCGCAACTACGGCGAGGGTGGCCGCGAGTGGGGCTCGATCGAGGAGCTCGCCGAAGCTGCCGCTCGGAAGAGCCCGGGAACCCGAGGAGTGTCGGCGGCACCGTTCATGCACGGTACGGGCCAATGGGTGAGCTTCCAGGCGTTGCACACCGGTGGCACCGTCGTCATCCAGCGTGTCGTCGACCGTTTTGACGCAGGCGACGTGCTCGACACGATCGAGCGTGAACGTGCGAGCCTGTTGACGATCGCCGGGGAGGCGTTCGCTGCCTCCCTCATCGATGCGATGGACGGTCGCCGACGGGATCTCTCGTCCCTCGCCGTGTTGTCCTCGAGCGGCTCGGCACTCTCACCGAAGTCGAAGGAGGCGATCATGGCGCGGCTGCCCGCTGTGCGCATCCGCGACACGATGGGTTCCTCCGAGGCTGGTCCCGTGGCCGACAACGTTTCGGTCCCCGGCGGATTGAACGAGCGGTCCGTCCGCTTCCGCCCGGATCCACTGACCGTCGTTCTCGACGAGGCTCGCAGCACGATCCTGCGGCCCGGTCACGACGGGAGCGGGTGGCTCGCACGGTCCGGCCGCATCCCGCTCGGCTACATGAACGACGCGGGAAAGACGGCGGCGACGTTCCGCTCGATCGACGGCCGGCGCTTCACCATCCCGGGCGATCGGGCTCGTCTGCTGCTCGACGGCACACTCGAGGTTCTCGGACGCGACGCGGTCACCATCAACTCCGGTGGCGAGAAGATTTTCGCCGAGGAGGTCGAAGCAGCGGTGCGGCACCACCCAGGTGTGAGGGACGTCATCGTCGTCGGCCGGCCGAGCGAACGCTGGGGCAGCGAGGTCGTGGCGATCGTCGAACCGGAGCCGGGAGAAGGCATCGCCGACTCCGAGCTGCTCGCAACGTGCGCACAGCAGATCGCCCGCTACAAGCTCCCGAAGGCGGTCATCACGGTCGAGCGCGTGAAGCGCAATCCCGCTGGCAAGGCTGACTACGCCTGGGCGAAGTCGGTGGCGGCGGGGACACTCCTCCCGGACGCCTGAGGCTCGCTGCTCAGGCGGTGTGGCGAGGCCGGACTGTCCTCATGTGCTCGACGCGCCGCTCGAGGCTCGCCGGCGTCCCGATGTCACGACGGTGGCGCACCATTCCGCTCACCGAGGCGGCGCCGCCCTCGGCCAGCGCTTCGGCACTCGACACGGTGTCGGCGATCCCGACGAAGGCGAGGCCTCGCGAGCCGGTGAGGCGGACCGACCCGTCCTGCTGAAGCTCAGCGGCTGCCCAATAGCAGCGCAGCTCCGGCCCCAGGGGCGAATCGTCCGTCGAGATGGAGCCGTCCGTCGTGCCGGCCTCCGGATAGGAGCTCGGCACGACGTATTTGCAAACCGTCGCGCGGGCGGCGAAGGACGCCTCGACGCCACCGAGCCTGCCTGTGGCGGCCGCCAGCAGGAGCTCCACGAGGTCGCCCTCCAGCAACGGCAACACGTTCAGGGCTTCGGGATCACCGAATCGAGCGTTGTACTCGATCAAACGGACCCCGTCGGCGACAGCCATGAAACCGCCGTAGACGACGCCGCGGTACGGCGTCGAGCTCTCACGAGAAAGCGCCTCGATGGTGTCCTCGTTGATCCGGCGGGCGAGGGCGACGTCGCCAGCGGAAAGGAATGGCAAGGAGCCGTCCGCACAGGAGTACGACCCCATCCCACCGGTGTTCGGGCCGACGTCGCCGTCGTAGGCGCGCTTGTGGTCCTGCGCGATCGGGCAGTGGATCACGTCCGTGCCGTCGGTGATCGTCTGCAGGCTGAACTCCTCCCCCACGAGCCGCTCCTCGATCACGACAGAGCCGTCGGAATCCAACAGCGAGAGGGCATAGGCGACAGCGTCCTCGAGCGTCTCCAGCTGCTCGCCCTGGACTTTCACGCCTTTGCCTCCGGTGAGCCCGTCGGGTTTCACAACCACGCTGCCGAGCTCGCTGGCGTACTCGGCCAGTTGACGTGGATCGTGGAACGTTCGATGGCGTGGGTTGCCCTCGATGCCGTGCTGCTCCACGAGCGCTCGCGTCCAGGACTTGCTCGTCTCCAACCGGGCGAGCGCCCTCGTGGGCCCGAAGCACGGCACACCGAGATCCGCCATGGCGTCGGCGAGCCCGACCGACAGGGGGTCCTCCGGACCGACGACCACGAGATCCGGCGCCACATCGCGAGCGATGCTCGCCATGGCGTCGAGGTCGGTGAGCGAGCACGTGAGGAAGCGGTCCGCCTTGCGCACGAGCCCTGGGCTGCGGAACGGCGCGCAGATGGTCAGCTCGCAGGCGCTCGGCGACGACCGGGCGCCTTCGGCGATCGCATCCGTACGGGCGTCCTTGCCGAAGAGCAGAATCCTGAACGGCTTGGTGGTCATCGGGGCAACCGTAACGGCGTCGGGCTCAGGCCGGCGGCGGCCCGAGGTGGTGGTTGATGCCCCGGAGCTCCAGCTCGCCGTTAGTCGCCACTGGCGGAACGCTACCGCGCCCCGCCGAAGTTCTGGACGTGAGAAAACCACCTGTGGGAGTCATTTCTCACTCCAGAAGTCGGGTCGTCAGCCCTTGACTCGGTCGGTCACAAACGAGAGCGATCCGGCCAGAACGAAGGGATCGATGAACGGCTTGTCCTCGAGGAATTCCCGTCCTCCGACCTCGACATAGGGATAGCCCGTCGCGGAGTCGCGAGGGTAGGCGATGCTTTCGGGCACGACGAACGAGTCAAAACCCGCCTCCTCCGCCGCACGAGCCAACGGGCCGTAGAAGGTCGGATCCGTCATCGCCTCCGCATAGGAGAAACGGATCACGTCCGGGCGCTCGCCTGTCCGGCCCCGTGCTCGCGGTACCACTGCTCGAAGTCCGCCGGCGCCAGCGGTCGGGACCACAGATAGCCCTGGGCCTCCTCGCAGCCGAGGGCGAGGAGCGCCTGACGCTGTTCCTCCGTCTCGACGCCCTCGGCGCAGGCCCCCATGCTGAGCGCCCGGGCGAGGGCGATGACCGCCTGCACGATCGAGGGATCATCCGGGTCGCGCCGCAGCCCCAAGCCGGCGACGAACGACTGGTCGATCTTGAGGGATTGCACCGGCAGCAGCTTCAGGTACTCGAGCGACGAGTAGCCCGTCCCGAAGTCGTCGATGGACACCGGGATGCCGAGCTGCCGAAGCCGCCGTAGGACGTCGATGGCGGCGCCGATGTCGGACATCAACACGCTCTCGGTGATCTCGAATCCGAACGAGCCGCCCTCGGCGTCCCGATCCACAAGTTGCTCGCAGAGTGCCACGAGCTCCGATGACACCTGCGCCGAGGAGAGGTTGATCGACACCCAGAGGTCCACCGCCCCGGCCAGCTCGTCCCTCCACACCCCGATCTGGCGGATCGACTCATCGATCACGAAGCGGCCGATGGGGCCGATGAGACCCGACTGCTCGGCCACGGGTATGAACTCGGCAGGGCTGATCTCGCCGCGCTCGGGATGTCGCCACCGGCAGAGCGCTTCGACGGCGATCGTCCGCCCCGTCGTGAGATCGATGATCGGCTGATACGCGAGCCGCAGATCACCGTGCTCGACGGCGAGGCGAAGGGCGCTCTCGAGGTCGAGCAGGCGGGCGGCTCGCGAGAGCATGGCCTTGTCGAAGGGCTCGGCCCGCCCCCTGCCGCCCTCTTTTGCGTGGTGCATGGCGACGGCCCCGTCGCGAAAGCAAGTGGCAGCGTCTTCTTCGGAGTCCGGCAGCACGATGCCGGCGGAGACCGTGAGGTACAGGTCTCGATCAGCCACGTGGAACGGGCGGTCGAAGCCGGCGCTCATACGGCTGCCGATGCTGTCGACACTCTCCCCGGCAGGCAAGTCCTCGCAGATCATGACGAATTCGTCCCCGCTGAACCGTCCGACCGTGTCCGATGCCCGCGCCAACGACAGCAGGCGTACGGCCAGCAGGACGAGCAGCTGGTCGCCGGCGGCGTGCCCGAGCGTGTCGTTGACGAGCTTGAAGCGGTCGATGTCGCCGAAGATCACGCCGACGCGCCGGCCGTAATGAGCCGCCCGGGCGAGCGCGCCCTCGAGGCGATCCTGGAGCAGCACGCGATTCGGCAGCCCGGTGAGCGGATCGTGCAGTGCCATGTGCTCGAGCATCTGCTCGGCCGACTTACGCCTGTTGATGTCCTGCACCTGTGCGAAGAGGTAGGCCGGAGTGTCGTCGTCGTTGCGGACGAGCGCCATGTTCACGAGCCCCCAGACCTCGGTGCCGTTCTTGCGGAGGAAGCGACGCTCGAAGGGAGTCCGGTCGCCGCGGAAGACGTGCTCGCGCGTGACGACGGCATTCTGATCGTCCGGATGGATGAACTCTGCCGTCTCGTGGCCGACGATCTCGTCCTCGGTGCGGTCCAAGAACGCGCACATCGCTGGGTTCACCCTCGTGACGAACCCGGCGAGGTCGAGCATGGCGGCGGCGACGGCTCCCCGCTCGAAGCCGAGACGGAAGCGCTCCTCGGCTTCCCGCCGTGCTGCCTCCATCTGGACCCGCTCGGTGATGTCGGTTGCGACCGAGGCGACGGCGACCACCCGGCCCTGCTCCAAGACCGGCGTGATGGTGGAGAGCACGGCGAACCTCCGCCCGTCCCTGCGGACCATTGCGTACTCGGCGTCCACTTTCTCGCCTTTGGCGACGCGCCGGAAGATGCTCGCATCGCGCTCCGGGTCTTCTCCGGCTCTCACGATCTCGACGACGTCGCGGCCGAGAGCTTCTGCCGCACTCCAGCCGAACATCTCCTCGGCGGCCCGATTCCAGTAGAGGATGCGGCGCTGAAGGTCGTTGACGACGACCGCCTGACCGAGCGCGGCGAGGGTGGATGCCTCCAACGACCATGTTGTGTCGGCCAACCTGCCCCTCCCTGCCGAGCAGATCCGGTGGGGCGCCGGAACTGCGACGCATGCCGCACGACTATCGCCCGAAGGCCTGCCTGCCGCCTGCCGCCGGCCGCCGGCCGGCGGCACTGCGCACAGGAAACGGTACCCCCACGGGACCACCCGAGAGCACACGGTCCGCACAGCCCCGCGCCGAGGCGTCGGTCGGGCCTATCGTCGTGCCATGGTCACCGTTGCGCCCTACGGTTCGTGGACGTCACCGCTCACCGCTGATCGTCTCCTCGAAGACGCAGTGTCGCTGGGCTACCCGACCGTGGCGGGCGATGCCGTCTACTGGACCGAGGGTCGTCCCGCCGAGAGTGGCAGGGTGGCGATCGTGAAGCGGTCGGACGACGGCACCACCCGAGATGTCTTCGGTGCTGGTTACTCGGCCCGTACGCGTGTGCACGAGTACGGCGGCCGCTGTTACGCCGTCGCGGGCGACCAGGTGTACTTCAGCAATTTCGCCGATCAACGGCTCTATCGGGTGCGGCCCGGACAGGAACCCGAAGCGATCACGGCCGAGCCACCGGTGGCGGCCGGGGTGCGCTACGGCGCACCGGTCGTGAGCCGTGACGGCCACCAGTTGTATTGCGTTCGGGAGCGACACGGGACGCCCGGAGTGGCTGTCGAGGTCGTGAACGACCTCGTGATCCTCGCCACCGACGGGGAGGCGGAGCCTCGGGTCGTGGCCGACGGCCACGACTTCTTCTCGTTCCCCACGCTGTCGCCCGACGGCCGGCGAATCGCCTGGATCTCCTGGGACCACCCGAACATGCCCTGGGACGGGACCGAGCTGTGGGACGCCGATCTCGGTCCCGACGGCCTGCCGGTCAACCCCCGTCTCGTGGCAGGAGGCGCCGCCGAGTCGGTGACGCAGCCGAGGTATGCGCCGGACGGCCGGCTCCACTTCATCTCCGACCGCTCCGGCTGGTGGAACCTGTACCTGGACGATGAGAACGGCGGCCGCCCGATCGCGCCCGCCGAAGCAGAGTTCTCCTCTCCTGACTGGGTGCTCGGGCAGTCGACCTACTGCTTTCTCGCCGATGGGTCGATCGTTGCGATCTCGTCGCGTGAAGGTCTCGGGTCGATGAGCCTCATCGGAGCGAACGCTCGCTCCCAGATCATCGCGACGCCCTACACCACGGCGACGTCGATCTGCGCCCGGGACGGCGGCATCGTGACGGTGGCGGGCTCGGCCAAGCTGCCGACGAGCATCATCTCGGTCGACGTGCCATCCGCTGCCACGACCATCCTGAAGGCCGCCTCGAAGGCCGTGGTCGATGCCGCCTACTTGTCGGAGCCGCAACCGGTCGAGTTCCCGACGGAGGACTCGCTCACCGCACATGCGCTCTTCTACCCCCCTCTGAACCCGGACTTCGTCGCCCCGGAAGGCGAACAGCCACCTCTGCTCGTCCACAGCCATGGGGGCCCCACTTCGGCAAGTTCGTCCTCCCTCGATTACGAAATCCAGTACTGGACCACGCGTGGCATCGGCGTGGTCGACGTGAACTACGGAGGCAGCTCCGGGTACGGGCGGGAGTACCGGGAGCGGCTGCGAGGCCGGTGGGGCATCGTCGACCTCGACGATTGTGTGAACGCGGCGCGCTATCTCACGGCTGACGGCCGGGCCGACGGTCGCCGCCTCCTCATCGAGGGCGGCAGCGCCGGCGGGTACACGACGCTGTGTGCCGTGACGTTCCGCGACGTCTTCGCCGCCGGCTCGAGCCATTTCGGCGTCGCCGACGCCGGCGCCCTCGCCCGGGACACGCACAAATTCGAGTCCCGGTACACCGACGGGCTTATCGGCCCGTGGCCAGAAGCCGAGGCGATCTACGAGGAGCGGTCGCCCATCTTCCACACCGACCTCATGCACACGCCCCTCATCTTGTTCCAGGGCCTGGAGGACCAGGTCGTGCCTCCCGCCCAGAGCGAGGCGATGGCCGAAGCGCTGCGCAAGAACGGCATACCATTCGCCTACCTCGCCTTCGAAGGTGAGCAGCACGGATTCCGGAAGGCAGAGAACATCAAGGCGACGATCGAGGCAGCGCTGTACTTCTTCGGGCGTGTGGCGGGTTTCAAGCCGGCGGACGACATCCCGACCATCCGGATCGAGAATGCCGACGCCCTCTCGTGACCTGAAAGGCCTGAACCGATGACGACAGCTGCCGAATGGATCGACCGCTACGCCAAGCGCCTCGGGCTCGAGACGCCTGACGAGACCTCTGTGGGGGAGCTCCTCTCGATGACGGCCGTGGCCGCCCACGCGTCCGAGCGAACGGCCGCGCCCATCTCGTCGTGGCTCGTGGGCCAGGCCGGCATCTCGCCGGACGAAGCGCTCGCCCATGCCCGGGCGCTCGCCGCCGAGCTCGATTCCGAAGCGGTCGCCGGCGAGGTGGCAGGGCATGGGGACAGCGGCCCCACAACCGCTTGAGGCACCTGCCGGACGATCCCCACCTGCCGGGCGGTCTGCTGCTGACCGGTGGCAGGAGCCGCCGCATGGGGCGCGACAAGGCGACGCTCGAGGTCGCCGGCGAGATCCTCTCGGTCCGACTCGGCGGTCTGCTCGCCGACGTCGCCCGGCCGGCGCTCGAAGTCGGGCCGGGACGGTCCGGGCTTCCGACGACCGAGCCTGATCCGGGCGAGGGGCCTCTTGCTGCCATCGCGACAGGGTGGCGATGCCTGCGGGGACTGGGCTTTTCGGGCGACGTGATCGTGCTTGCGACCGATCTCCCATTGCTCACGGAGGAGGTGTTGGACTGGCTGGCCGGGCGCCCGGAGGACGCATCGGTCGTACCCGTGGTGGAGGGTCGCACGCAACCGCTTTGCGCCCGCTGGTGCCCCGACGACCTCGACCGAGCCGTGGAGCTCGTCGCCTCGGGCGTTCGCGCCGTGTCGCCTGCGCTGGGGCCGGACACGGCGTACCTCGGCGAGGCCGACTGGGGGACCGTGGCAACACCACTTGCATTTCGCGACGCCGACCGGCCGGAGGACTTGCCGCTCGACGGCCCCTGATGGCCTTCCCGCGCCGTCACAGGCCGTAGAAGCGCTCCTCCACGACCCGCCGGGCACGACGCGTCACTCGGCGGTATGCCTCCCGGAGCTCGGTGGGCGAAGTCCCGAGTGAGCGTGTGAGGCGGGACAGTGCCTCACGATCCGGTGGCAGCGAGTCTGATCCGCTCCTGCTCACGATCCCGCCGGCGCCGGCGATGAAGTTGCCGACGAGGTGCCACCGGTTGCGGGTCGCAGACAAGAAACGGTACGCCTCGCCCAGCACCGCCCCCTCACCGGCTTCGAGGTGGCCGGCGGCCACGAGGAGCTTGATCGCCTCGATCGTGCTCGGCGTGGCGACGCCATGCTCGAGCTGCAGAAGCTGCACGGTCCATTCCACGTCCGAGAGAGAGCCCTTCCCGAGCTTCAGGTGGAACTGGGGATCCTCTCCGGCGGGGATCCGTTCTCGTTCCACGCGGGCTTTCATGCGTCGTATCGCCCGCTCCTCCTCTGCCCCGAACGGCGCCGACCAGAGGACCTCGGCCGTCAACGCCATGAAGCGACCCAGTACGTCGGGGTCCCCGGCCACCGGACGGGCTCGTAGCAGCGCCTGCCGTTCCCAGGTCTCGATACGCCGGCGGTGGTACTCGGCGTAGGCGTCGAGGCTGCGAGCTCGCGGCCCGTGGCGCCCCTCGGGTCGGAGGGAGGCATCGACCGTGAGGATGCGCTCCGCCGGCGTCGGGCCGTTGAGGAGCCTGAAGATGGAGGTCGCCGCTTCTTCGGCGAGGGCGGCGTCACCGGCACCCGAGCCGTCGTAGACGAGCAGTACGTCGAGGTCGCTGCCGTACGCGAGCTCCTCGCCGCCGAGGCGCCCCATGGCGATGATGCCGAAGGGCACCCGCGGTGCGGCCGCGTGCAAGGCGGCCGCCAAGGCAGCATCGCCGACAGCGGCCAGCGCCCGGAAGGTCGAGACCGGCGACGTCGGCAACAGCAGGTCGCCGGCGAGGATTCGCAGAGTGGTCGACTCGACGACGCGGCGCAGTGCCGGCCCCGAGCGAGTGGGACCCTGGTCGACTGCCACAACGGCTCGCTCGACGAGCTCTGTCCGGGAGGGACGGTCGAGCTCGTGATCGTCATCGAGCCGCGTGGCGATCTCGGGATGCCTGCCGACGAGGTGCCCCACCTGCCGGCCGGTTCCGAGCAGACGGCACAGGCGACGCGCCAGCTCCGGGGACTCCCTGAACGAGGCCACGAGGACGTCGCGGCGGTGGCCGACCGAGACCAGGTTGCGAAGGTTGAGCAAGCCCTGGTCGGGATCGGGCGCTTCCGAGAGCCAGCCGAGGAGCACCGGGAGCAGCTGCTGCATGAGGCGGGACGACCGAGTGAGGCCACGCGTGAGCTCCCGGAGTGCCTGGCGCGTGCGCTCCGCCTGCCGGAAGCCGAGGGCCTCGAGCCGGCTCTCGGCGGCTGCTACCGTCCACCGACCGTCGCCCACCCCGGGCCCGGCAACCTTGATCTCGGCGCCGGAGGCCGCGCCGGCGAAGACTTCGAGGAGCGGCCGGAAGAAGAGCCGCTCGTGGATCGCCCGAGCCGAGGACTGGTAGCGCCCCATCACCGTGTCCATGCGCTCCCGGGCACCGCCGCCGCCTCGTTTCGTGGCGTCGGCCCACCCGCCCGAGCCGGAGAACCCCAGCACGTTCGCCAGCGCCTCGCGAGCCTCGAGGTCGCCCGGTACGGTATGAACCTGGGCTTCTTCGACGAGTTGCAGCCGGTGCTCGACGGTACGGAGGAATCGGTAGGAGAGAGCCAGCGCGGCAGCATCGCCGCGGTCCACGTAGCCGGCTTCGGCCAGTTCCCCGAGGGCTGCCAACGTGGAAGGCCGGCGGATGAAAGGGTCGGCGGCACCGTGCACCAATTGGAGCAGTTGCACGGAGAACTCGATGTCGCGGATGCCGCCTCGGCCACGTTTGATCTCGCGGTCGGAAAGCCCCTTCTTCGAGACGAGCTCCTCGGCCCTTCCCTTCATCGACCTCAGCTCGGCGAGGTCGTCGGCATCGAGGCGCCGGCCCCAGACGGCGCCGGCGGCGGCCGCCTCGAAGGCGGTGCCGAGCTCGGCGTCGCCGGCAGCCGCGCGGGCTTTGAGGAGCGCCTGGAACTCCCACGGTCGCGCCCAGCGTTCCCAGTAGCTGTTGAAGGATTCGAGCGATCGGACGAGGGCTCCGTTTCGTCCTTCGGGTCGCAGGTCGGTGTCGACGCGAAACGATCCGCTGGCGATGGCGATGACGCGCCGGGCGGCCCCGCCTTCGTCCTCGCCGACGAACATGATGTCGACGTCGCTCGCGTAGTTGAGCTCGCGGGCGCCGTGCTTTCCCATGGCGATCACCGAGAGTCCCGTCCCGACACTGGCGAGGCCGCAGGCGGCGCGCAGCACTCCGTCGGCGAGGTTCGAGAGCGCTTCGCCCACCTCCTCCAACCCGGTGACGCCGGCCAGGTCTCTCGCGGCGATGCTGAGCAGCCCGAGTCGCTTGCGACGGGCCAGATCGGCCGCGTCGCTCGCCTGCTCAGGGTCGATCGCGGGCGAACGGGCGGCTGGGGCGCTGTTGAGGTCGCCGTCACCCCTGGCGTAGCGCCCAGCCGGTCCGAGCTCAGGCGCGGCGTCGGCGATGACGTCGAGCGCCAGTGGATCGGTGAGCACAAGGCGGCCGAGCGACCGGCTCGCCGCCACGACGGAGGCGACGACTACGGCGAGCTCGCCGACGTCGGCGAGACGCTCTGCCGCGGCCGGGTCGCTCTCCGCCAGCCGCTCGAAGGTGACACGCACGGCCTCCGGCGCGGCCGAAGAGCGGGCAGCCAACTCGAGCTCGTCCGGCAGTCTCATCTCATCGCCTCGCTGAGCAGGTTAGGAGCACGAGGGGGTACGCTCGTGACGTGGGCCGCCTGCGCGTGGCCCTGTGCCAGCTCGACCCGGTGGTGGGCGACCTCGACGGCAACGTCACCAAGGTTCTCGCCGCCCTCGCCGACGCCGAAGGTGCAGGGGCCGATCTCGCCGTGTTCCCGGAGCTCGTCATCACGGGTTATCCGCCGGAGGACCTACTCGTGAACCCGGCTTTCGTGGAGGCAAACCTGCGCGCCCTCGACACGATCGCCGAGAAGACCGGCAAGTGCGCGGCCGTCGTGGGATACGTCGACGCCGACGGAGACCTCTACAACGCCGCCGCAGTCTGCGCCGGCGGCAAGGTGCACGGTGTCTGGCACAAGGAGCTCCTCCCGAACTACGGGGTGTTCGACGAGCAGCGCTGGTTCCGTTCCGGCGCATCCACCGCTGACGACCATCTCTACCTCGTCAACGGCGTCCGTGTCGGCGTCGTCGTGTGCGAGGACGCCTGGAGCCCGACCGGTCCGGTGGCGCGCCTCGGCGCCGGCGGAGCCGACCTGATCGTGGTGCTGAACGGCTCGCCCTACCGTGCGGGCGTCCTCGCCGAGCGACGACGGATGCTGGCCACACGGGCGGCAGACGCCTCCGCCGTCCTCGCGTACGTCAACCTCGTCGGAGGACAGGATGAGCTCGTGTTCGACGGCGGCTCGATGATCCTCGGCGACGACGGGGCACTGCTTGCCTCCGCGCCACGGTTCGAGGAAGCCATGTTGCTCACCGACCTCGATCTTCGCCCGGCATACCGGAAGCGCATCCTCGACCCCCGGGGTCGCCCCGACACGCCGGCGCTGCCGGCTCGCCTCGTGACCGGGGTTCGTACCGATGATCCGTCACCGCTCCCCCGTGCCGGGATCGCCCCGGAGCTGACGGAGGCGGAAGCGGTCTATGCGGCCCTCGTTCTCGGCACGCGGGACTACGTGGAGAAGAACCGCTTCGGCGACGTGCTCGTCGCCCTGTCAGGAGGAGTCGACTCCTCGCTCGTTGCCGCGATTGCGGTCGATGCCATCGGACCGTCACGCGTCCACGGCGTCCTCCTGCCGTCGAGGTACTCGTCCGAGGGCTCGATCACCGACGCCATCGAACTGGCGGCCAATCTCCGGATCGACACCCGGACGATCGAGATCGAGCCGGCACACGATGCCCTGCTGACACTGCTGCAGCCGGTATTGACCGACGGTGCCGGGGGTGTCGCAGCCGAGAACTTGCAGGCCCGCATCCGCGGGACTCTCGTCATGGCGCTGTCGAACCAGTTCGGCTGGCTCGTCCTCACCACCGGCAACAAGAGTGAGATGGCCGTCGGGTATGCCACGCTCTACGGGGACATGAACGGCGGCTTCGCCGTCATCAAAGACGTTCCGAAGACCCTCGTCTACGAGCTCTGCCGAGCTCGAAATGCTGCAGAGGTCGTCATCCCCGCGAGCGTTCTCGAGAAACCGCCCTCCGCCGAGCTTCGCCCGGATCAACGCGACGACGACAGCCTGCCTCCCTACGAGATCCTCGACCCGATCCTCTACGGGTACGTCGAGCTCGATCGGACGCCGGCGGAGATCGTGGCCGAGGGTTTCGATGCCGACATCGTTCGCCGGGTGGTCTTCCTCGTGGACCGGGCGGAGTACAAACGGCGGCAGGCGGCTCCTGGCCCCCGGGTCACGAGCAGGGGCTTCGGCAAGGACCGGCGCATGCCGATCACGAACGGGTTCATGCACTGGTGAGCTCCGAACCTGCCCGTCGCCTTGGCGACCTGGCGGCGGAGCTGAACGGGCCCGACGGTCCACTCGCCATGACCGACACCGCGGGGGTGATCGGTGGCCTGCGGGAGGTCGAGCTGGCTCTGTTCGGCTGGCTCGGCCGTTCTGCGCCCTCGTGCAGCTCGCCAGAGGAGGTCGTGTGGGCGTCTGCGGCGAGCCTGCGCGCCGCCTGGCGAGCCCGCGAGCTGGAGACACTCCTGCCCGTCTCGGTGGGGCTCGTGCCGGACGCCGCCGTGTCCTGCCTGTCGTCGGCCGCGACCGGGTCGCTGACGTCGCTCATGTCCACCGTCGAGGAGCGAGCGGGCGGGAGCGGCGGCGCCGACGAGTCGCTGCCGGAGACGGCGGCGGCGCTCTACGAAGTGCTCGCCGGCGTCTACGACTTCCGCCTCGATCGGCTGTCGAGAGCTGCCGACGGGCCGCTGGAACGGGTCCTGTGCAGGGTGGCGACAGATCTGCAAGCTGAGCAAGCTGTAGTGCGGCGTCTCAGAAAACAGCCTGGTAGGGGCGCTTGACTCCACCGTTACACTAGGTCCCGGACATACGGCAGTGCAGGTTCGAGGGCTGAATCCCGGCGGGCGTGCGTGATCGGGAGCTGTCAACCGCTTCGTGCGGCTCGGATCTCATCTCACGAACCGACGGCACCCTGAGTCGGCGCTCGATCCCCCGGATCTGCGATACATGGAGGCTTCGGCTTTGGCGAAGGAGCGAGTGGAGCGAGATGAGGAAGACCTCGTCCGCCTATATCTGACCGACATCGGTCAGTACCCGTTGCTCACCAAGGACGACGAGGTCCGCCTGGCTCAGGCGATCGAGTCACGGTGGGAGGCCGAGGAGGAGCTCAAGACGAAGAAGGGTCTCACCCCGACCCGGCGCCGCGAGCTCAACCGGGCCGTGCGCGACGGCGAGAAGGCCCAGCGGACGTTCGTCCAGTCGAACTTGCGCCTCGTCGTGTCGATCGCGAAGAAGTACCAGGCGTCTGGCCTGCCGCTCCTGGACCTCATCCAGGAGGGCAACCTCGGTCTCATGCACGCCGTCGAAAAGTTCGACTGGCGCAAGGGCTTCAAATTCTCGACCTACGCCACATGGTGGATCCGCCAGGCGATCACCCGCGGCATCGCCAACACGGGCCGCACGATCCGCCTCCCCGTGCACGCCGGCGACACGCTCGCCCGCGTACAGAAGGCGCAGGCCCGCCTCGAGCTCAAGCTCGGCCGCCCGGCGACGTTGTCGGAGCTCGGAGCCGAGGTCGAGCTCCCGGAGGACAAGCTGATCGAGGCGCTGCGCTTTCGCGCCGAGCCGCTCTCGCTCTCCGAGCCGCTCCGGGAGGACGGCGACGCCGAGCTCGGCGACGTCGTCGAAGACCGGTCGGCCGAGTCGCCGTTCGAGATGGCGGCGACTGCGCTACTGCCCGTCGAGATCAACCGGCTGTTGGCGCCGCTCGACGAACGCGAGCGCGAGATTCTGCGGCTGCGCTTCGGGCTCGACCGTGGCGAGCCTCGCACACTCGAAGAAGTCGGCGAGCACTTCAATCTCACCCGTGAGCGCATCCGCCAGATCGAGGCGCGGGCGATGTCGAAGCTGCGTCACCCGTCGAGCGACACTGGCGCCCGCGACCTGCTGTCGGTGTAGCAGACGCTGCTCGAAGTCCTTCGGCCTCGGGCCTGCGAACGGCAGCCGGCGTTGCGGCGTATGATCGCTGCATGATCAAGAAGGTGCTCGTCCTGGCCCTGCTCGTCGCCCTCGGGGTTGTCGCCGCCAAGCGGCTCCGCGGGAACTGAGCTCATTTCTCCGGTGAAGGTGCCGGCGGCGCCCGTCACCCACCCGGCGTAGTCAGCCCACCCACCCCCGACGTCGTCGGCCCGCCAGGACCGAACCTCGTGCATAGGGCGACCGCACCGTGCCTGTCCCAGTCGGTCTTCGCACTCGGTTCGCCCATCACCGATTCGCCACCGGTTGCTGCACGGCATCTGCCCTCGTGGTCGCGTGGCGGCCCCTGGCGCCGAGCCACCACCCGAGCACGAACGCACCGGCTCCGACTCCCACGACCACGGCTGACATCGCCATTGCCGGCCGGGGAGGCACGGGCACCGACACCGAGGTGATGCGGTGCCTCACGTCGCGCACGCGGTCGCGCAGTCGCACCGGCTGCACGAAACGCGTGATCTCGTACCCGTGCTCACGGGCGAACTTCGTCAGCACCCGGTCAGGGTTCACGGCCACTGGATGGCCCACTGCCTCCAACATCGGCAGGTCCGTGTAGGAGTCGCTGTAGGCGTAGGACTCCGCCAAGTCGATGCCGTCCCGCTCGGCCAGCGCCCGCATCGCCTCCGCCTTGTACTCGCCGTAGGCGTAGAACTCCATCGTCCCCGTGTACCGACCGTCGTCGTCGACGCTGGCGCGGCTGGCGATCGTCGCGTCCGCCCCCAGGTAGCGGCCGAGCGGGACGACGATCTCAGCAGGGGAGGCCGAGACGAGCACGACGCTGCGGCCGGCGGCGCGGTGGAGATCGATGAGATCCGCGGCCTCGGCGTAGATGATCGGGTCCACGATCTGCTCGAGCGCCTCGTCGACGATCTTGGCGACCCGCGCCTGCTCCCATCCCCGCGTGAGGCGTAGGACCGATTCCCGGATGCGCTCGAGCTTCTGCTCGCTCGCGCCGAGATGCAGGTACACGAGCTGGCCGTAGAGGGCGCGTAGGACGGTCCGCCGGTTGATGAGACCGCCGTGGTAAAGCGGCCGCCCGAAGGCGACCATGGAGGCCTTCGCGATGACGGTCTTGTCGAGATCGAAGAAGGCGGCCTGCTTCGTCTGTGTGGTCGTCACGAGCCTGGGGCGAGGAGATCCCGGATCTCGTTGTCGTCGATGGCGGCGCTCGCCAGCAGCAGCACCTCGTCGCCGGTGTCGAGGATGGTGTCGGAGCGCGGAACGACGACGTGGCTGTCGCGCACGAGGGCGACGATCGTTGCGCCGCGCGGAAGCCCGAGATCGCCGAGCGCCCGCCCACGAGCCGGCGACGCCTCCGCCAGCGTCACCTCTACGAGTCGGGTGTTGCCGCCTTCGAACTGCAGCAGCCGCACGAGCACGCCGACGGACACGGCCTCCTCCACGAGGGCGGCGAGCAGCTGAGGGGTCGACACGGCCACGTCGACGCCCCAGGCCTCGTTGAACAGCCAGTGGTTCCGCGGGTGGTTGACCCGGGCGATCACGCGTGGAACGGCGAACTCCTGCTTGGCAAGCAGCGAGATGACGAGGTTGTCCTCGTCGTCGCCCGTCACGGCGACCACGACGTCGACGTCGTCGAGATGGACGGCGTGCAGAGAGGCGACCTCGCAGGCATCCGCCGTGACGCAGGTGACGCCGGCCACTGGGTCGATCATGGCGACGAGGGCCGGGTCCTTCTCGAGGAGGAGCACCTGGTGCCCGCTGCTGGCGAGGTCCTCGGCGAGGAAGCGGCCGACCTTGCCGGCGCCGGCTACGGCGACTCTCACGAACGCCCGGCTGCCTGGTCGGCGACGAGGAACCGTGCCTCGAGCGCGTCGATTGCGTCGGTCGAGACTATGAGGTGGAGCATGTCGCCTTCCTGCCCGACGAGCTCGGCCACCTCGAGCGTCGGGACGCTCGCCCTCGTGACCGAGACGAGGCGCACTCCTTCGCTCGGCAGGGCGTCGGCGATGCGAGACCCGGCCCACGAGAAGGGCAGCGGCCGCTCGAGCAGGTGGAGATGCCCGGTGCCGTCCGACCAGACGAAGGATCGTGTGCTCGGCAGGACGCGGCGGAACACCTGCTCGATGGTCCAGCTGACGCTCGGTACGGTCGGGATGCCGAGCCGCTGGAAGATCTCCGCCCGCCGCGGATCGTAGATCCGCGCGACGACGTTGGGGATCTCGTAGGTCTCGCGGGCGATCCGGGCGGTGAGGATGTTGGAGTTGTCGCCGCTCGTGACGGCCGCCAGGGCGTCGGCCCGTTCTGCGCCCGCGAGCTCGAGGTGGGCGCGATCGAACCCGAAACCCACCACCTTCTGCCCGTCGAACCCCCACGGGAGACGCCGGAAGGCGCCTTGGCTCTTGTCGATGATGGCCACGCTGTGGCCCTCTCGCGTGAGCCCGGCTGCGAGCCCGGAACCTACTCGGCCGCAGCCGACGATGATGACGTGCATCACCCTCATCCTTCCGGATCGCATGGTCGTAGACAAGCCAATCGGGCTCCGGTGGGCGCAGGGGCCTCGAAGCGGGCCAAGATAGCCAGGTGAGCTCAACGCCGACGCAACCCGATACCGCCTCGGCGGCGGCTGCGTACGTGCTTCCGGAGTCGTTCTCGTACCGCCTGAAGAAGAGGCTGCTCGGGGAGCCGCTCATCACCGAGCGCCTCTCCGAGGAGCGCCTCGGCAAGGTCGTGGCCCTTGGAGTGCTCGCCCCGGACTGTATATCCTCGACCGCCTACGGCACCGAGGAGATCCTCACGATCCTCGTCCCGTACTTCGGCCTCGCCGCCTTCGCCTTGCTGCTGCCGATCACCTTCGTCGTGCTGTTGGTGCTGTTCTTCGTCACCATGTCGTACCGCGAGGTCGTCATGGTCTACACGAAGGCCGGCGGCTCCTACGTCGTCGCACGGGACAACTTCGGGCCCCGAATCGCCCAGATCGCCGCCGTGGCGCTCATCATCGACTACATCGTCACCGTGGCGGTGCAGACGTCGGCCGGCACCGATGCCCTGACGTCCGCCTTCCCGGCACTGTCCCACCTCACCGTCGAGATCACGGTTGGCGTCGTGCTCGTCCTCACGTACGGCAACCTCCGCGGCATCCGCGAGGCGGGCAAGTCGTTCGCGTTGCCCACGTACCTGTTCATAGCCTCGATCGGCTCCCTCGTGGTCATCGGCGTCGTACGCGCCCTCCTCGGCCAGCTGCACGCTCACCCCATCCCCTCCCGCAGCTCGGCGTCGATCAGTCCTGTCGCCGTCGGCGCCCACGGCGGCTCGTCGTTGCTCGTGTTCGCAGCCGTCTTCGTCATGATGAAGGCGTTCGCGAACGGGGGGTCTTCGCTGACGGGCCTCGAGGCGATCTCGAACGGTGTCGCCAACTTCAGGGAGCCCACCGGCCGTAACGCCCGCCGCGTGCTGGTCCTCATGGCCGTGACGCTCGGCTCGCTCGTCCTCGGCGTCTCCTACCTCGCCCATGTCACACATTCGGTCCCGTACGTCGGTGGTACGCCGACGGTGCTGTCACAAGAGGCGAAGTACGTCTTCGGGACGGCGACGGCGGGCAGGGTTGGGTTCTTCCTGGTGCAGGCCTCGACGATGCTCATCCTCTACACCGGTGGCAACACGAGCTTCAACGGCTTCCCGAATCTCACGAGCTTCGTCGCCCAGGACGCCTTCCTGCCGCGCCGGCTCACGCGGCGGGGCCACCGGCTCGTGTTCTCGAACGGCATCATCATCCTCGCCATCGTCTCGATCGCACTCATCGTCGCCACCCGTGCGAACCTGAGCGCCCTCGTGGCGCTGTATGCCATCGGGGTGTTCACCGGATTCACGATGGCCGGCTCCGGCATGGTCAAGCACCACCTCACCTACCGGGAGCCAGGTTGGCAGAGGAAGATTTTCATCAACGGATTTGCCGCCGTGCTGTCGGCGATCGTCGTGGCGATCTTTGCCATCACGAAGTTCACCGAAGGTGCCTGGCTCGTCGTCGTCCTCTTCCCGATCCTCGTCTTCGTGCTCATCCGCCTGCACAAGCAGTACGCCGAGGAGAGCGTCGAGCTGGCGGCGAACGCCCCGAGGGCGGCCATCGCCCCCGTCCTGCGCCGCCACGTCGTGATCGTGCTCGTCGAGAGCCTCGACCTCGCTGCCGCCCGCGCGCTGCAGTACGCCCGCACGCTCTCACCCGACGAGCTGCGGGCGGTCCACTTCGTGCTCGACCCTGTCGTCGCCCGCGAGCTCGAGGAGCAATGGAGTCGCCTCGGACTCAACCGGTTCCCGCTCGACATCGTCGAGTGCCCCGACCGGCGCCTCGAGCGGGCGGCCATGGAGCTCGTCGCCGAGGCGGCCGAGGACGGCCAGACAGAGGTGAGCGTGATCCTGCCCCGTCGTGGTTTTGAGAGTTACTGGCAGCGGGTCCTGCACGACCGCACCGCCGACCACATCGCCGCTTACGTCAGCCAGCTGCCCAACGCCAACGCCACCATCATCCCGTTCCCCCTCGGCAACCGCCGCAAGTCGCTCGTGCCCTGGACGGCCGGCGGGATCCCGGTGATGGGACCGGGGGACAGCGATCTCGTCACGACCGTCGCCCACCGGCGCCCCCGTGTCCCCATCCACCCCTGGGGGCTCGCAGGCGGTACCTCCGCCGACGGCGCCAGCGCCCCACCGCCCGGGCGTAGCCACGGCCACGGCGAGGGGAAGGCCGGAAAGGCGCCCGCGGCCGATGTCGTGCCGGGCACGACCGCGATCCACGAGCTGCACCCGCGCCAGCGGGCGCGGGTGTCCGGTCGAGTCCGTTCCGTCCGGGTGCAGGCCGGTGCCGGCGTCCCGAGCGTCGAGTGCACGATCGCCGACCGGACCGGGCAGCTGCTGCTCGTCTTCCAGGGCCGCCGCCGCGTCCCGGGCATCGAGCCCGGCTCGAAGCTGGTCGTCGAGGGCATGGTCGGCGAGCGCGGCCGCCACATCGTCATGGTCAACCCCTTGTTCACGATCCTTCGGACGTCAGAGCCGACCGAGGTGCCGCCTGTGCCGCCTCGCGTGCCCCCGCGGCACGGAACCGCGTGACGCGCCGTAGCCGGCGCTACCTTTTGCTTGCGGGTTCGGCCGGCCGGCCCCGTTCGTGGAGCCGCCGGCGCCGCGGCAAGTTTGAACGAGCCGCGCCGAGCGTTTATCCTGCCCCCCGACCTCATCAAAGGAGCTAGCGGTGACACCCCACCTCCTCGCGAGCAGTGGCGGCTATCAGGCCTTCACGCTCGGTGGGGCCGAACGCGGATGGCTGCTCTTTGCCCTCGCGACCGGCCTCGTAGCCATTCTCGTAGCGATGTACCTCGTGCGCGGCGTCATCGCGGCCGACACCGGCACGGCCAAGATGCGCGAGATCGCCGCCGCGATCCAAGAAGGCGCCGAGGCGTTCCTGAAGCGTCAGTTCAGGACGATCGCCATCATCGTCGTGCCGCTCGGTGTGCTCGTCTTCTTCACGGCCACGAAGGTCGTCGAGCCGGACGGCCACGTCGCCCTCACCTTCGTGCAGTCAGGACTGGCTCGTGCCATCGCCTTCCTCTGCGGGGCGCTCTTCTCCGGGACGACCGGCGTGATCGGCATGAGCCTCGCCGTGCGCGGCAATGTCCGCACGGCCGCCGCCGCCCGCGACGGTCAGCTGGCACCGGCGCTGAAGGTGGCGTTCCGCACCGGCGGTGTCACGGGGCTGCTCTGCGTGGGCCTCGGGCTCATCGGAGCCACGACGATCGTGTTCATCTTCCAGAACTCGGCCACGGCCGTCCTCGTCGGTTTCGGCTTCGGTGCCTCGCTCATCGCCCTGTTCATGCGTGTCGGCGGTGGCATCTTCACCAAGGCCGCCGACGTCGGCGCCGACCTCGTCGGCAAGGTGGAAGCCGGCATCCCGGAGGACGACCCGCGCAACGCCGCCACGATCGCCGACAACGTCGGCGACAACGTCGGCGACTGCGCAGGGATGGCCGCCGACCTGTTCGAGTCCTACGAGATCACGATCATCGCGTCGCTTATCCTCGGCTACGAGGCGTTCAAGACGCTCGGGCTCAACCCCGCGCGAGGCTTGATGTACCCGCTCATCGTCGCCGGAATCGGCATCCTCACCTCCGTCGTCGGCATCTTCATCGTGAAGGCCCGCGACAAGGACAAGAGTGCCATGGCACCCATCAACCGGGGATTCCGCAGCTCGGCGGTCCTCACGCTCGTGGGGGCGTTCTTCGTGGCGCAGTTCTACATCCACGACCTGAAGGTCTTCTGGGCGGTTCTCATCGGTGTCGTGCTCGCGAACGTGGCGAGCCTCATCACGGAGTACTTCACCTCGACCGAATTGCCACCCGTCAAAGAGATCGCCGAGTCGACCCGCACCGGGCCGGCGACGACCGTGCTCGCGGGTATCAGCATCGGCCTCGAGTCGAGCGTCTGGGCGATCATCGCCATCGCCATCGCCATCGCCTCGGCTGTCGCCCTCGGGAGCGGCAAGCTGACGGTGTCGCTCTACCTCGTGGCGCTCGTCGGCATCGGCATGCTGTCCACGACGGGCATGATCATCTCGGAAGACTCGTTCGGACCGGTGTCCGACAACGCCGCCGGCGTGGCCGAGATGTCCGGGGAGTTCACCGGGGAGGCCGAACGCGTCATGGTCAAGCTCGACGCCGTCGGCAACACGACCAAGGCCATCACGAAGGGTGTGGCGATCGGATCGGCCGTCATCGCCTCGGTGGCACTGTTCTCCTCGTTCATCGAGACGATCGGCAACCAGCTGCCGGCGCTGAAGAACATCACCGGAGACGCACTCTTCAAGGCTCCGCTCACCCAGATCAATGTCGCCAACCCGACGATCTTCATCGGGTTGCTCATCGGCGGTTCGATCGCCTTCCTCTTCTCGTCGCTCGCCATCCGGGCCGTCGGGCGCTCGGCCGGTACGGTGGTGCACGAAGTGCGGCGGCAGTTCCGCGAGCACCCCGGCATCATGGACTACACCGAGAAACCCGAATACGGCAACGTCATCTCCATCTGCACCGCCGCCGCCCAGCGGGAGCTCACCACACCTGCGCTGCTGGCGGTGCTGTCGCCCGTGATCGTCGGCTTCGGGATCAGCTACCTCGCCCTTGGGGCCTTCCTCACCGGGACGATCCTCACTGGCCAGCTGATGGCGAACTTCCTCTCCAACTCCGGTGGTGCGTGGGACAACGCCAAGAAGTACATCGAGGACGGCAACTACGGCGGCAAGGGGTCCGAGTCCCACAAGGCCGCCGTCATCGGCGACACCGTTGGCGATCCGTTCAAGGACACCGCCGGCCCGGCGCTCAACCCGCTCATCAAGGTCATGAACCTCGTGTCGCTGCTGATCCTGCCGGCCGTCATCTCCTTGCAGCACCACGCCGGTGCCCGATACGCCGTCGCCGGCATCGCCCTCGTCGTCCTCCTCGGTTCCATCTTGTTCTCGAAGCGGTCCACCGGTTCGATGACCGATGACACGAGCGCGGAAGCCGAGGCGAAAGCGGCGCTGACCGCCTGACGCCGGCCGGCAACGTATCCTCGGCCTCCCATGGCCAAACCACTCGTCATCGTCGAATCCCCGGCGAAGGCAAAGACCATCGCCGGGTATCTCGGCCGCGACTATGTCGTCGAATCGTCGATCGGTCACATCCGCGACCTGCCCCGCAACGCCTCAGACGTGCCCGCCGCCTTCAAAGGCGAGCCCTGGGCGCGCCTCGGCGTGGACGTCGACAACGACTTCAAGGCGCTCTATGTGGTCTCGAAGGAGCGCCGCGAGCAGGTCGCCAAGCTGAAGCGCCTCCTCACCGACGCCAGCGAGCTCTACCTGGCGACAGACGAGGACCGAGAGGGGGAGTCGATCGCCTGGCACCTCGTCGAGGTGCTGTCACCGCGTGTGCCGGTCCACCGCATGGTGTTCCACGAGATCACGCCCGCCGCCATCGCGGCTGCCATGGCCAACCCCGGCGAGCTCGACCGTCGCCTCGTCGACGCTCAGGAGGCACGGCGCATCCTCGACCGCCTGTATGGCTACGAGGTCTCCCCCGTGCTGTGGAAAAAGGTGGCGACCGGACTGTCAGCAGGTCGTGTGCAGAGCGTGGCCACGCGCATCGTCGTCGAGCGCGAGCGCGAGCGCATGGCGTTCCGCTCGGCCTCCTGGTGGGGGATCGTCGGTTCGTTCGCCGCAGGCGGGCAGGCCTTCGGGGCGCGACTCGTCGACGTCGGCGGCGGCTCGGTCGCCGCCGGGGACGACTTCGGTCCCGACGGACGGCTGCTTCCCGACCGGGGCGACGTCGTACTCCTCGACGAGCCGGCCGCCACCGGGCTTGTGGCCGCCCTCGACGGTGCGGACTTCACGGTCGCCTCCGTCGAGGACCGGCCCTACCGGCGCTCGCCGGCGGCGCCGTTCATGACCTCGACGCTGCAGCAGGAGGCCGCCCGCAAGCTCCGCTACTCGGCGCAGCGCACGATGCGCCTCGCCCAGGCGCTCTACGAGCGTGGGTTCATCACCTACATGCGAACCGACTCCACGACGCTCTCGGACACGGCCGTGCAGGCTGCCCGGCAGCAGGCGACGTCGCTGTACGGCGCCGCCTCGGTGCCGGCTGCGCCGCGGACCTACCGCAACAAGGTGAAGAACGCCCAGGAGGCGCACGAAGCCATCCGGCCGGCAGGGGAGCGGTTCCGCCAGCCGTCCGCAGTCGCCCGGGAGCTCTCCGCCGACGAGCTGAAGCTGTACGAGCTCGTGTGGCAGCGCACCGTTGCCTCCCAGATGATCGATGCGACCGGGACGACGGCCCGCGTCCGATTGGAGGCGACGACCCGTTCGGACTCGCCGGCGCCGGTGGGGGCGGCGGCTCCCGTGCCCGCCGGGACAGTGGCCGGCCTGTTGGCGACGGGGACGGTCATCACGGTGCCGGGTTTCCTGCAGGTGTACCGCGAGGACGACGACGACGAGAACGACGAGGCTCGGGCGAGAGAGGAGAACGCCCGCCTGCCACGGCTCAATGCCGGCGACGGCGTCGAGTGTGAAGGCCTCACGACCGAGAGCCACGACACCCGCCCGCCGGCTCGCTACACCGAAGCCTCGCTCGTCCGGCGCCTGGAGGAGCTCGGCGTCGGCCGGCCGTCGACCTACGCCAGCATCCTGCAGACGATCCAGGACCGGAACTACGTGTGGCGCAAGGGTACGGCGCTCGTTCCGTCCTTCACCGCCTTCGCTGTCGTGAACCTGATGGAGCGGCACTTCCCGAGCCTCGTCGACTATGGCTTCACCGCCTCCATGGAGGACGACCTCGACGAGATCGCCGCCGGCACCGAGGAGAGCGTCCCCTGGCTGGAGCGCTTCTACTTCGGCGAATCCCACCACCTGCCGCGCCCGGATGCCGACGGCGCCCGTCAGCCTCGCCACGCCCTCGAGGTCGACGGCACGCGGGGGCTGAAGGATGCCGTCCTTACTCACCTCGGCGAAATCGACGCACGTGATGTCAATTCCATCGTCATCGGTGCCGACCCCGACGGCGAGGAGATCGTCGTTCGGGTCGGCCGCTACGGCCCGTACCTGCAGCGCGGTGAGACCAGGACGGCCGTGCCGGAGGATCTGGCACCCGACGAGCTCACGACCGAGCGCGCCCTCGAATTGCTCTCCAAGCCGTCCGGCGATCGCGTGATCGGCATCGACCCGAGGACCGGCGAACAGGTGGTGGCGCGAGCTGGCCGCTATGGGCCCTACGTCCAGCTCGGAGGGCTTGAGGAGGCGGCCAAACCGCTCAAGACGGCGTCATTGTTCTCCTCGATGTCGCTCGAGACGCTCACACTCGACGACGCACTCCGGCTGCTGGAGCTGCCGCGTGTCGTCGGTCTCGATCCGGCGACCGGTGCCGACATCATCGCGAAGAGCGGCCGATACGGCCCGTACCTCGAGCACGGTACCGAGACCCGCTCGCTCGACAACGAGGAGCAGTTGTTCACCGTGACCCTCGACGAGGCGCTCGCCCGCTTCGCCCAGCCCAAGCAGCGACGCTACGGCGTGACGGCGGCGCCGCTGCGAGAGCTCGGGCCAGACCCCGTGAGCGGGGGACAGATCGTGCTGCGGTCGGGGCGTTTTGGTCCCTATGTGACCGACGGGACCGTGAACGCCTCGCTTCGTCGTGGCGACGATCCTGAGACCATTACGCCGGAACGCGCCGCCGAGCTCATCTCCGCCCGGCGCGACGCGGGTCCGTCGACGCGGGGCGGTGCCCGCGGCGGCACCAAGAAGGCCGGCGTGAAGAAGGCGCCGGCGAAGAAGGCGCCGGCGAAGCGCGCCGGCGCGGCTAAGAAGGCCGGTGTCACGAAAGGCGGTGCCACGAAGGCCCGTGCCACGAAGGCCGGCGTCAAGAAGGCCGGGGCCAAGAAGGCTGTTGCGAAGAAGACGGGGGCCGAGAAGGTTGGTGCCAAGGAGGCGGTGGCCGAGAGGACCGTGGCGACGGAGGCTCCCGACGACGTCGACTTCTAGGGCTGGTCTCTCCGGTCGTGGCCGGGGTCGCCTGATCGCCTTCGAAGGAGGCGAGGGGGCGGGCAAGTCCACGCAGGCGCAGCGCCTCGCGGGCGACCTCGGCGCCGAGCTCACGAGGGAGCCCGGTGGGACGGCGCTCGGGGACCGCATCCGGCAATTGCTCCTGCAACCAGAGCCTGCCCGGACAGAGGGTGCGGAGGCGGGAAACGCGATGACGGCGCGGGCGGAGCTCATGCTGATGCTCGCCGCCCGCGCGCAGCACGTCGCCGAGCGCCTCCGTCCGGCGCTCGAGGCCGGCCGCGACGTCGTCGTGGATCGCTTTTCCGGATCGACGCTGGCCTACCAGGGCTACGGGAGAGGCCTGCCACTCGGCGCCGTCACCGACGCCTGTGACCTCGCAACGGGGCAGCTTTGGCCCGACCTGACGATCCTGCTCGACGTGCCGTTCGAGATGGGCTGGCGGCGCCGGTCCCGAACCGGCACTGCGCCCGACCGGATCGAGTCAGAGGACGAGGGATTCCACGCCCGGGTGGCGGAGGGGTTCCGGACGCTCGCGGCCGCTGATCCGCACCGTTGGTTCGTGATCGACGGCACCGGCGAGGTGGAGGACGTCGCCCGGCTCGTACGCCAGGCGGTGGCGGACATGCTCGGCGGCGGCCGGCGGCGATGAACGCACGTGTGCTCGACAGGATCGTCGGGCAGCCGAGGGCCGTGCAGCTGCTCGATGCTTCGGTACCTCACCCGGTTCACGCCTACTTGTTCCTCGGCCCGGCGGGCACGGGCAAGCGCGAGGCCGCCATGGCATTCGCCGCCGCCCTCACGTGCCCGAACGGCGGCTGTGGCGTGTGCCCGTCGTGCCTCGAGACCCTCGCCGGCCGCCATCCCGACGTCGTCGTCGTCGAGCGCCAGGGCGCCTCCATCCTCGTGCCGCAGGCTCAGGAGGTCGTCCGGCTGGCGCTGCGAACGCCCCGGGCGGCGCCCTTCCAGGTGCTCGTGCTCGTCGACTTCCACCTGGTCGAGCAGGCCGCTCCTGTCCTGCTGAAGACGATCGAGGAGCCGCCGGACACGACGATCGTGCTCGTGCTCGCCGAGAACGTCCCCCCGGATCTCGTCACGATCGCCAGCCGTTGCTCCACGGTCAACTTCGACCCGCTCGCGAGCGCGGACGTCGTGAACGTACTGGTGCGAGAAGGAGCCGCAGTCGCCGCCGCCACGGCCGTCGCAGACGTCGCCGGCGGGCGCCTCGACCGGGCTCGGTTGCTCGTGAGCGAGGATGGTTTCTTCGAGCGGCTGGAACGCTGGCGGTCCGTGCCGACGCGGCTCGACGGTACCGGGGCAACCGTGGTCCTTCTCGCCGAGGAGCTGGTCGGTGCGGCGGCCGAGCCCGTGGAGGCTGTCAAGGTTCGTCAGGCGGCCGAGATGGCAGACCTGGCGGCTCAGGCCGAGCGGCAAGGCGAGCGGTCCGTCCCGGGGCGGGCGGTCATCGAGGATCGGCACCGTCGCGAGCAACGACGCGTGCGCACGGACGAGATGCGCGCCGGGCTGGCGACGCTGGCAGGGGTCTACCGAACACGCCTGGAAGGCTCGCCCCCCGCGGTCATGTCGGCGGCGCTGCGGGCCATCGACCTCGTCGGCGAGGCAGCCGACCGCCTCACACGCAACGTCAACGACCTCCTCTTGTTGGAATGGCTGTTGCTGCGGCTCGACTCGCTGGCGTGAGGGCGGCGCCTCGCCCTCAGCGAAGGTGCAGCCCTCCGTCGACGAGGAGCACCTCGCCCGTTACCTGATGGGCGTGGACGAGCGCCAGGATGGCGTCGGCGACGTCCTCGGCCGACGGGATGGACTTGAGGGGCGACTTCGCCTCGACGTACTCGCGTTCCAATGCCCAGTCCGCCGTCCACGGCGTGTCCACGAGGCCAGGGGCGACGGCGTTCACCCGGATCTCCGGGCCGAGCGTGTTGGCAAGCAGCCGCGTCATGTGGTTGACGGCTGCCTTGGAGACGGCATAGGGGATCGAGGAGCCCGTCGGGCGGATGCCGGCGAGGGAGGACACGTTCACGACGACCGATCTTCCCGAGTGGTGATGAGCGGCGGCGTGCAGGTAGGGGGCAGCGGCCGTGGTCACGTTCCACGTGCCGACGACGTTCACGCCGAGGATCTTCGCCCACACCTCTGCGGTCACCTCGTCGAGCTCGCCGTGAGGGATCTTCACGGTCGTGCCGGCGTTGTTGACGACGATGTCGAGGCGGCCGTTGCGGCGTGCAGCCGTCTCGACGAGGGAACGAGCCTCGCTCGGATCGGCGATGTCGGCCCTCACATAGATGGCGTCGCCCAGCTCGGCCGCGAGAGCTCGGCCCGCCTCGACCGAGCTCGCCGAGTTCACGACGACGGTGGCGCCGTCGCTGCTGAGCGCACGTGCCGTCGCGGCCCCGATGCCGCTCGTGGAACCGGTCACGAGCGCCACCTTGCCGTCCAGCCGTCCGCTCATCTCGCCTCTCCTCTGATCATCTGGTCCCGAAAGCCTGCCATGGCGCCGATCATCACCGGCACGACGTCGTCCGCGTCGATCTCGATGGCGATCTCGACGTCCGCCTCGTAGCCTCCCACCCTCAGCTCGGTGCCAGAGGTGGAGGCTCGTACGAGGGCGGCGAGCTGAGGCGGCGGCAGCCCTCTCACCGACCGGACGGCGACGGAGGCCTCCGGTGACAGGACCACGCCGGCATCGGCGAGGCCGGCGAGCACAAGGCCACCGCCGAAGAGATCCTCGATCGCAGGTCGAAGGCTCCCGTCCGCCCATCGTTCCCCGGCGGCGACGACGGCGATCGGCTTCGAGGGCTCGCCGTAGCCGCGGACGACCAGCCAGCCGACGACGGCGCTGATATTGCGAAGGCAGGCCGCAACCACGGGCACGCCCGTCTGGGCGACGGCTGCGGAGATGGCGGCTCCGTTGGGCGATTCGACGACAAGGCGGGCGACGCGGGGTGCCGCCGCCACGCTTGCCGGCGAGAGCGACCAGGGATGCTCCTCGTCGGTCTCGTGACGTCGCACGGCCAGCTGCGCGCCGGTGTCGCCGGCGAGCCGCCGCCCCGTCGCCAGGTCTCCGCACGGGATCACTTCGGTTCCGAGCCCGGCAGCGACGGCGACGGTCGTCGTGAACGAGAGCACGTCCACGACGACGATGGCGGAGCACGTGGCCGCGAGGGCTTGCGCCCCGGCGGCTCCCCACTCGAAGAACGCACCTGGGCTCTCGCCGGCGGGAGGGCGGGTCGGTTGGGCCTCCGGGTGCTCGGCGGGGGGCTGCGTGGTCACGGGAATCTCGTCGCGAGTGGCGTCCGGCGATGATGCCACAGCTCGGCGCGTAAGCTTTCCGAGCGGCCCGCGCCGGGCCACCGGGCTGAGGAGGAAGACGTTGAGCGGTCGCTCTCAGCGAAGAAGGATCGTCACCGCTGCGCTGTCGTTGGTCTGCGCCGGGATCGTGGCATCGACTGCCGGGAACGCATTGGCGGAAGCCTCGCCGGGGTCCCGGGCCAGCGCCGCGTCACTGGCGTCCAGCACCGGAAGGGTCGACCACGCCGTCACGCTGCCCGGCACGAAGTGCCCTGCCTTCCCGGCGGACAACGTCTGGAACACGCCGATCACGGGTCTACCGGTTGACGTCCACAGTTCGACCTGGCTGAAGTCGATGGACTCTTCCCGGGTCGATCTCCACCCGGACTACGGCCCCTCCGGCGGGATTCCCTACGGCATTCCGTGGCAGATCGTGAAGCCGGCCCAGCCGCTCGTGAAGATCAAGTTCGAATACGCCGGCGAGAGCGACAAGGGTCCGTACCCGTTCTCGGCCTCGACGCCGATCGAGGGAGGGCGCAGCGCCTCCGGCGATCGCCACGCCATCATGGTCAACCCGTCCACCTGCAAGCTCTTCGAGCTCTACGACGCCTACTACCGCGCCGGAGGCAGATCGACGGCAGGGTCCGGGGCGATCTGGAGCCTCTTGTCCGACAAGCTACGTCCAGCCAACTGGACATCCGCCGACGCTGCCGGCCTGCCGGTCCTCGTCGGCCTCGTCAATTACAACGAGGTGAAGTCGGGCGCCATGGACCACGCCATTCGCTTCACGGCCGACTGCACCCAGGAGTCCTACTCGTGGCCGGCTCGTCACGAGGCAGGCGTGGCGGACAAGCGCTGCCCGCCGATGGGGGCGCGCTTTCGATTGAAGGCGAGCTTCCACCTGTCCGCCAAGGTGTGCTCGGCAATGTGCCAGACCGTCATCACGACGATGAAGACCTACGGCCTCATCCTCGCCGACAACGGCAGCAACTGGTTCTTCCAAGGCACGGCGGACACCCGCTGGACCTACGACGAGGTCGACCAGTTGAAGCAGATACCCGCATCGGAATTCGTCGCCGTCAACGAGGCGTGTCTCGAGGTGAGCCCCGGTTCGGCCCAGGCGTACCAGCCCGGAACGGCCGCCTACGCCAAGCATTGCGGCTGAGGCCCGCTCGCGCCGAGGCCGGCGCGGCCGCTGGAGCACCGCGCCGGCCCATTCGAGGAGCCTTGAATCTGTTGTCAGCCGACTGTCACGAAGCGACGATGCCCTCGATGCCCGTGCCGGAGAGGCCCGTGATCGAGCCGATCGAAGTGAGGGTGCCGTCGGCGTTGATCGAGAACTCGTCGACCGCTCCGGTGCCGCCTGCCTCCACGTACAGGAACTGGCCGTTCGAAGAACCAGCGAGGTCGATCGGTCCGGCATCAGTCGTTCCGGCGATGCCGCTGTTGGCGGCGATGAGGGAGGCGACGCCGGCGTTGCTCACCTGGTAGCCGGCGATGTCAGCGCTGCCGGCGTTGGCCACGAAGTACCAACCGGCCACTGAAGCGATCCAGCACGGAGCCGCCTGGCCGTCGACGACGGTGGACAGGTTCGTGATCGTGCCGTTGCCCGCGATCCCATACGTCGAGACGTCAGCGCCGCCGGCCTCGGTCACAACGAGGTTGCCGTTCGGGTCGAACACGAACCCAAATGGGACGGGCTCAGCGGCGGCGTTCTTCACCGGGGCGGTGAGCCGGCCGTCGGCCTTCACGCCGAAGACGTCGATGTCGCTGCCGTTGTGCTTCGTCGTCACGATCAGCTGAGCGCCGTCCGGCGTGAAGCCGACTTGCCCAGGCGTGTTCAGGAACTGGGGCGTGGCGGTCGGGTCGAGGCCGAGGCCGCGCCCGGAGCCGAGAATGAGCCGGAGCCGGCCGTCGTGCACGCGAAAGCCGCGGACGGCGCCGGTCGACCCGCCGTCGAGCACGTAGACGAGCGAGCCGTGAGAGGTCACGCTCACCGGCAGGGGCCCCGCCCACAGCACCTGTCGGTGCGAGAGGACGTCGCCGTTCACCTGGAATGAAGCGATCGTGTTGCTGCCGGCGTTGACGGCGATGAGGAGCGAAGCATGGGAGTCGTAGTAGAGCGAGCCCTGCGAGGCGAGTGGGTCGACGATCGAGCCGGCTGTGCGGGCGCCACGGCCGCCCGTGTCGTAGGCGTGCACGAACGAGAGCGAGCCGGTGGCCGATCGCGAGTACGCGAGGATCTGGTTACCGGTCGTGTCGTTCGTCTGTACGAAGACGGCGTTGCTGATCTGGGCGTGCGAGTGCTGAGCGGTGGAGCGGGCCGTGGTCTGGGCGCTGGCAGCCAGCGGCGCCGAGACGACCACCGCTGCCGCCAGACCTGCGAGCGTTGCGGACGCGAGCAGCGCCCGAAGGGGGGCGCGACGTGATCGTTGCATAAGGCGAGGGTTTCCTTTCTCTGGGGCAGTGGCCGAGCCGGCCTGTTGCCCGTGTGGGCATCGCAGAACCTTCGTGCTGCACCACCGCAGTCCCTGCCCGGCGCAGAGCGTTACGCACCCGTACGCTTGGCGACATGGGGGCCGAGGACGAGAAGGAGCTGATCGCCCGGTTGCGCGCCGGCGACGAGCGTGCCTTCGCCGACCTCGTCAACCGCTATCACCTTTCCATGGTGCGGGTCGCCTCGACGTTCGTCCCGAGCCGAGCCGTGGCCGAAGAGGTGGTGCAGGACGCATGGCTCGGCGTCGTGAGGGGCCTGCCTCGCTTCGAAGGCCGGTCGTCGCTGAAGACGTGGATCTTCCGGATCCTCGTCAACCGCGCCCGCACGACCGGCGCACGAGAGCCCCGCACGGTGGAGCTCGACACGGGCGACGGGCCTGGCGACGACCGCTTCACGGCTCAGGGTGCCTGGCGGGAACCTCCTGTCATTTGGACTGACGATATCGAGGACCGGCTGGCTGCGCCCGAGATGGCTGGGCGAGTCCGCGAGGTCGTGGAGCTGCTACCGGAGTCGCAGCGTCAAGTGGTAACGCTGCGAGATATCGAGGGACTGACAAGTGGTGAGGTGTGCGACTTGTTGAGCATCTCGGAAGGCAATCAGCGCGTCCTGTTGCACCGGGCGCGGACGCAGGTTCGGGCGATGCTCGAGGACGACGTGAGGAAGTGGGAGGCGTGATGGTGCGGCTGTTGAGTGCGTGGCGGCGGGACCTCGTGTGCCGCGATGCCGTCGCGCTCATGACCGACTACCTCGAGGGCGTCATGCCGGCTCGCCAACGAACCCGGCTGGAGCGGCACTTGGCGGCCTGCGACGGCTGTGACGAGTACCTGAGACAGATGCGGGCCACGATCGATCTGCTCGGCCGTGTGGATCCAGGAGATCTGGCCCCCGAGACGCGCACAGGTCTCGTGGAGCTCTTGCTCGCCTACCGAGACGAGGTGGTGGGCGACGCCGGCGATGACGATGACGGGCACTGGGACGGGGCAGACGGGAAAGACGGGAACAGCTGAAGCGGCCTGCAGTGTTGACTGATGTACCAGAGAGCAAAGGTGAGAGGTGATGGGTATCTTCCGATCGGGCAAGCAGCAGATGGTGGCGAGCGACGAGGCGTTGCCAGGCAGGTCGACGCCGATCCCGGTGAGCGGCCTGCACGCAGTCCTCGGGCATCCGCTCGTCCCTCCGTTCCCGGAGGGAATGGAGACGGCAATCTTCGGTCTCGGTTGCTTTTGGGGGGCGGAGCGGAAGTTCTGGGAGGCCGGTGGCGTCTACACGACTGCCGTCGGCTACTCGGGCGGCTACACGCCGAATCCCACCTACGAAGAGGTCTGCACTGCCCGTACCGGGCATGCCGAAGCTGTCCTCGTCGTGTTCGACCCAGCGGTCACCACCTACGACCAGCTGCTGCGCATCTTCTGGGAGAGCCATGATCCCACCCAGGGGATGCGCCAGGGCAACGACATGGGCACGCAGTATCGCTCGGCCATCTACACGACCACGGACGCCCAGCTGTCGGCTGCAAAGGTCTCGCGCGACCGCTTCCAGTCAGCTCTGACGGCGCGTGGTTACGACGAGATCACGACCGAGATCTCCGAGGCAGGCCCCTTCTATTACGCGGAGGACTACCACCAGCAGTACCTCGCGAAGAACCCGATGGGTTACTGCGGCATCGGCGGGACTGGCGTCTCATGTCCGACCGGTCTGACCGAGGCGGAGGGCTGATCTCCAGCGTCGTCACCACCATCGAATTCGTCGTCGGATGACGAGGGGACGCAGACATCGCCCGTAGACAGCCATCAGCCCTGAGGGCGACAGGAATGCTGTCGTCGTTGCACCCAGCAACAGCTTGATGCGGTCGCTCTCGAGACCGCGTCGGCTGATGATCCCCGGCGCCTACGGGACGTCGCAGTACACGGCCGCTTTGGTGCTGTGATGCCGTGTCACGACGACCGTAGCGGTGCCGCAGGTCGAGCCATTCTTGACGACGGTCGATCCCTGCACTTCCTTGATCGACGGGGTCCAGCCCACGAGCTTGTAGGTGCCGGGCGGAAGGCTCAGCCGGAAGCGGCCATTCTTCACCGTGACCCTCTCGTGACCCTGTGCGCCGGTGGCAGTGATGAATCCGTCAAGGGGACGGATCTGGGTATGACCCGTGCGGCTGATCGGGCCTCCCTGCAGCTGATATGTCCCAGCCACGACGTCGAGCGCCGGCCGGGTGGCGGCCGACTGCACGAGCGACGTGCTGACGCCCGCGGTGCTCGCGGTCGTGCCGCAGGCCCCAAGGGCAAGTGACACAGCGGCGACGAGCGCGAGGAAGCCGACCGAGCCGGCCAGCCTCTGTCTGGGTGGGCGTAGCGCTTCGAGGACTCGTATTGCTGGTTGCATGGGTTCTGGCGCCCTTCGCGATCGTTCGTCTGTACTGCAAAGGGTCCTAGGCCCACTTTCGCGTACCCCGGGTTCACACGCTGTTCAGCCGAAGAAGACTTCTGCAACCGATCGGAAGAGATCGGGATCGAGCGTCTTCAGCTTGGCTACCGCATCGGCAATGGGTACGCGCTCGATACGCGGTCCGCGTGCCGCCACCATCTGCTTCCAGGCGCGGTCGTGCACGGCGTCGACCGCCGCGGTGCCGAATCTCGTGGCCAGCACACGGTCGAAAGCGCTCGGCGTGCCGCCCCGCTGGATGTGGCCGAGGATTGTGACCCTCGACTCATAGCCCGTCCTTCGTTCGAACTCAGCGGCGAGCATCGTGCCGATGCCCCCGAGCCGTTCGTGACCGAATTGATCGAGCTCTGGCGCGACGACGGCGAGTGTGCCTTCGGCCGGCTTTGCCCCCTCGGCGGTCACGACGATGGATGCGTAGGCACCCGACGAATGCCGACGTCGGAGGTATTCGCACACGGCGTCGATCTCGAATGGCTGTTCGGGCACAAGGATTGCCGTGGCACCCCCGGCGATGCCGGCGTAGGTGGCTATCCAGCCGGCATGACGGCCCATCACTTCACAGACCATGACGCGATGGTGCGACTCGGCTGTCGTGTGAAGCCGGTCGATCGCTTCTGCGGCGATTTGCACTGCGGTGTCGAACCCGATGGTGACGTCTGTCTCAGATAAGTCATTGTCGATCGTCTTCGGGATTCCGACCACGGGCACGCCTTGTTCGCTGAGCTTGTCGGCGACGCCAAGCGTGTCCTCGCCACCGATGGCGATGAGGGCGTCGATCCCATGGCGCTCGAGAGTCTCCACCGCAAGTGCCGGGCCGTTCTCGACGCGGTACGGGTTGGTCCGCGAAGTTCCGAGGATGGTGCCGCCCCGCGGCAGGATGCCGCGGCATCGCTCGACGTCGAGGGCCATGGTCGAGTCCTCGATCACGCCTCGCCAGCCGTCCCGGAAGCCGATCACCTCGTCGCCGAAGCCGACCTCGCACTTGCGTACGACAGCCCGGATGGCGGGGTTCAAGCCCGGGCAGTCACCTCCACCTGTGAGAACACCGATGCGCATGGCGCCATCGTGGCACGTCGCCGGAGCCGCGTCGCCTCATGGCTCAGCCGATCAGGAGAGGATGCGGGACCTCGAGGGGTCGTAGAGCGGCCCGAGCTGGACGCGAGCCGGGTAACGGCGGCGGTTCACCTCCACTTCGAAGGCCGCCGCGGACAACCAGGCGCCCGTCACGCCGTTCTCACAGCGGACCGTGGCGATTGCCACCGAGCCACCGAGGGTGTAGCCGAAAGCACCAGCCTCGACCTCGCCGACGAGGACGCCGTCGCGGAGCACGTCCTCGCCGTGGAACAGGAGCGGCTCGGCATCGAGAACGAGCACGTTCACGAGCCGTTCGGTGAGGGGACCGCCCTCCCGCTGCTTCGCGAGGGCCTGCCGGCCGGGGAAGTCCCCTTTGTCGTAGTCGACGACGAAGCCGATTCCTGCTTCGAGCGGCGTGTCGTCGTTGCCGATGTCGTGGCCGTAGTCGCGATAACCCTTCTCGATCCGAAGGCCGTTCAAGGCGGACATACCGACGTTGCGAAGGCCGAGATCGCCCCCCGCTTCGAAGAGGGCGTCGTAGACCGACACGGCCAGGTCAGCCCGGACATGCAACTCGTAGCCGAGCTCGCCGACGTAGGTGACGCGCTGCACCCAGACCGATGGCGCATATGCGACGTCGAGGTAGCGGCCAGTCAGATACGGGAAGCTCGCGTTGGACAGTTCAGCCGAGGTGAGCCGCGAGAGCAGCTCGCGAGACTTCGGTCCCTGCACGCTGAACAGTGCGTAGCTTGCCGTCACGTCCGTCACCGTGGCAGTGTCGCCTTCCGTCACGGCCCGGCGGAGCAGCGCCTCGAGGCGTCGAGTGACGAGGTCGGTGCCGATCACCATGTACCGGTCCTCCGCCAGCCGCGTAAAGGTGCAGTCCGCCCACATCCCCCCGCCCTCGTGACAGATGGCGGTATACACGACTTTGCCGATCGGTGTGTGAGCAGCTTCGGACACCACGAGGCGATCGAGCACGGCGCCGGCGTCGCGGCCCTGCACGAGGAACTTGCACATGAACGACATGTCGAGGAGCCCGACGTCCTCGCGCACGGCGCGGTGCTCAGCCTCGACGAGCGACCAATGACCCTGACGCTGGAACGACTGCGTGACAGCCGGCGCCTCGGCACCGCGGCCGGCGAAGAAGTCAGCCCACTCCCACCCCGTCGTCGTGTCGAAGCGGGCGCCGTGGCTGACGAGGCGCTCGTGCACGGGCGAGCGTCGGATCCCCCGGGCGGATCTCGGCGTCCACCCGGGGGCGACGGCGTCGCCGAAGAGGACACCGAGCTGCTCGGGTGTCCGGTCGCGGCGGAACCTCGGCGTCGCCTCGTGCGGGCTCGTGCGGTCGAGCGTGAATCCGGTGAGGTCGATCGGCGGTTGCCCGCTCACGATCCATTCCGCCATGACGTTGCCGACGCCACCGCCGAGCAGGATGCCGAGCGAGTTCAGCCCCGTTGCGGTGAACAGTCCCCGCAGTTCGGGCGACTCGCCCAGCAACGGGTGCACGTCGGCGGTGAATGACTCCGGCCCGCAGAAGAACTTTCGGACCCCGACGTTGCGGACGGCGGGCACGCGCGACATGGCGAGATCTACGAAGGGGCTGATGCGCTCCCAGTCCGGCTCTATCTCGCCGAAGGCGAAGTCGTCCGGGATGCCCCCCGGCTCCCATGCGGCGGCCTGTGGTTCGAACAGCCCCACGAGCAGGCCACCGGTCTCCTCCCGGAAGTAGCCGTACGTGGACGGGTCCTCGAGGACGGGAAGGTCCGGGTGCACACCGTCGAAGGGCTCGGTGATGAGGTAGTAGTGCTCGGCTGCCTGCAGGGGTACACGCACGCCGATCATGTCGCCGAATTGTCGACTCCAGATGCCTGCGGCAAGGACGACGACCTCCGTCTCGATCACCCCGAGGTCCGTGACGACGCCAGTGACGCGGTCGGCCCGCGTCGTGATGCCAGTGACGGGGACACCCTCGAGGATCGTGGCCCCGCCCTGGCGCGCTCCCTTGGCAAGCGACATCGCGACGTCGTACGGGTTCGCCCGCCCTTCGACCGGCACATAGAAACCCCGCAGCAGGTCAGACGTCTCCGCCATTGGCCACAGCTCCGCGATCTCGGCCGGACCGATCTCGTGCGACTCCTGACCGAAGCGCTTTGCGTAGGCGGCTTCCCGCTGCATCGCCTCGACGCGCGTCGCCGTCGTGGCGACGTGCAGGTGCCCACAACGGCGAAAGCCGGTGGACAATCCGGTCTCGTCCTCCAAGCGCGCGTACAGCTCGCGTGAGTAGATGCTCATCGTCAGCGAGGCTTCGTCGGTCATGCCGGCGGAGGTGATGAGCCCAGCAGCGTGCCAGGTCGTCCCGGAAGTCAGCTGATGGCGCTCCAGGAGGAGCACGTCGGTGCATCCCTGATGCGTCAGGTGATAGGCGGTCGAGAGCCCGATGACCCCACCTCCTATGATCACGACCTGCGCCCGCTCGGGAACGGCGTCCGGCATCGGTCCCGCCCTTTCGTGTCTTGCCGGACTGTTCGTAGGGGTTTGTCCGGCTGTTCAGCACCTGGCGGCTCATGGTGCCACGGACGGCGACGACATGCCGGGTCGAGGTAGTGTCCGGCCCGATGGCAGGCTCAGGCTCGAGCTATTCCTGGACCCGGGAGCGGTCGGCGGCGCTCGACCGGGCGGACCCGCTTCGAGCCGTCCGTGATCGGTTCGTCGTGCCTGAGGGTGTCATCTACCTCGACGGCAATTCACTCGGAGCGCTCCCGGGCGCGGTGGCCGCACGAGTTGCGGAGGTCATCGAGCAGGAGTGGGGGACAGGGCTCGTTCGCAACTGGGACACATGGATGTCGGAGCCCTGTCGCGTGGGGGACAAGATCGCCCGTCTCATCGGCGCTCGTGACGGCGAGGTCCTCGTCGCCGACACGACGACGATCGCACTCGCGAAGCTCCTCGGGGCAGCGCTGGCGGCTCGGCCTGACCGCCGCGTGATCGTCACGACGGCAGCCAACTTTCCCTCCGACCTGTATGCGGCCGATGGGGTCGCCCGCCTGTTCGACGTGGAAGTCCGACATGTGGATGCCGCCGCCGTCGCGGCGGCTCTGGACGAGAGCGTCGCGGTGCTCATGCTCACCCACGTCGACTTCCGCACCGGTGCGATGTTCGACATGGGTGTCCTCACGTCCGCCGCCCACGAAGTCGGCGCTCTCACGGTCTGGGATCTGTGCCATTCCGTCGGAGCCGTCGTCGTCGACTGCGAGCGCGACGCCGTCGATCTCGCAGTCGGGTGCTGTTACAAGTATCTGAACGCCGGACCGGGGGCCCCGGCGTTCGTGTACGTGCGCCGCGACCTGCAGGGGTCACTCGTCAACCCTCTGCCGGGCTGGCTCGGCCACGAGACGCCTTTCGACTTCGCGGCATCGTTCCGCCCGGCTCCCGGGATACGTCGCTTCGTCACCTCGACGCCGTCGGTTCTCGGGCTGGCTGCTCTCGACGCCGCCCTCGATGCCTGGGAGGGAGTGACGACGGAGGCGGTGCGGGCGAAATCCGTGGCGTTGAGCGAGCTGTTCATCGAGGCGGTTCTGGAGCGTGTGGGCGACGAGCTGGAGCTCGCCTCGCCTCGTGCCTCAGAACGGCGCGGGTCGCACGTCTCGCTTCGGCACCCGGAGGGCTACGCCGTCGTGCAAGCCCTGATCGCCCAGGGCGTCGTGGGGGACTTCCGTGCGCCGGACCTGTGCCGGTTCGGCTTCGCACCGCTGTACCTGCGGTTCACGGACGTCTTCGACGCCGCCGAGGCGGTCGTCGATGTCGTCTCGTCCCGCCAGTACGAGGCGGAGATCTACTCGGTCCGCCGGCAGGTCACCTGAGCCCCTGACTGGCCGTCGGAGCTTCGGCTGGTGGGCACCTGTCGTCGAAGGGCGACCTCAACCCTCTTCCCCATAGGCCGCCTGTGCCGCCTTCACCCCGCCGCGCACCCCGAACAAGCGGTGGACGAGGAGCAGGTAGAGCAGGATGATCGTGTTGAGGACGAGCGTCACGATCTTGAACGGCGTGACCGAGCCAGCGAGCTCGTAGAGCTCGAACGGCACGAACGCTGCCAGTTCAGCGAACGTCAGGTACTCGGCCCACCGCCGGGCGTTCCACAGGCCGATGCATTCTGCGAGCAAGAGGGCGACGTAGAGCGATGCCGCCGCCCCCAGCAGGTACAGGGTCGTGTGGTGAAGGGCGAAGAGCTTGTTGACGTCCTTCACGATCCACGATCCCGAGTAGGGCTGCAGGGCGGTGAGGATCCGGCGCCAGGCGCTGTGGAGGTGGTCGGAGTTGGCGGCGAAGGCGAAGATGGCAGCAGCGAGGGCACCGAAGACGAGGGCGTGGAATATCCGGTCGACGACGATCAGCCGCAGCACGTACCGGTCGCGCAACCTCCGTCCCCGCAGAGGGATGTCGAGATCGACGACGTCCAACAGGAATTGGCTCGTCGGGTTCGCCGGGCGGTCCTGAACCACCCAGCCGTCGCACCGCAGGCACCGGTGCCAGCGGAGTCCGTCGCCGTATTCGCGAAGAACGTCCGAGTCGGACGACCGGACCTCGGCGACGTCGAGGCCGACGAGCACGTGCCCGTGGAGCCCGCAGGAGATGAGCTCATAGTCGACCCGCGGCCGGTAGCGCTTACGTGCGATGGTTCCCGGGGTGGCGCCGGCCACGGTACGCGGCAGCGGCCCTGGGGCAGCACGACTCTGTATCCCGGTGTCAGCCGGCGGTGCCTGCTCGATCGTCACGCCCATAGCCTTGCCCATTTCGCGGGGCGGTGTGAACACCCTCGGTCGGGGCCTGTCCATTCGACAGGGCACCTGGCCTGGATCCCTCCATTTTTCCGGGAAAGTTCCGATACCGTATGGATGCGTCGCGGAGGAGTCGATTCAGCTTGCCGGGGATGAGCAGCGGGGTAGCACCGGGCAGTTCCATCATCGTGTCCGCGTTCCAGTCCGCGCTGCTGCGACAGGCTCTCGTGGTCGTCGTCATCCTCGTCCTCCTGGCGATCGCCTGGAGCGTGCTGCGCTCGGTTCAGTTCCGCAACGCGGTCGCGATGGCATCGGCCGCCGGCTCCACACCTGGCGGGACGCCTGGTCTCCCGGGCGTCACCGCCGGGACGACCGGGCTGGCGCTGGGTGCGAAGCTTGCGTTCGGCCAGGAGGCATGGGCGGAGCCTGAGCCGAGCGGCCGGCGATTCCTTCGCATCGGATTCGGTCTGCTCTGGGTGTTCGACGGCATCTTGCAGGGTCAGACGTCGATGCCGCTCGGAATGACGGCCAAGGTGATCGGGCCGACGGCGGCGGCGTCCCCCACCTGGGCACAGCACGTCGTGAACTTCGGCGCCACGATCTGGGGGGATCATCCCGTTGTCGCCGGCTCGGCAACGGTCTGGATTCAGCTCGGAATCGGCCTCTGGCTCCTCGTCGCGCCGCGCGGTCGCTGGTCGAGGGCGGCGGGCGTCGCAAGTGTGACCTGGGGCCTGATCGTCTGGGTGTTCGGAGAGGTGTTCGGCGGCCTCTTCGCTCCCGGCGTAAGTTGGATGTTCGGCTCCCCGGGGGCGGTCTTGTTCTACTGCTTCGCCGGGATTCTGCTGGTGCTGGACGACCGCAGGTGGGCGAGCGGGCAGATCGGGCGCCTCGTCGTTCGGTCGATGGGGGTGTACTTCCTCGTCATGGCCGTTCTGCAGGCATGGCCGGGACGAGGGTTCTGGCAGGGCAGGGTGGGTGTCCAAACTCACGCCGGGACGCTGGCGGCCATGGTCCAGACGATGGCAGCGACTCCTCAGCCGCGATATGTCTCGGCGTGGATGAGCTCGTTCGGCGGTTTTGCGGAAGCACACGGCTTCGCCGTCAACCTCTTCGTCGTCGTGATGCTCGCCGGCGTCGGGCTGGCGCTGCTTGCCAAGCGCACCGCCGTCGTCGGCACGGCCGTCGTCGTCTCGGTCGTCGTGTGCCTGGCGGACTGGGTGCTCGTGCAAGACCTGGGTTTCTTCGGCGGGACGGGCACAGACCCGAACAGCATGATCCCCACCCTCGTCGTGATCGTCGCCGGCTACCTGGCGCTCACACGCAGAACGGTCGAGGCAGAGGTGCTGTCTCCGGAGCTGGAGCTGCCGATCAACCTCGAGCCGGATCTCGGCTGGCTCTCGGACCCGTTGCCACCCGAGATCCAGCCGACTTGGCGCGAGCGCGTGCGTGCCCGACCGGTCTACTCCTTTCGCGTGCTGGCGGCCGTCGGCGCCGTCGGTGTCGTGCTGCTTGGTGCCGCTCCCATGGCGGCCGCCTCCCTCAACCGACGCGCCGACTCGATCGTGTACCAGGCGATCGACGGCGTGCCGAGCCGGGTTGACGTAAGGGCACCCCCCTTCGTGCTCCGTCGGCAGTCGGGCGACTTCGTCAGCTTGGCGTCACTGCGCGGCCGCGTCGTCGTGCTCACGTTCCTCGATCCTCTGAGCACCCTCGCAGCACCCGTGATCGCTCAGGAGCTGTCGCAGGCGTCGTCCCTGCTCGGCAGCGAGAGCCACCAGGTGGAGTTCGTCGCCATCGACACGAACCCGATTTACCGCTCGGGTGCGGCACTGCTGGCGTTCGACCGAGCCGAAGGTCTCAGCGACATGGGCAACTGGCAATATCTGACCGGATCGGTGAGAGGCCTCGAGGCAGTCTGGAGCGCTTACGGCATCGAGGCGAGCACGAGCGCCGGCTCGGCGGCCGCACCCAGGTACCGGGTCTTCGTCATCGACGCCAGCGGACTCGAGCGCTACCAGCTCGACGCCAATCCGGGACCGGCGACGCAACCCCTCAAAGCGTCGTTCGCCGAGGTGCTGGCTTCCACCGTGCAGCATCTGCTCGGATCGGGGTGACGTAGCTGAGACCTAGCTGGCGTCCACCATGAGAGCGTCCCTTGCGCTCATACTGAGCGCTCTGTTGCTGTGCGCCTGCAACGCCGGCCCCGGCAACGGAGGTCCGACGGCCGCTCAGTCGCAGGCGCTCCTGGTCCCGCTGGCGACGGGGATCGGCACAACCGTGCCGAGCGCTTCCGTCAGCGGCCTCTCCAGCGCGCTTGGGTGGGCCATCGTGCCGGTGGGTGCCGGTGGTTTCCCCACCGGCCCGAGCTGGCGGTTGTTCGTGCTGAGCGGGGTACCGTCGCTTTGGTCGGACGTGACGCCCGCCGGCGTGGACGACCACGGGGGACTCGCCGGTTCCTTCGGTTCGATCGGCGGCGTCGTGGGCGTGGAAACGAGCGGACTGTTGGGTTTCTCGCCGCTGGCGACCACGCCAGACGGGGGGGTCCACTGGTCGAGCGGCATCCTCCCGAGCGGCCTTGCCCCCGTCCCCGATGCCGTGGCGGCGTCCTCTGATGGGCGACTGCTGGCGCTGCTCGGCACAGACGGCTCGTCGATCGTCTCGAGTGACGACCGGGGTGCCTCGACGTCAACGCTCTCCGGCCGGGCGGCGCTGGCAGCAGCGGGAGGCACGGCCTGCGCCCTGACGGCCCTCACGGCGGTCAGCTTCGGCCCGAACGGACAGCCGATTGCAGGCGGGCGATGCCAAAGATCGTCGCACGTCGGAATCTTCGAGCTCACAGACTCGAGCTGGACGCAGGTGGGGCCGTCCGTTCCGACTGGTCCCGCCGCACACGGCAGCCAGCGGCACCGGGCACCGGGACCGACCTCAACCGTCGGGTCGTCGACGATCACCGAGGTCCTGCGAATCTGGACGGACGCTTCGCGCCTCGAGGTACTCGCCGAAGCAGTCGCTGCCGACGGCACAGCCAGCGTCTTCCGCTCGACACAGGGTGTCTCGGGCTCGTGGACGTCGTCGCCGGTCTACGACGTGCCTCCCTCGCAGCGGCTGGTAGCGACGGGGGATGCCGCTGACGGCTCGTGTTACTTGTTGATGTCGCACGACGGCGTGCTCACGGCCGAAGTGCTCGGGGTGTCCGGGGCGAGTTGGGGCACCCTGCCGGGGCTGCCCGCCGGCACGACGACGCTCGTCCTCGATGCCGGCGGCGCGACCGAAAGTCTGGCCGTCGTAGCTTCGACGGTGATGGTCTACGTGCTCGGCCCGGCGGGCTCCTGGTCGCTCGAACAGAAGCTGACCGTCTCGGCACGTCCTGCCTGATTGCGGACTGGCCGCACAGGGTCCGAGGTTGTCATTTCGGCCCGGCGGTAGAACACTGGGCGCATGCCTGGAATGGCCCATGTCGGCTTCTCCGTGCACAACGCCCTCACGCAGTGGGAGTTCACCGCATTCCCCGTGTGCGTCGCAGCCGTGCTCGTCGCCATCGCTGTCTGGTACCTGCGGGCCGACTGGCGCCTCGCCGCCCGTGGACGCCGGTGGAGCGGCTGGCGCACGGCGTCGTTCATGACCGGGCTCGTGGCGATCGATCTTGCCCTGCAGTCCCCCGTCGCAGCCATGACGGGCACGTACTTCCAGGCGCACGTGATACAGCACCTGCTGCTCATGGTCGTCGGGCCGCCGCTGCTCGCCCTGGGTGCGCCGTCGACGCTCCTGCTCCAGACGGGCAGTCGTCGACTGAAGCAGCGCTGGTTGTCGGTCCTGCGCTCGGCGCCGTTTGCAGCGATCAGCCATCCGATCGTCGCATGGGCCCTCTACTACGGCGCCATGTTCGTGTTCTTCCTCACGCCGATCCTCAACTACGCGATGTTGCACATGTGGCTGATGGACCTCATCAACGTCGGTTTCCTCTTCGGCGCGACGCTGTTCTGGTGGCCGATGGTCGGGATCGACCCGATCATCCATTGGAGGATGAGCTACCCGGCTCGGATGCTGAACATCCTGCTCGGATCGGGTGTCGAAGCGTTCCTGGGCGTGGCGATCCTCAACAGTCACAAGCCGCTCGCTTCGATGTACACGCTCGGGAGCTCGAGGACGGGCGGCGGGATCTTGTGGGCTGCCACCGAAGTCGTCACCCTCGGGGCGTTCGTACCCATCTACTTGCAATGGATGCACTCCGAGCAGCGAGTGGCCGTACGGAGCGATGCGCGAGGCGGCGGTTCCCTCTCGCTCGTGGGCGTCGCTTCGACAGACTCAGACAGGCAGGGCGACGGCGAAGGTGCAGCCTGGGGCGGCCACGAGGCCGCTGGCCGGCTGAACGGGGTCGACGAGCTCAGCGCGTCTGACCGGGAGCTCGGACCTCGGCGTGGGCGGTCCCGTGCCGACGGAGTGCGCCCGGGCGTCTCCGGGCTACCGGCGGGCTCGCTCTCGCCGGCTTCGATTGCGGCGCGGGCAGCGGCGGCTGCCAACGCCGGCGGGACAAATTCGAGGCTCGACGTGCCCGTGTCGCAGCTGACCGCCTGGGAGTACGCCTGGTTGGCGCGAACCGGCAACGTCCCCAGTCGCTTCGTCGTACCCGACTACGCGCCGGACGAGGACGGCGGCGTCGGTGGCTCGACCGCCTGACTGATCGCCGGCGGGGCGCCCCGAACCGAGTGCGAAGGGCGACCGACCGCCGACGGGGTCGCACCGAGGGCTCGACCGACCGATCGCCGGCCGGGCGCCCCGAACCGAGTGCGAAGGGCGACCGGGCAGGGGGGTCGCCGGTCGCTCTGTGCACGAAGTTGAGTGGGAGGTATCCGCCGCCGGCGTTCCGCCCGGGTTGTTAGTCCGCCAGCTCCTCGATGGCGTACTCGGGGCAGTTGGCGATGGCAAGGTGAGCCTTGTCCTCGAGCTCGGGCGGCACATTGCCGTCACCGATCACTGAGCTCATCCCGTAGTCGTCCACGATGAACAGCTCCGGCACGAGGGCGTAGCAGCGAGCGTGTCCCTGGCACTTGTCCGGATCGACCTGGACCTTCACGAGAACACGACCGGCAGCACTCGGGGACCGCGCACCTGGCCGCCGGCCCAGAGGACCTCAGCGCCGTCGGCAAGACGAAACTCCGGGATCCGCCTCAACCACTCCTCGAGCGCAACCTTCAGCTCCATGCGAGCCAAGTTCGAGCCGGCGCATCGATGGATGCCGGATCCGAAGGCGACGTGCCGGTTGTGCTGGCGGTCGAGGATGACCTTGTCGGCGTCTTTGAAGATCGCCGGGTCCCGGTTCGCCGCCGGGAAGTTCATCAGCAGCTTGTCACCTGCTTTCATCGGGCACCCGTTGAATTCGACGTCGGACGTGACGAGCCGCGCCATCGTGACGGGCGCATACGCACGCAGCAGCTCCTCGACGGCGAGCGGCATGAGCTCCGGCTCGGCTGTGAGCCGCTTGCGGTCGGCCTCGTGCGTGGCGAGGTGCCACAGCGAGGACCCGATGGCGCTCCAGGTGGTGTCCACGCCGGCGACGAGGACGAGCATCGCCATGCCGAAGATGATGCTCTCCTCAACGGGAGCACCGTCGTTCTCCGCTCGTAGCAGCTCGCTCAACAGGTCTGTCCCGGGATTGGCGCGCCGGCTCTCCACCTCGGCGACGAAGTACATGAAGAGGCCCTCCGCCGCCTTCATCCGGCGCTCCTCGTCGTCGGCGAACTCGAGGAAGTCCCGCACCCAACCGGTGAAGATGTCGGCGAGATCGGCCGGGACGCCGAGGATATGAGCGATCACGCGCACCGGGATCTGCTGGGCGTAGTCCTCGGCGGCGTCGGCATGACCGCCGGCGAGGAACGAGTCGATGAGCCCGCTGCAGAGCTCCCGGGTCATTGCCTCGTAACCCTCGACCCGGCGGTGCGAGAACCACGGGAGCAGCAGACGCCGCGTCCAGCTGTGCACGGGCGGGTCGACAGAGATGGGCGGCAGCCCGTAGGGCAGGAGGTTCTCCTCGGGCTCCTCGCCCTCGAACGGGATGACGCCGACCTCGGACGAGCTGAAGCGCTCGATGTCGTGTGCCATCGCCGTGACGTCCGCGTACCGGGTGGGCAACCAGTTCGAGCCCCGGCGGTTGGTGTGGGCGATCGGGCACGTCTGACGAAGCTCGTCCCAGACCGTGAACGGATCGTCTATATAACCCGCGTCGAGCACATCGAAGTCCTGTGCCCAGTCGTTGACCGGTGCTGTCCGCCGCGCCATGACGTGACCCCCTTCGGACGGTTGCTGAGAACCTACCACCGGGCTCTGGCCAGTGGCACTCACGCTGACACGACGAGCGCGTCGTCGATTGGGGCTGGCGGGGGCCATCGGCCGCTCGGAGGTGAGCGGCGGCGCACGTGACACCATCGCCGTGCGGACGGGCCGATAACCTTGTCGCATCGAGACCGCACCCTTCGGCCGGACGGGCCACGACAGCAGCCGCGTCATCTTCGGAGCAGCCGCCCTCGGTTCCATGGGGCAGGAGAGTGCCGACGAGCTGTTGCCGACGCTGCTCGAGTCCGGGGTCAACCACATCGACACCGCCGCCGACTACGGCGATTCCGAGCTGCGATTGGCGCCGTGGATGGCGCAGCACCGCTCCGACTTCTTCCTCGCCACGAAGACAGGGGACCGCACGGGGGGCGCCGCGCGAGCCAGTCTCGAACGATCGCTCGAGCGGCTCGGTGTGGACCATGTCGATCTCGTCCAGCTACACAACCTCGTCGAGGAAGACGAGTGGCAGACGGCGCACGCGCCCGGGGGTGCGGTGGAGGCGCTCATGCGGGCTCGGGACGAGGGACTCGCCCGCAATGTCGGCGTTACCGGACACGGGCTGCGCATCGCCGCAATGCACCTGCGGAGCCTCGAGCGAGCCGATTTCGCTTCCGTCCTCTTGCCGTACAACTTCGTGCTGCTGCGGGACGAGGGCTACCGCCGGGATGTGGAGGCGTTGCTCGAGCGGTGCGCCGAGAGCGGCGTCGCCGTCCAGACGATCAAGTCCGTCGCTCGCCGGCGCTGGATTGACGAGGACGCCGGCCCTCGGTTCAGCTGGTACAAGCCAACCGAGGACGAGGCAGCCCTCGGCCGTGCGGTGCGATATGTGTTGTCGCACGAGCAACTCTTCCTCAACACTTCGAGCGATGCCCGTTTGCTGCGCCCGATCCTGACGGCCGCCGCCTCGCGCACAGCCTTCGGTGCGCCGACGGACGTCGAGCTGGCCGACGACGCCGAACGACTGGGGATGCAACCCCTGTTCGACGGCGGCGCCCTCGAACGCATCTAGCCGTCCCGGGCTCGGCCGGCGCACGCCCCAGCCGGCGTAGGTGAGGCGCAGGAGGGCCTGTTGACGCGCGGTCGCGGGTACAGTCCCGCCCCATGACGCCGCACGAGCAGCTCGACGCGAAGTGGTTTCCCCGGTCATGACTCACGCACAGCTCGTCGAGGACCAGCTGACCGGGCCGGGCGGGATGTTCGAGATTGGCCGAGATCTCGTCGGCGGTGTCGAGATGAACGTGTACCGCCACCGGCTGGGATCGCTTCGCGAGATCGCCGTGTCGGCGGGGAGCCGTGGGGATGACGAGACGTTTCTCGTCTACGGCGACCGCCGGATCAGCTTCCCGTCTTTTGTCACTCTTGCCCGCGCCGGCTCCCGCCAGCTCGCCTCCGGCCCTGGCCGTATCTCGCCGGGAGATCGTGTGGCGATGCTCGCCGCCAACTGCCCTGAGTGGTGTCTCACGTTCTGGTCGTCGGTATCGATGGGGGCCGTGCTCGTCGGGCTGAACGGCTGGTGGAAAGCCGACGAGATCCTGTACGGGCTGCAGGACAGCGGCGCGGCGGTGCTCGTGGCCGACCGCGGGCGTTACGAGCGGATCGCCGGCCAGCTCGGCGACTTGGCGGCGCTGCGCGTCGTCTACCTCGTCGGGGCGGACCCCTCGGAGGTGACCGCGCCAGGCGGCAGCGTCCAGCTGAGGCCCGCTTCGGACCTCTTCCCACCCGACACCCCTGCCGGCTCGGACGGCGACGGAGCCGACCCTTGGGAACGGGCGATCACAGAGGACGACCCTGCGGTCATCTTCTACACGAGCGGCACGACCGGTCGTCCGAAGGGCGCCGTGTCGACGCACCGCAGCATGATTGCGAACCTGCAGAACACATTCTTCATCGGCGCAAAGGGGGCCATGGTCGCAGCGGCCTCAGGCGAGGGTGACTCGATCCTGCCGCTGACCGGCGCCGGCCAGACGGTCGGGATGTTGACGTCGCCCCTGTTCCACGTCTCCGGTTGTCACTCGAACCTGGTCGTCGCTTTCGCAGCCGGGATGCGGCTCGTCATCCCGCCCGGCCGTTTCGATCCCGAAGCCGTCATGGCGACGATCGAGCGAGAGCGCGTGTCGATCTGGTCTGCCGTGCCAACCATGATCTGGCGGGTCGCTGACGACCCCCGCCGCCACGAGTACGACCTCTCGTCGGTGAAGTCGATCGCCTACGGGGGCTCTCCTTCTGCCGGCGAGCTGCAGCGTATGGTCCGTGAGACGTTCCCGAACGTCAGCTCGATCGGCAACGCCTATGGCCTCACGGAGACGAGCTCGGTCGCCACGGTGAACACAGGAGCCGATGCCCGAGAGCGCCCCGACTCGGTCGGTCGCGCCATGCCCGTCGTCGAGCTGAAGGTCGTCGACCCGATGACACCGACGTCCGATCTCGACACCGCTGTGTCACTACCGCTCGGGACGGCCGGCGAGATCTGCGTGCGCGGGCCGATCCTCATGGCGGCGTACTGGAACAAGCCGGCCGAGACGTCCGCCGTCCTCCAGAACGGCTGGTTGCGCACCGGGGATCTCGGTCACCTCGACGAGGACGGGTTCCTCTACGTCACAGACCGGGCCAAGGACATGATCATCCGTGGTGGCGAGAACGTCTATTGCATCGAGATCGAGAACCGGCTCGTCGAGCATCCTGCGGTTGCCGAGGTCGCCGTCGTCGGTGTGCCGCACCCCTCCCTCGGCGAGGAGGTGATGGCGATCGTGCGCTTCGAAGACGGCGAGTCGGCCACAGCCGACGAGCTGCGAGCATTCGTTGCACAGACGCTGGCGGACTTCAAGGTTCCCGCCTACGTCAGGATCTCCGCCGACCCCCTCCCGAGAAACGCCTCCGGCAAGCTCCTGAAGACGGTCCTGCGCGCCGGGGCGTCGGAGATCTGAACCACCGACGCCGGCTGGCGGTCGGCGGATCCCGCGAGCGCTGGGTAAGTTACGAGCGGGTGATCGCAGTGGGGAGGACGGTACGACCTTGAGCGCGGGGACGGTTGCCGGCGTCACCGGCGGGTCGCTCCGGCGCGTGGTCCCCCGCGTGGAGCCCTGGTGCGTCCCCGACTTCCGGCGCGTCCTGCAACTGTCGCTCGCCGCCCTCTGGTTGTTCGACGGCGTATTGCAGCTGCAGCCCTTCATGTTCACCCCCGCCTTCGGTTCCCGGATGATCGCACCGTTCGCCTCCGGCAACCCCGCCGCCGTCGCCGACGCCATCACCTGGTCGGCACGGGAGATGTCGCGGCACTCGATGCTCGCCGGCGTCGCCTTCGCCGGCATACAGCTGCTGATCGCGGTGGGGATCGCATGGAGGCCGACCGTGAGAGCGGCCCTCGCCCTGTCGATCGCGTGGTCGTTCGGTGTGTGGTGGATCGGCGAGGGTTTCGGCGAGCTCTTGCACGGGTCCGCCAACGTCCTCACGGGTGCGCCCGGAGCCGTCGTGGTCTACGCCCTGCTGGCCGTCCTGCTGTGGCCGCTCCCAGGTGGTCAGCCAAAGGCGGAGGCGGACATGGTGGCAGCCCGCCCGCTCGGAGTGGTGCCCGCCAAGCTCATCTGGCTCACATTCTGGCTGGGGCTCGGCGCCCTCTGCCTTTCACCGGCGAACCGGCGACCACAGAGTGTGCGTCAGGTCGTCACGGCGATGGCGGTCGGTCAGCCCTCCTGGCTGACGGCCGTCGACCGCACAGTCGCGAGGGCGGTGGCAGGGCGCGGTGACGAGGTGGCGATCATCCTGGCTGTCGTCTTCACGATGATCGGCCTCGGTGTCTTCATGCCGAGCGCACTCCGACGGGCGGCGCTCGTGCTCGCCGTCGTCGCGGCCGGGTTCATCTGGATCGTCGGTGAAGCGTTCGGTGGCGTCTTCTCGGGGCCGGCGACGGACCCGAGCAGCGGGCCGGTGCTCGTGTTGCTCGTAGCCGCCTACTGGCCGCTGCGACCGAGGCGCCCGGCGTCCCGTCAGCCGGCGGCGATGCCCGCGAGCAGGCCGGCATGAGCATGCGCCCGACGTGGCTCGTCGACGCTCTCGCAGCCGTGATGCTCATGACGGCTGCATACTGCGTCGGCCGTCTCGCGGTTGTCAGGTTGTGGCGACGGGCGACTCACGTCGACGTGGACGTGGCGCACGTCGCCATGGGCGTGGCGATGGCAGGCATGCTCCGGTCGTCGCTTCGCTCGTTCTCGCCCGGCGTGTGGGAGATCGTCTTTGCCGCCATCGCAGTCTGGTTCGCCGGCCAGATCGTCCACTTCGTGCGGCGATGGGGCGTGCGTGGATGGGACGAGGACCATTTGCATCACGTATCCCACTACGTCACGCACCTGGCGATGGTCGTCGCCATGCTCTACATGTTGGCGGCGTTCCCCTCTTCGGCAGCCTTGGCCGGGTCGATGTCCGTCATGGGCTCGTCGCACAGCGGTGCGGCTGATTCCGGC
>JBEKMC010000199.1:0-3227 GCA_050008715.1 Acidimicrobiales bacterium | reverse complement strand
GCCGACCGTCTCCAGGGCGCGGGCCGTTGCGACCGTGAACTCGTCGATGTTCTGGCGCGTACCGGGCCCGGCCGATCTCGATGAGATGGTGGAGACGATCTCGGCGTAGGAGATCGGCCCGACCCGAGAGATCGCGGCGACGATCGGCACGGTCGCCTGCGCCCCGCAGGTGACGAGGTTCACGTCCGGCGCGCCGCGGTGCTCGCTGAGGTTCACCGGCGGGATCACGGCGGGGCCGAGTGCCGCGGGCGTCAGGTCGACCGACAGGATGCCCCGCTCGGCAAGCATCCGCGCGTGCTCCGGGTGGGCCTTGGCAGAGGTCGCATCGAAGACCAGCTCGAGCTGATCGAGGTGCCCGAGCATGTCGGCGAGCCCTGAAGAGGTCGTCCAGTGGCCGCGCGCCGACGCGGCTGCGAGCCCGTCCGAGGCGGGGTCGATTCCCGCGACGCCGAGCAGCTCGAGCTGCGGGTTGCGGTCGATCTTCAGCATCAGGTCGGTGCCGATGTTTCCCGAGCCGGCGATGCCGACGCGCAGTGGACGGCGCTGCTCAGCGGCCATTGGCGAGAGCCCTCCTGCGCGGCCAGGGCAGCCTGGGGAACCGGTCGGGCGCGAAGGGATCGAGGACGGCGGGGCGCTGGCCGGTGGCGATGTAGTCGGCGAGCGCCTCGCCGGCGGGCGGGCCAAGGGTCATGCCCTGCATCGAGTATCCGGTCGCCAGGTAGAGGTTCTCGAACGCCGGCGCGAGTCCGATGATCGGCAGCCCGTCGGGCGCGATCGGTCGGAGCCCGGCCCACTCCGAGCGAACCTCGGGCTCGCTCCACTCGAGGAACGAGGCACGGGCACTGGCGATCGTGTGGTCGATCCGGTGGCGATCGAGGCGGAGATCGACGCCGCTGAACTCCATCGTCCCGCCGATCCGCATCCCCTCGCCGAAGGGTGTGCAGCCGACGTGCACGTCGGCCAGCAGGATCGCGTGCTTCGGTGTGACCGAAGGCGCGACGAGGAAGCTGTAGCCCTTGCCGGCCTGGATCGGCACGTCGAGGCTGAGCCTCTTCGCGAGGCGCGGGGTCCAGGAGCCTGCCGCCAGGACGACCGCCGACGCATGATGGTCACCGGCGGCGGTCCGCAGGCCGGTCACTTTGGGGCCCTCGACGACGAAGTCGAGTACCTCGGCGCCCTCGAGGATCTCGACGCCCAGCTTCCGTGCCGCGGCTGCGAGTCCCTGGTTGAAGGACTCGGGGCGGACGTGCCAGTGTCGGGGGACCACGAAGCCCGCACGGACCTCTGCCGTCAGTGACGGCTCGACCTCGCGCAACTCCTCGTCGAGGAGAATGTCATCCGGCACCTCGTAGCCGAACTCCCGCATCGGTTGCAGCTTCGCGAGCTCGTCACGCAGCTGCTCGGGGTCACGTGAGGCAACCAGCATCCCCTGGCGATGGAGCTCGAACTCGATTCCGTCCTGAATCATCCCTTCGACGAGCTCGAAGACCCGCCCCCCCAGTACTGCCATCGCGCGGAGGCCCTGCCGGTAGTCGCGGGCGTTGCAGTAGGACCAAAACCGCAGCAGCCAAGGTGAGAGCTCGGGGAGCTTTGACGGCTTGAAGTAGAGCGCCGAATCGCGGTTCATCAAGGCGCGCATGCCCATCAGGGTCAGCCCTGGCTCGGGCAAGGGCCCAGCCTGCGCCGGACACAACCAGCCGCCGTTCCCGGCGGACGCTCCGCTGCCGATCCTGTTGGACTCGACGATCGTCACTGAGGCCCCGCGCTTGGCCAGGTAATAGGCCGTGCATAGTCCTGCGACGCCCCCACCGATGACCACCGTACGTGGCTCCGCGCTCACGAGGGGACGCCCGCGACGACCTGGATCTCGATCAGCATGCCCTCGAGCGCGAACGCGCTGACAAGGGTCGTACGCGCAGGGCGCCGTGCCGGAAAGCGCTCGGTGAAGAGCTCGTTCCAGGCGACGAAATCGCCCGGATCGGCGAGGAAGCACTCGACCCGAATGACATGCTCCATGGCAGAGCCGGCGCGTTCGAGGACCGACGCAATGTCGTCGAGCACGATCCGCCCCTGAGACACGAAGTCCTGGGCACGCAGCTCGAAGGTGACGGGATCCACCGCCGCGCGCCCGGACAGGAACAGCAGGTCCCCCCATCTGGTCGCGTCCGGCATCAGCGCCGACGAACTCTGATCGGACGCATCCGCGCGACCGATCGATTGCACGCTGTGAGGCATTGTTCCCTCCAACTGGCCTGATGACCTGATAAGCCGTTTATAACATCATCCATGCAGGGTCGTCAAGCAGGCGCGATCCCCCGCCCAACTGCGGAGATCCGCCCCTCGGCCGCCTTGACCGGTCAACGTCGGAGGGCAACTCAGCTGATAACACGCTCAGCAGGACACCTGCCGGGCTTGGGCTATCCTCATCGTAATGGGGGATCTCGGCGAATCGGAGGGCGTCGGAGCCCTTTCGCTGCAGCGCGCACCGCGCCAGAAGCTCACCGAGACGGTTGCCCAGCAGCTGCTTGTGGCCATCGCCGAGCTCGAGCCGGGAGCTCGGGTTCCCTCCGAGCGAGAGCTCACCCGCGACCTCGGCGTGGGGCGCTCGACGGTCCGGGAGGCCCTGAACGGGCTGGCCCTGATGGGGATCGTTGAGATCCGCCACGGCCAGGGCGTCTTCGTGCTCGAGCGGGAGGGCACCGAGGGAGCATCGGACGCCCTGCAGAGGGCCCTCACGAAGGGACTCACCAAGGAGTTCCTCGAGGCGCGCCTGGTAGTCGAGGTCGAGATCGCCGGGCTCGCGGCCCAGCGACGCACCGATGCCGATCTGGCACGGATCGAGGAAACGATCATCCAACTCGAGGAGGCCGGCGACGCACCGGTCGAGCAGGCCCTGAAGCCCGCCTCCGACTTCAACGTCGCGGTCGCCGAGGCCGCCCACAACGAGGTCCTCGCGGGCGTCGAGGAGTCATTTGTCGCGCTGATGATCGAACGTGCCGGAGAGCTTTACGCAACCGAGGAGTTCCGTGCCTGGGACATCGCCGAGCACCGCGGCATCCTCGAGGCGATACGAGCCGCCGACGTGGAGCTCGCAAAGCGTCGGATGCACGAGCACATCGTCGCGATCGGCGAGCACTACCGCCGCGTCGGCCGGATCTGACCCACGGCCTTGCTCGCGCATCACGCGCGCGATGCTGGCCTCGGGTAATCATCTGCAGCGAGCTCGC
>JBEKMC010000198.1:0-3302 GCA_050008715.1 Acidimicrobiales bacterium | reverse complement strand
AGACGGTGCTCCTCATGGAGCTCGACGTGCTCGCCAGTGAAGCCGGGTGGGCGACGACCGACGTGCAGGAGGTCGGCTCCCAGCCCGACTTCCGGGTCACGTTCGCCCGCATGGCTGCACGTCTCCTCACAAATATGAGCCGCCGCCACCGCGCACGCGAGCGGATCGAGCGCGCCCTCTCCGTGGTGAAGGCCTTCAGCGTCGCAATCCCCGCCGCAGTCGAGGTGCGGCTTGACGTCGACGCTGCGACAGGGACCGCCGACTCGGGCGATCCCGAGCAGGATCTCACGGAGCTCTTGCAGGAGATCGGACAAGTTGCCCAGGCCAACCGGATGGGGGCGCTGTTTCTCATCGACGAGATGCAGAACCTCGATGCCCAGTCGCTCGCGGCGATCTGCATCGCTTTCCAAGCGGTCAGCCGAGACGCGCTGCCGGTGGCGATGGTCGGAGCCGGACTTCCCGAACTGCGAGTCCGGTTGTGGTCGGCGAAGCCCTACGCCGATCGACTCTTCTCCTACGCCGAGCTGGGCCGTCTGTCCGATGCCGCTGCTCGCTTCGCGCTGATCTCTCCTGCGCTCGCTGCGGGCGTCCACTTCGAAGAGGACGCGGCTCGACAAGTGGTAGCTGAGGCTGCCGGCTACCCGTACTTCCTCCAGGAGTACGGGCTCGAGCTCTGGAACTACGCCGAGCGCTCTCCGATCACCGTCGAAGACCTGAACGGCGTGCGCGGGATCGTCAAAGACTCCTTGGCGCACAGCTTCTTCGGTACGCGCTTCGAAATGGGGACGGAAACCGAACAGCGATACCTTTCGGCAGTGGCGTCGCTCGGCGAGGGACCGCAAGCGGTGGCGGCTGTCGCGAGAGCGTTCGGGGCCGATGACCAACGACAGGTGTCGGTGCACCGGGAATCGTTGATTCAAAAGGGCCTGATCTGGAGTCCGCGGCGCGGCCAGGTGGATTTCACCGTTCCGCTGTTCGGTGAGTTCCTGAGGGAGAACCATCCCGTGGACTGAGGCCGATGGGCGCGTGGCGGCACGACGAGCGGGGCGGCACGACGAACGGGGGAGCTTCGACAAGGGGATTGACGGGCCACCCCATCTTGAGCGTATAGTTTGAGCGATCGCTCAAATGAGGTGAACGATGGCCAAGGCGGGTGCGCCGAGCAAGGCGGTAGCGAACGGAACTGGTCGCTCGGCTGTCACCCGGCGGCAGCTCGTGGACGCAGCGATCGCGACGCTCCAGTTGGAGGGCTACACCGGGACGAGCGCCCGATCGATCGCCCGGCGGGCGGGACTGAATCAGGGTTTGATCTTCTATCACTTCGGTTCGGTCGCCAATCTCCTGTTGGCCGCCCTCGATTCGGTGAGCCAGGAACGCCTTCAGCGCTACGAGGCGGAAGTGTCCGGTGTGACGAACCCCAGCCGGCTCGTCGACGCCGCAGAGGAGATCTTCCGCAACGACCTCAAGGCCGGGTACGTCACGGTACTGGTCGAGATGATCGCCGGGGCGTCGTCGACGCCTGGCCTCGGGCCCGAGGTCTCTGCACGGATTCAGCCGTGGCGCGGTTTCGCCCAATCAGCCATCGAGGCGGCCGTCGGCGACTCGCCGCTCGGCAGTGTCCTTCCCGCCAAGGACGTCGCCCACGCCGTGGTCGCGCTGTATCTCGGGCTGGAGTTGCTCAGCCATCTGGACGGTGACCCCGGACCGGCCCTCGCATTGTTCGCCCGTGCCAAGGGGCTCGCCGAACTCCTCGAAGCCTTGACCACACCCAGTACCCCGAAAGAGGCCCCATGACGTCGACGCTCGGTAGCCACTCCCCACGGGCAGCAGGGAACGACACCGGCCTGGACATCGTCACGGGTGCCTTCAGCTATTCAGGCGCGGCGATCGCGAAGGCGTTGATCGCCAGTGGACGGACGGTTCGCACGGTGACGGGTCATCCGGAACGCGGCGAGGATCATCCGGGCATCGAGACCTGCCCGCTGGACTTCGACGACCAGATCGGGCTCGTCGAGTCACTGCGGGGCGGAACCACGCTCTACAACACCTACTGGGTGCGATTCGCACACCACCAGATCGACCACGACGTTGCGGTTGCCAACTCGCGGACGCTGTTCCTCGCAGCCAGACGTGCCGGTGTCCGCCGGATCGTCCACGTCAGCATCACCAATCCCAGCATCGAGTCGCCGTTCCCGTACTTCAGGGGCAAGGCGCTCGTCGAACGGGCACTGGCCGAGTCCGAGGTCTCCTACGCGATCCTCCGTCCGGCGATCCTGTTCGGAGGCGACGGCGTGTTGATCAACAACATTGCCTGGCTCCTCCGCCACCTGCCCGTCTTCGGCATGGGGGGCGACGGGAGCTATCGAATCCGTGGCATCCACGTGGACGACCTCGCCGATCTCTGCATCAAGGCGGGTAGGGAGGCCGATGACGCTGTGATCGATGCCGTTGGACCAGAACGCCCAACCTTCGAGGAGCTTGTGACGTCCATCCGCGATGCCGTCGGCTCACGGAGTCGCATCGTTCACGTGCCGGGCGCGCTCGTGCCTGCCCTGTCCTCGGTTCTCGGACTGGCGCTCCACGACGTCCTGTTGACGCGTGACGAGTACCTGGCGATGGCCACCGGCCTGGCGGACACTCACGGACCTTCGACGGGTTCGACCCGCTTGTCCACGTGGATCTCCGAACGTGGCGACGATCTCGGTGTCCACTACGCCAATGAGTTGAGGCGCCACTTCTCCTGAGCGCGAGCGCACTGACGGGCGTTGTCGGCATGCTGCCTCCCCAGAGGAGCAGCCGACCCGATGGAGGATCAGGTACGAGCAGCGCGCCGTGGCAAGCCGGCGGATGAGCAAGCGGGTTCAGCTCCAGCCATCCCGGTGTCGAGGTTGGCATGGAGATACTCCTGTCTTGGGCAGCAAAGACGCCGGTCGGAGTCTGCGGTGTGTCAGTTTGGCGGTCAACCGGCCTAACAACGGCTCGTCGCTCGTCCTCCAGTGAGCATGCGACGGGTCGTTGAACAGGGACTTTGCAGCGGAGGAGGTGGGATTTGAACCCACGGACCCTTGCAGGTCACACGATTTCCAATCGTGCCGATTCGGCCGCTCTCGCACTCCTCCGAGCCGACGCGGTAGGCGTCGGCGGCGCCTCAGGGTATCTTGTTGGCTCGGCGCTGCCGCGCGCAGCGGCCGGGTTCTGCGCAATTGGCGACCGTGAACCGAGTCAGGGCCGGAAGGCAGCAGCTCTCAGCGGACTCGCCGGTGTGCCGCAGGCGACCTGGCTGCTGCGCTCGGTAGCGCCGA
>JBEKMC010000197.1:0-3346 GCA_050008715.1 Acidimicrobiales bacterium | reverse complement strand
GGTGGTGCACCGACCTTGCTCGGACCGACCGGAGCCCTCACCGAGGCGATCGGCCCGCAGATTGCCTCGGTCGGACCGACAGCCCCGACGACCGTGCCGGAGAGCATCGCCAAGGAGATCAAGCACGCGAACCAGCTGGAAGCGGCTGCCTACACAGCGCTCGATTCAGGCAACCTGGCGCTGTACGGCGCCGACGAGTTTCAGTTGAAGACGCTGATCGCCATGATCAACTCGCAACTTCAGAAGCTGCAGGCGCACAAGACGTCATCGAGCAGTACGACCACCACGACGACGACGACGGCGCCCGCGACGACGTCGGTTCCCTCGACGACGTCGGTTCCCTCGACGACGAGGGCGGTGGGCGGGGCTTGACGGTGCCGATGTGCCGATCAGGCGGTGACCTCGATGGGGCAGAATATGTGCTCATCGAGGTACAGCGCAGGTGAGCCGGAGGTTCTCTGATGACGACTGTCGAGAGTGATCGTTTTGTCCCGCAGCGCCAAGAGCTGGTGACGATCGGGCCACCCACGTTCGCGACGGCGGACGCCGAGCGCGAGCATCGCAAGCAGCGACTTGCGGGAGCCCTCCGGATATTCGGAAAACTCGGCTTCTCAGAAGGTGTTGCCGGGCACATCACCGCTCGCGACCCTGAGCTCACGGATCACTTCTGGGTCAACCCGTTCGGGATGAACTTTCGGCACGTGCGGGTGTCCGACCTCATCCTCGTGAATCACCACGGCGAGGTCGTCCATGGCAGCCGCCCCGTGAACCGGGCGGCGTTCATCATCCACTCGGCCGTGCACGCGGCCCGACCGGACGTCATCGCCGCCGCCCACGCCCACTCGGTGTACGGCAAGGCGTGGTCGGCGCTCGGCCGGCTGCTCGACCCCATCACCCAGGACGCTTGTGTGTTCTTCGAGGACCACGTGCTCGTCACCGAAGGAGGTGGGCGGATCGTCCTCGAGGAGGAGGGTGGCAAGGCGCTCGCCGAGGGACTCGGACAGCACAAGGCCGCCATCCACCAGAACCACGGCCTCTTCACAGTCGGGCAGTCCGTCGACGAAGCCGCCTGGTGGTTCATCACGATGGAGCGGACAGCCCAGGCACAGCTGCTGGCCTCGGCCGTCGGCACACCCCTGCTCGTGAAGGACGACGACGCTCGTTACACGCGCGACTTGACAGGGCATCCGTTGGCCGGGTGGTTCTCGTTCCAGCCGCTGTGGGACGAGATCGCCCGGACCGATCCGGAGCTCTTCGAGTAGCTCCCCTGTGGGCCGGCATTGCTGGCACGGCGTGTGCTTGGCGCCTGTCCTCGGCACCTGACGGGCTGCCGGGTGGCGGGGTCGCCGGCGATGACGGTAAGGTTGCCGTCACGCCGCGGGGTGGAGCAGTCAGGTAGCTCGTCGGGCTCATAACCCGAAGGTCGAGGTTTCAAAACCCACCCCCCCCACAAAATAAAGTGCAGGTCCGGGCCGGTGCTAGAGCACCGGCCCTTCGTAATTTCAGAGTGGCATCCCTAGCGCCGTCCCTACTGTTCTCGAAGTAGGGCTAGGTTGGGTATCGGTGCGTGGAACGAAGAGGAAGCGGCGCGAGGGAGTCTGGGAACTGCGGGTCTACGTCGGGCGCGATCCCAGCACCGGGAATCCGAAGCAGGTGTCGACGACGTTCCATGGCAACGCGCGGCAGGCAGATGAGGCCCTGCGCGAGCTGATCGAGCAGCAGGTCCCGGGGCGGTCGGATGGCGCCGGAGTCACGATCAGTCAGCTCCTTGACGCCTGGCTGGCGGAGTGCGAGCGGATGGACCTGTCGCCGACGACCCTGCGCGTGTACAGGGCGCAGATCGAGCGCAACATCCGGCCGGCGCTGGGGTCCAGAAAACTACGCAGCCTGGGCGCTAAAGACCTCGACGACCTGTACCGAACGATCAAGGCGAGCGGCTCGTCGCCAAAGACCGTCCGCAATCATCACGCGATCCTGGCCGCGGCGCTCCACCAAGCCGTCCGGTGGGGCTGGGTTCGGACCAATGTCGCCGAGATGGCCAAGCCGCCTCGCATCTCGCAGCGTGCGGTGCGACCACCGTCAGTTGAGGCTGTCCGCGACATCGTGGTCGCAGCTGAAGAGCGCGATCCGCGTTTAGCTCCGTTTCTGATGCTGGCAGCCCTCACGGGGATGCGTAGGGGCGAGCTGTGTGCGCTGCGCTGGTCCGACGTCGACCTCGATGGCGCTCAGATCGAGGTCTCGAGGTCGGTCGTGCTGGTCCCGGGAGGGCTCGGAGAGAAGACGACAAAGACCAACAAATCACGGCGAGTGGCTCTGGACGAGGTCGGCGTCGCCGTGCTCCTTGGCCATCGCGCCCGTGTGCTCGAGTGGGCGCGGCTCGCTGAGGAGGAGGTGGCGTCCGATGCGTTCGTCTTCTCGCCATACGTCGACGGCTCGCTACCGTTCCGGCCGGACAACGTCACGAGCTTCTTCATCCGAGTCAGGGACGAGCTCAACCTTCCCGACGTACGGCTGCACGATCTGAGGCACTTCACCGCCACGCAGCTCATCGCTGCCGGTGTCGACGTGCGCACGGTAGCCGGTCGGCTTGGTCACTCCGACCCGTCCCTCACGCTGCGCGTGTACAGCCATGCGCTTGAGGAGCGGGACCGGGCAGCGGCGGCGGTGATGGGACGCGTGCTGGCACCGCCGTCGCCGGAGATTCCGCCGGCTGCTCTGTGACGGATTTCCAGGGACGCCGCTGGTCGAAATCCCAAAGTGCGTGCAGAGGAAACACGCTGACGTCGCCGCTCGCGTCAAGCTCGCCTCCGCAACGCGTCTGGCAAGCCTCCACCGTTCAGGAGCGTCATCAAGGGCTTGGTCGGCACGACAACGCGCCTTCCGAAACGCAGTGAGGGCAGCTCGCCGCGGGCCGCGAGATCGTAAGCGAGGTCCTTCGAGATTCCAAGGACTGAAGCAGCTTGTGTAATGCTCAGGACGAGGGGTAACGCCCGTTCCGGAAATGTGTTCGGAAGCGGTTTGATCCAACCTGAGTCGGCGTGACCACCATCGGGGGCGACGTCGCCCGCAGTCACGCGCCGCTTCTCCGCTCGACCGTGCGTCCCTGACGGTGTCATATCGTGAAGTTCAAGCAGCCCGCGAGTCCGGCTGGATCGAGGAGCATCGGGCGTTGCCCGGGGTCGGTTACGTAAAGCGTCACGACCAAGGACTTCGAGGCCCTCCACATCTGCCGCCGAACGTGGAGCGATCCCCGGCACCAGAGGACTGTCCTTCCACGCGTTGGCCGTTCTGTGTTCTTGCATGCACGAACAGAGAACGGTACTAGTAGCATGGTGACGTGCCAATT
>JBEKMC010000196.1:0-5461 GCA_050008715.1 Acidimicrobiales bacterium | reverse complement strand
GAACGGCTACGCCGTGGCGTCATGGAGCTCTACATCTCCGACCATCCGCTCGACTGCCTGACGTGTGCCGCCAACGGCGACTGCGAACTGCAGGACATGGCGGGCACCGTCGGGCTGCGGGACGTTCGCTACGGATACGCCGGCGACAATCACCTCGGCGCCGAGAAGGACGAGTCGAACCCGTACTTCACCTTCGACGCCTCGAAGTGCATCGTGTGCTCACGCTGTGTCCGCGCCTGTGACGAGGTGCAGGGGACGTTGGCGCTCGCGATCGAGGGGAGGGGTTTCTCGTCCAAGGTCGTACCGGGGCCGGCGGGCAACTTCCTCGCGTCGGAGTGCGTCTCGTGCGGAGCATGCGTGCAGGCCTGCCCGACGGCGACGCTCGAGGAGAAGTCGGTCATCAGCCTCGGCGTTCCGCGACGTTCCGTGTTGACGACGTGCGCCTACTGCGGCGTCGGCTGCACGTTCAAGGCGGAATTGCGCGGCGACGAGGTTGTTCGCATGGTGCCTTACAAGGACGGGGGCGCGAACAGCGGGCACTCGTGCGTGAAAGGCCGCTTCGCCTGGGGCTATGCCACCCACCGGGACCGGATCTTGTCTCCGATGATCCGGCAAGCGACCGACGAGCCGTGGCGGGAGGTCGGTTGGGACGAGGCCCTGTCCTTCGCGGCCGAGCGCCTCATGGCCATCCAAGCCGAGTACGGGCGGGACTCGATCGGTGGGATCACATCCTCGCGTTGCACGAACGAAGAGGTCTACGTCGTCCAGAAGATGATTCGGGCCGCCTTCGGCAACAACAACGTGGACACCTGTGCGCGGGTGTGCCACTCGCCGACCGGGTTCGGCCTGAAGCAGACATTCGGGACCTCTGCCGGCACCCAGGACTTCAAGTCCGTCGACCAGGCCGACGTCATCGTCGTCATCGGCGCCAACCCCACCGACGGGCACCCCGTGTTCGCCTCGCGGATGAAGCGCCGGCTCCGTGAGGGCGCGCAGCTCGTCGTGGTCGACCCGCGGCGGATCGATCTCGTCCGCACGCCGCACGTCGAGGCCGCACATCATCTGCAGCTCCAGCCGGGCACGAACGTCCCCGTCATGAACGCCCTCGCGCACGTCGTCGTCACCGAGGGCCTCGCCGACACCGAGTTCGTGTCGACGCGCTGTGACCCGACCGCTTTCGACACCTGGGCGGCGTTCGTCGCCCTGCCGGAGAACAGCCCGGAGGCGACAGAGGCGATCACCGGCGTGCCGGCCGCCGAGCTGCGGGCGGCGGCTCGCCTCTACGCCACAGCCCGCAACGCCGCCATCTACTACGGCCTCGGCGTCACCGAGCACAGCCAGGGCTCGACGACGGTCATGGCCATGGCCAACCTCGCGATGGCGACCGGCAACATCGGACGCGACGGTGTCGGTGTCAACCCGCTGCGAGGCCAGAACAACGTGCAGGGGTCGTGCGACATGGGATCGTTCCCGCACGAGCTCCCCGGCTACCGTCACGTGTCCGACGACGCCGTGCGGGCGAGCTTCGAGGCGCTCTGGGGCCGGACGCTCGTCGGCGAGCCGGGCCTTCGCATCCCGAACATGTTCGACGCCTCCTTGGCCGGCGAGTTCCGGGCGTTGTTCGTCCAGGGTGAGGACATCGCCCAGTCCGACCCGAACACGGCTCACGTGAAGGCCGCCCTGGCTGCCATGGATCTCGTCATGGTGCAGGACCTCTTCGTCAACGAGACGGCCGCCTTCGCCCACGTGTTCTTCCCTGGCACCTCGTTCCTGGAGAAGGACGGCACGTTCACGAATGCGGAACGGCGCATCAACCGCGTCCGCCCCGTCATGGCCCCTCGCTGCGGCAAGCAGGAGTGGGAGGTCGCATGCGAGCTGGCCACCCGCCTCGGCTTCCCGATGTCGTACCCGAACGGCTCGGCCATCATGGACGAGATCGCCGCCCTCACACCGACGTTTGCGGGTGTCTCGTTCTCGTTGCTCGACTCGGTCGGGAGCCTGCAATGGCCGTGCAACGAGGCAGCGCCGCTCGGGACTCCCATCATGCACGTGGGCTCGTTCGTGCGAGGGCTGGGCAACTTCGTCGAAACCCCCTTCATCCCCACCGAGGAACGCACCACCCGGCGTTTCCCACTGATCCTGACGACCGGCCGGATCCTCTCCCAGTACAACGTCGGGGCCCAGACGCGGCGCACACCGAACGTCCTGTGGCATCCCGAGGACGTCCTCGACATCCACCCGTTCGACGCCTCCGAGCGCGGCATCCTCGACGGCGGTCTCGTGGAGCTGGCAAGCCGTGTCGGATCGACCGAGCTGCGAGCGCACTACTCCGAGAAGATGCCCGTCGGCGTGGTCTACACGACCTTCCATCATCCTGTGACCGGTGCCAACGTCGTCACGACGGAGCATTCCGACTGGGCGACGAACTGCCCGGAGTACAAGGTGACCGCCGTGCAGGTGCGCGCGAAGGTCCGGCCGTCGAACGGTATCGAGCGGAACGGCGGGCGCCGCGATCGCCTCGCCGGCGGGGAGGCGGCTCCGTTGGGGACGCCTGCCACCGTCTGACGACCGGCTCGGATATGTCGTCGTCGACTCCAGCGGGCGAGAACGGCCCGCCCGTCTGGCCCTCGACCGACGGTCACGGAGCGCACCACGACGGTGGCACAGGGCATGTCGAGCCGCGCTCGATGGTGCCCGATCTGATCCGCATGGCCAACCAGATCGCACTCAACTTCGCCCATCACCCGGCTGATCAAGCGGCCGGCGAGGTGGCGGAGCACCTGAGGGCCTTCTGGACGCCGGCGATGCGGGCGGAGCTCGAGGACTGGGCAGCGCAGGGAGGCGAAGAGCTGCACCCGCTCGCACTCGAGGCGGTGGGCGTGCTGAGCCGGGCGTCAGGCTGAGCAGCTTGGACGCGGGGGGTACGAGCGGACGGGACCCATCCCGTCCGATGTTGCGGGAGCACCACTGCAGACGTCTCTGACCCCGGGCGTGCTTCTCGTCGTTCTCGGTGCCGGTGTCCTGCACGCGGCCTGGAACGCCATGGCGAAGTCCGTCGAGGACCGTCTCTTCGGCTTTGCGCTCATCGGCGTGGCCTGCACCGTCACGGGCGGGGTCGCCCTCGTGGTGACGGGGATGCCCGCCCGGGCTGCCCTCGGCTACGTGGTCGTGTCGACGTGCTTCCACATCTTGTACGAGTACGGCCTGATCAACTCCTACAGGCTGGGCGCCTTCAACCAGACGTATCCGATCGCGCGGGGAACATCACCGTTGGTGGTGGCGGTGGGAGCGCTGTTCCTCGCCCACGAGCATCTCAGCGCGCTTGCATGGACGGGGACCCCTACGCCTATGCCGCCCTCCTGTTCCTCCTGCAAGGACCGGTGTACCCGATCGTCTTCCTCGTACGCCGGCGGCCGGTGGCCTGGCAGGTTCTCTCGCACGTCGGTCGCGGGCTGCTTGCGGGTGTCGTCTCCGTCGTCGCCTACTCGCTCGTGCTCTGGGCGCAGACTCGCGCACCGCTCGCCGAGGTGGCGGCGCTCCGGGAGACAAGTGTCATCTCGGCGGCAGTCATCGGAGCCGTGTTCTTGCGAGAGCGCTTCGGCCTGCGGCGCCTCGCCGCAGCAACGCTCGTTGCCGCCGGCATCGTGCTCATCGCGGTGTGACGACGGTGGGCTCGGAACGACTGCGCGAGGTGGGGACTTGTTTCTTACGGCTGGGCTGCACCGCCTTCGGAGGCCCCGCCGCCCATCTGTCGCTCATGCGTTCGGAGCTGGTGAAGAAGCGACAGTGGATCGACGAGCAGGAGTTCCTCGACCTGATCGGGGGAGCGAGCCTGCTGCCCGGCCCGACCTCGACCGAGGTCGCCATCATGCTCGCCAAGCGCCGCGCCGGCTGGCCCGGACTCCTCCTCGGCGGGGTCGCCTTCATCGCGCCCGCCATGGTGATGGTGCTCGCCTTGTCCTGGGCCTACGTCCGGTACGGCTCCACAGGGCCGGGCTCCCGGCTGCTCGAAGGCATCCTGCCCATCGTCATCGCCATCGTCGGCGACGCCTTGATCGGTCTGGGCCGGCAAGCACTGAGCTCATGGCTGAAGGCTGCCGTGGCGGCAGCGGCTCTTGGCGCATACGTCCTCGGCGCGAACCCGTTGATCATCCTCGTCGGGGGCCTCGTCGTCTCGATGGCCGCCAGTGAAGCCACGGTGCGGCGCAAAGCGCCGCCCCTCCAGGTGACGCTGTGGGCGATCTTCCTCGAGTTCTTGAAGCTGGGTTCGGTCGTGTTCGGCTCCGGGTACGTCCTGTTCGCCTACCTCCGGTCGGATCTCGTGCAGTCGCACCACTGGCTCAGCTTGCACGCGCTCCTCGCCACTGTCGCCATCGGGCAGCTCACGCCAGGACCGGTGTTCGCGACGGCGACCTCGATCGGCTATGTGGTAGCAGGGGTCCCGGGCGCGCTGCTTGCCACCCTTGGGATCTTCCTTCCGTCCTTCGTGCTCGTGGCCTTCGCGCTCCCCGTCATCGGGAGGGTCCGCAAGACCCGGCGCGGCCGTGCGGCCCTCGACGGCTTGAATGCCGCTGCTTTGGCGCTCATCACCGGCGTGACGATCGAGGTCGCCCATGGCGCCCTCGTGAACTGGTGGACGGCGACGGAGGCCGTTGTCGCCTTCGTGGTGCTCGTGAAGTTCCGGGTCAACGCCGCCGTGCTCATCCTCGCCGGAGCGGTTGTCGGGCTAGTGACAGCCATCCGCTGATCGTCTGCGGCGAGATCGTCTCTGCGGAGCCCGCTTGCGGCGAGCCTGTCAGCGGCGCGGCCTGTCAGCGGCGCGGCCTGTCAGCGGCGCGGCCTGTCAGCGGCGCGGCCTGTCAGCGGCGCGGCCCGTTGCCGCCGCTGCCGAGGGCGCCAGCCCCGCCGCCGGCTGTGCCCGATCCCGCCGAGTTGGCGCCGGCGGCGTCGAGGACGCTCTTCAGCATCTGGGAAGCCCCCATCAGGCCGGCTGACTCGTAGGGGACGACGATCTTGGCGTTGTCGCTCTCGACGAGGCGCGAGAGCGTGTCGAGCTGCAGGACGGCAAGCAGCTCCGGGGTCGGATGGGACTCGAGGATGGCCGAGTACACCTGGCGGACGGCCTCGGCGCGGCCTTCGGCCTCCTGGATCAACGCAGCTTTGCGTCCTTCGGCCCGGAGGCGCAGTGCCTCCCGCTCACCTTCGGCTTGGCGGACCTGGGCCTGCTTCTGGCCCTCGGAGGCAAGGATGGCTGCCTGCTTCTTACCCTCCGCCTCGTTGATCGCCGCCTGGCGCTCACCTTCGGCCTTCAAGATCAGGGCGCGCTTCTGCTGCTCGGCTTCCTTCTGCAGGCTCATCGCCTGCAGCACGTTCGTCGGCGGCACGATGTCGACGATCTCGATGCGGTTGATGCGGACGCCCCACTTGTCCGTGACCGGCTCCATGTGGCCCTGCAGCTCGG
>JBEKMC010000195.1:0-3534 GCA_050008715.1 Acidimicrobiales bacterium | reverse complement strand
GCCAAGCCATACCGAATGACGGCCGTGTTGGTCCGCGACGAAGGCACCTGGCAGCTAGCCCTTTGGAGCGGTGCCGAGCCCGTGCTTGCACGCTCACGTTGAAGCTGAGCCACGGACGGTCGGCCACGCCCCTACCGGCACCGTACAGCCAGGTTGATCCATCTGTGTGTTCAGTTGACCTGGGGTCCCGCAGAAGGTCCCACCGGACCCCGGAGTCGTCAACCGGCGGCTGGATTGTTCACGACGCTCGAGAACAGGAGGGTTCCGGTCCTAGTGTCTCGGATGAGGAACAGGTACGGGTGGTTGAAGGCGATGGGCGTTGAGCTGTGGGCGTCAGATGGGATCACAGACACGACCGTGCCGGCGGCGGCGTCGGTGCCCCACTGATTGACGTTCAGCGTGACCGCCTGCTGCACGACCCCGACCGCCTGGTTGGTGGCGCCGAAAGCGCCGAGCATGCGGGAGAAGTCGGCGTTCACGAACACCGGCGCCATGCCCATCGTGGCGAGCGGATCGATGAGGCTCGTGTTCGAAGCGAGCTTCAGCTCGGGCATCGTGAGTGACACGTAGCCGTTCCGCAGGCCGGCGGTGAGGGACTGCAGCTGCCCCGGGCTGAGGCCGGCGAGGAGCGACGCCATCGACTGCCCCGTCGGCTCGACCAACAGGGCGGCGTAGCGCCCGTTGGAATACGGGATCTGCACGGCGTCGTAGCCGTGGGTCACGGTGAAGGCGAACCTGTCCTCCGAGTCGACGAGGGAGGGCACCGAGACGGTACCGCCGCCGGCGACGCGGAAGGGCTGGTTCGAAACTGTGGCATCAGCGAAGAGCTTGTGGGCCCAGGCGGCGTGGAAGTGAATTGCATTGGCGAGGACGACTTCCGTGTAGGGCGCGAGCTGGCCGGGCTGCAGGAGCCGCTGGATGCGGCCGCCGGTCTCCCGGGCGATCCAGGCGTTGATGGCGTTGGTGGCTGCCGCCGTCTGGAAGTTCGTCTGGTAGGTGTCGTCACCGAAGCTGCGGGCAGCCGCCTCGACGAAACCCGCCTCGACGTGCAGACCACGAGCCAGCCACAGGGAGTTGGCAAGGTGGAGCTCACCGGAGGACTCGGCCGCTAGCAACTCCTGGCTGAGGCTGTTCCAAGCTTGTGCCTGGGCGTCGGCCGACAGGCCGGTGGTCTGGAGCGCCGTGGCGATCTGCTGCGTCGTCGGTCCGGCCGCACCGAGCTCGAGCATGGAAAGGTCGAGGTGGGCGCTGAGTGGCGAGAGAAGCACGTTCGTGTCGGGCGAGGCGGCCAGCTGGAGCCGCATGAGGTCGATACCGAAGGTCTCCTCTGCGGCGGCGAGTCGGGCGACCTCCTGCGGGCTCGCCGGATCTCCGCTTGGGTGAAAGCCCCCAAGCGGACGGCCGCAACGAATCACCCAGGCGAGTCCAGATATGCCACCGCCGGGCACTCAGTCACGAGCAACGAACGGACGGCCCGTGATATGCGGGCCGAGTCAGGCCCGGAGGTCTCCCAGTCGTCGGCTGGGCGCAGGCCGTTTCCGCCGGCGGCCGCCTGCGAGGCTGACTTTACGCGAAGACGGAGCGGTCAGCGCTGCCGCGAAGAGCGCTGCCAAGCGACCGGATGACAATCGGGAAGCCGGCCGACGAGGTCCTCCAAATTGTCGGCCTTTCCAAACGCCCGCCGGAGATCGGCGACGATGCGGAGGAGAAGAGGGTCGCAGCCGACATTGTCGAGATGTTCGCGAAGGAGATCGGTCGCTCGCTCCACATTGCCGGAGACCGCCGTGCGGAGGACCTCGGTGTGGTGGCGTTCCCAGCTCATCTGGCGACGACTGTGACGTTGGCCCGAGGTTCCGGTACTGGCGTCGAGGTCGGAGAGGGCGAGCTCGAAGGCCGGGTCGGCTTCGACGGCCAGGCGCAGCGCTATGAGGGCTCGGCGGCGGTCGATGGCTCGCTGTGCCTGCCGGTATAACGCCGCGGCCTGCGAGCTCGCAGTGACCGCGCGGCCATGGTCCTCAACGGCGGCCCGCGGGGCATCGACGTTGTCATGCTGGCTGGAGGGCGGACCTTGTCGTGGCTGCATGAATCTCAAGTTGCTCTCGAGGCCTGAGGCGACGCTGAGGCGTCACTGAGGCCGACCGCCGGAAGAAACACTGCCGGGGCTGCGATGTCCGCTCTGCAGAGGGTGGCGCCAACGCCCTCAGGAAGGTATCGAACCGGCCCGACGCGCCTTCACCGCTACGTCGCCGCTCTGCGCCTATCGTGCGCGAGGCGGGCCGCGAGCGCGGCGACATCCGGCTCGTCAGTGAAACTGGTCAGACCGCACGACCACAGACGCTGGGCGCGCTGCTGACCGAGCGCGACGAGGGTCTCAACGTTGTGTCGGGTCGGGTCGGCGGAGGCGTTAACTGCGGCTACCGCTGTATCGGCGAGCAGTTGTATTGCCGAGTCCCCGCCGGCCGACGCGACTTGGGAGGCGTCAGCGGCGTAGGCCATCGCGTTGTCTACGTTGCCCGCGGCGAGCGCCCACCACGCCAGGCCAGCGAGCACAGCGGTCTGGCCGCTAGGAACGCCCAAGCTCCGGTAGTAGCTGCCTGCCGCGTCGAGCAGTGTCCGCGCCCTCGTCAAGTCGCCGAGTCGACGAGCGACCGCCGCCTGACCGACCATCGCGTCGGCAGACACGGACGGGTTGAAGCTGCAGGCGATCGCCTCCTCGTACAGGCCGTCGGCTACGTCATCGTCGCCCTGCCTGCCTCGCACCGCGGCGAGACGGAAGAGATTGAACACCACGTAACCGCGTTGCCCCGCTGCGCGGCATCGCTCTAGGAGCGCCTCGTAGATCGCTGACGCACCATCGAGGTCGCCTCGGGCTTCGGCGATGCCGGCAAGGTTGCTCAGCGGGTCGACGGTGTACCAGACCTCGCCTTCCGCGTCGAAGCGCTCGACGCTCGAGCGGGCAACTGGTTCGGACTCATCGAGCCGCCCCAACAACGCCAGGTTCCAGGCGACTACCAAGTCGTGTACGGCCAGCTGCCAGCGGTGCACAGCTGGTTCCAGCAGATCGTGCGCCTCGCTCAACGCGTCGAGCGATCGTTCGAACTCGTGCGCCCGTAAGAGCACCGTGGCGAAGAGCACCGTCGCCTCCGCTCGACGAACCCGATCGCCAGTCGGTGTCAACGCGGTGGCTGCCGTTTCACATTCGAGGACCCCGGCGGCTGGACTGAACGCCAGGGAAACGAAATAGCCGTGCCATGCATGCGCGGTCGCCGCTAGCTCAGGACGGCGCGACCCCTCAGCGCCAAGGGCGTCACCAAGCCAGCGTGCTCCTTCGACATAGTCGCCGTTGATGAACCACAGCCATGCCATTCCCGACGTCAACGACAGAGCCTCATCGGCATCGCCTTGGGCGATGAACCAGTCGAGCGCGGCCCGCAGGTTTCCCAGCTCCGATGTGAGGCGTTCCCGCCAGATCGGCCCGGTGGCCCCTCGCAGACCCTCGTGGGCCTCCTCTGCCATCTGTCGGTAGTAGGCACC
>JBEKMC010000194.1:0-3569 GCA_050008715.1 Acidimicrobiales bacterium | reverse complement strand
GGTTCGCTCCGCTGGCACGACGAAGCCCGGCGTCGCCAGCACCTTGCGCCGGAAGTTGGCGAGATCTGGCGCCGCCCCCCACACCGCCAGGTAGACGCGCCGGAGGTCCGGCAACGCGAACGGCTCGGTGAGGAACTGCGCCGCCAGAGTCGTGTACTCGAGCTTGCTCCGGACTCGCTCGAGCGCATCTGACAGGATGCGTCGGTGGTCGAAGGCGAGCTCCAGGTCGCCGCCGACGAGTTCGTCGACCGGATACCATCGAGCCTCGGACGCATCGGTGCCGGCCCGAGGTGCCTGGAGATGAGGAACGAGGGCGACGAAGGCCACCGTCACGACCTGCAACCGCGCCTGCATCCTCGGGTCACGCCCCGGCTCGGAGTAGGTCGCCAGCTGTTCCAGATGAGCGCCAAGGGTGCGGCGATCGATGCCGGTCTCCTCCTCCAGCTCGCGGGCGGCCGCTTCCTCAGCTGATTCCTTGCCGTGGCGGATGTGCCCACCAGGCAGTGCCCACCATCCCCGGTAGGGATGACCGCGCCGCTTGACTAGGAGCACGCAGAGCAGGCCATCCTGAATCGTGAAGATGGCCAGGTCGACGGTGACGGCGAACGGCGGAAACACCGTGGGGTCGTAGTCGGCGAGCCACGCCCGCTCTCCCCGACGACGGGCTGGGCTCGGGCGGGCCAGTTTCGAATCGCCACCGACCGGCTTTCTAGTCACCCTGACTATAATAGTCGCATGACAGGGCCAAGTGGCGGACAGGAGTCAGGATGAGCAACGTCAACCTCGACAGATGCACCGGCGTACTGCTCGGCCTCGCCGCCGGCGACGCCCTCGGAGCCGCCTACGAGTTCGCCAGACCGCCTGTTGGCGAGGCGACCATGAAGGGCGGCGGCCTCGGAGGCTGGGGGGCGGGCGAGTGGACCGACGACACCCAGATGGCGATTTGCATCGCCGAGGAGACGGCGACAGGAATGGTGGAGCCGCGGGCGATCGCCGAGCGGTTTCTTGGGTGGTACCGCTCGGGGCCGGCCGACGTGGGCATCCAGACCCGTTCGGTGCTGTCGGGATCGGCCGGCGGCGACGACGTGGCGAGACGAGCGGCCGGGTACTTTGCATCTCACCCGGATCGAAGCGCGGGAAACGGCTCTCTCATGCGCACGGCTCCCCTCGCCCTCGCCTGCCTCGGTGACGACAAGCAGCTCGTCGAGCTGGCGATGTCAGTGTCGGCACTCACCCACGCCGATCCCGTTGCCGGCGAGGCGTGCGCCTTGTGGTGCATCGCCATCGACCGTGCGATCCGGAACGGGACCCTCCACGGTGTACACGACGGGATCGAGTCGTTGCCGGCCGGCCGGCGCTCCTACTGGACGGATCGCGTCGCCGAGGTGGAGGCCGGGCCGCCATCGAGGTTCGCGCCCAACGGTTTCGTCGTCTCGGCCTTCCAGGCGGCGCTGGCGGCCGTCTGGCACACTCCGGTCCCGTCGGGTGACGAGCCGTGCCTCCATCTTCAGCACGCTTTGCAGGCGGCAGTTCGAATCGGCGACGACACCGACACCGTGGCGGCCATCGCCGGGTCATTGCTCGGGGCGAGATGGGGTGCAAGCGCCGTGCCGGTGGAGTGGCGGGCGATGCTGCACGGCAAGCCCGGGATTTACGGGCAGCCCGACTACACGAGCCGTGATCTCGTGCGCCTGGCGGTGATGTCGGCTCGACACGGTAGGCCACAAGACATCGGCTGGCCCGACGCCGACGATCTGACGCCGTACTACGTCGCGGAGTGGCCGGCGCCAGCGGTCGCACAACCGCTTGCGGAGGACCCGGGCGTGCTGCTCGGAAACGTGTTCGGGACGGCCACGGCGAGTGCGGACGTCACGGTGTCGCTATGCCGGATGGGGCGTACCCAGCTCGAGGTGGCCAATCATCCAGTACGGGTTGAGCTCGGCCTCGAGGACGGTGGCCGGTCGTCGAACGCCAACCTCGAGTTCACCTTCCACGACCTCGCACAGGCGATGCTGCGGTGGCGCAACGCCGGCAAGACGGTGCTCGTGCACTGCGTCCGCGCCGAGCATCGGACGCCGGCGGTCGGGGCGGCGTACCTCGCCGAGAAGACCGGCCTGTCGGGCGGGGAGGCGCTTCGCCGGGTCTGTGCTCAGCTTCCTCTGGCAAGCGTGAATCCGGCCTTCGAGGAGGCGCTCAACCGTGTCTGGCCCGGGAGTCCTTCGTGAAGTCCGATGAGGGGTCATCGACCGATGACGAGACGGCCGTCAGACGGGCGCTCTTCGGCCCAGGCGTCAGTCCGGTCGGTGACCGTCCCGTAATGCAGACGGTTGCCGAGCTCGACTCACGTCTCCCGGCCGGACTTGACCTCATGGTGAGCTCGCCGACCCGTTGGATCCTTATCGCCAAGACGAACTTGGGCCGGTACGTGCAGTTTCTCGCCACCGAGGAGGGAGTTCTCGTGGCCGAGTGCGTGTCCAACGAGTTCTTGCAGGGCGAGTCGAGGCTGTCCGAGGAATCCGAAGAGCTCTTGCCCGTTCTCGGCTGGGACTGGCCCGCGCCGCCCAATCAGCCGAACTGGCGAAGGGTCGAGTTCGACAAGAACGCAGCGCTCGACTCGGCCGTGCTCGCGGTGCACACGTTGCGCCGCGTGTTCGGCTGTCGTGATGACGATGTCGTCTACGCAAGGCTCTTCCGGTCATCGCACCAGCGATCTGCCGAACCCGAAGATTCCGGGCACCCAGAGCGCGAGGAGCAGCCGCATGCGGTGAAGGTCGCCGGAGACGCGACGTGAGGATCACCGACGAAGCGGTTTCCTTCTCGCCAAGCGATGTCGCCAACTTCCTCGCATGCCGGCACCTGACGCGACTCGACCTCCTGAGCGCCCGAGGTGAGCTCAGGCCGACGTTCGTGAAGGACATTGGTTTCGAGAACCTCATCGAGCGGGGCGAAGCACATGAGAAGTCCGTTCTCGAGCGGTTCCGTGCTGACGGCCGTTCCATCGCCGAGATTCCGGCGAGCCTCGGCTCTGAAGCCGCCGCGACTGCGACTGTTGCGGCGCTTCGGTCTGGCGTCGACGTTGTATATCAAGGCGTCCTCTTGCGCCCAGCGGACGCGTCAGGCCCTGCGATTACCAGCAGGCCGGACTTCCTCGTTCGCGCCGGTGTGGTCGCGTACCCCGACGGAGAGCCGGCGTCTGACCGAGACCACTACGAGGTCGTGCACGCCAAGCTCGCCCGCTCGGCCAAGGCGCGAGCCGTGCTGCAGACCACGCTCTACTCACATCTCCTGGCGGCGGCGCGGACAGTCGAACCCCGCTGGATGCACCTCGCGCTCGGCAACGGCGAGTTCGCTCATTTCAAGGTCAAGGAGTTCGCTGCCTACGAACGCCAGACACGAGCGATGCTGCAGGAGTTCGCCGCCGGCGACGCGGGCGAGACCCCGCCTTCCGCTCCCTCTCCCGAGCCGGTCGAGCACTGCGCCAACTGCCGGTGGGCTCCCACCTGCTCGGCTCGGCGGCGAAACGACGACGACCTCTCGCTCGTCGCCGGCGTCACCAGTCGTCAGCGCCG
>JBEKMC010000193.1:0-3645 GCA_050008715.1 Acidimicrobiales bacterium | reverse complement strand
AGCCTCACACCACTAAGAACCACATCTTCGCCATTACGAGTCGAGTTCAAAGCACCCGGTGTCGATGCGCACGCTGGCATTGCGGTCGTTGACCATCACGATCAGATGCTCGAGGGTCACAAAGGTCGTGGCGAAGGCTATTCCTCTATTCCCGGTCCCCTTGGTCGGAGCTGCGCGTGACATAGCTGTTGTCCACCAGCCGCGGGGCGGCGACGCGCAGGGTTGGGCAGACGCTGACGAGTCGGCCGGAGAGGATGAGACCAACGCAAGCGGCATCATCGAGCCGTCTCCTCGATCATCTCCCGTGACGTCGAGACGACGGGTGCGCCGAAGCGATAACTCGAGACGGTGATCTCCCCCATGAAGTCGCTCTGGTCATAGATCCGGGCGCCGACATCATCGCCCGCCGCGCCGACCGCAACCATCAAGGGAATGAGATGATCCTCACGAGGGTGTGCGGCACGGGCTGCCGGCGCCTCCGACCAGCCCACCAGGCGGCGCCGGCGCTCATCGGGCGACGACGTGATCAACGTGTCACTGAGCCATCGGTCGAACGCCGCCGAAGCCTCGGCCCCGGCGCCGCTCCTCATTCCCCGCGTGTCGTGGTAGCTGAACCCGCTGCCGACGATTAGCACGCCTTCATCGCGCAGAGGGGCGATCAGTTCGCCGACCTTGATGTGCTCGGCCGGGTCGAAATCTGACCTGAGCGAGAGCTGCACCAACGGCATCTTCGCTTCCGGATACATCGTATGCATCAAGGTGAAGGTGCCGTGGTCGAAGCCCCTCTCCGGATCAAGCCCGGAGTCGATGCCGCCACGCTCGAGCATGGCGCGGACCGTCTCGGCCAGAGTCGGATCGCCCGGCGCGTCGTAGCGGATGCGATAGGTGTGCTCGGGAAAGCCCGAATAGTCGTACTTCATAGGCGGACTGGCGGCTGAGGACACCAAGAAGCGGTCCGCCTCCCAATGCCCCGAGATCATCAGCACAGCACGAGGGGCCTGGCCGAGCTCACGCCGTACTTCGTGCAGCGAGGCCTCGAGCTGGTCGTACATGGCGCCCCGTTCGGCCTTCAGCCATGGCCAGGGTCCGCCCCCATGCGAGAGGAAATAGGTCGGCAGCCGTGCTTTGGTCATCATGGTGTCCTTTGGTCAAGAGCTAAGAAACGTTGGTTTCCTAACGAGACGTCATTGCCGATGGTTCGTAAGGGCTCGTTCCGGACCGACGCCGTGGGCCCCGAAGCGCTTTAACCGCGACAGGCCGTTCGTGACGTAGGCCACTTGTTCGAGGCGTGACGGTGTCACGGAGTCGTTGGGTAGGCACTACGCGACAACGGCGACGCGCAGCACCGCTTCGACCTCGAGGGTGAGTGAGACCTTCTCGCTCACCAAGACGGCGTCGGTGCCCGGGATCGGGCCGTTGAACGAGACACCGAAGTCGCCGCGGTTGATCTCGGTGCTGGCACTGAACCCGGCACGGGTCCCACCGCGCTGGTCGGGCGTGAAGCCGTTGGCTTCGACCTTCAAGGTGACGGGCTTGGTCACGCCACGGATGGTCAGTTCCCCATCGACCACGTAGTCGTCGCCGTCGGCCCGAACCCCGGTGGAGCTAAAGGAGATCTGAGGGAAGGTTTCGGTGTCGAGGAAGTCAGCCGAACGGACGTGGGTATCGCGGTCTGGATTGGCGGTGTTGATCGAGGCGGCGTCGATGGTCACCTGGACCGAGGACCGGGCCGGATCCTCGGCGGTCACGATGGCACCCCCGAACGTGTCGAAGCGGCCCCGCACCTTGGAGACGACCATGTGTCGGACCTGGAACGAGACCTCGGAATGGACGGGGTCGATGTCCCACGTTCCTGCGATGTAGCCGGTCGGGATCGGGAGTGTTGTCATAGCGCCTCCATGGAGTGAGTCCTCGTTGCGGTGCTGACCGCTGTGTGGCTCCAAGGTAAACCCGTCACTTACTGAAAGGAAGGACATACCTTGAGGTAAGCTAATGCCATGAGGCAGGCAATCCCGCAGAGGGTCAACGCAAGCGAGCCGGTCCCCTCGCTGAACGTCTTTGCGTCCGACTGCCCAGTCCGGCCGATCCTCGACGACCTCACCAGCCGGTGGGCAACGTTGGTGCTGGCCGCACTGATGAGCCGACCGCACCGGTTCTCGCACCTCGCTGCCCGCATAGAGGGCATCAGCGAGAAGATGCTCTCCCAAACCTTGCGAACCCTCACCCGTGATGGAGCCGTCAACCGCATCGTCACCCCCACCGTGCCGATCCAGGTCACCTACGAGCTGACTGCGCTCGGAACCGAACTCACACTGCGCCTAGGGAACCTCGTGGCCTGGATCGATGACCACACCAGCACGATCCTCGAGGCCCAAGCCACCTATGACGCCGACACTCCCCTACCGCCCGCCCTGGCGAACCGACACTGAAGCCAATTCGATCCGACCGTGTTCGCTTCCGTCGCGGATGTTCCGTCACGCTGACCCGCACCGCGATGGTCGGCGGCTCGGTGGCAGATCCCGTCGGACATCAGTTCACCTTGGTCATTCCGTCGAGCAGCCGATCAACCGCCAATGATCGGTGTGCGCGGTCATCGTTCCTCCAGCGATGCCGAGGTTCCAGCGGCGCTAGCCGCATCCACGATCTCGGGATTCCCGCGGCGCCAGGTGACGTTGAGGTTGACCCGCACCAGCTTCCAATCGCCGCCCTCTCGCACGAGCCGGTTCCGGTAGTAGCCGCCGATCGTGTAATAGGACTCGGGATCCTCGGGATCGAACACGTGGTGGGCGCGCACATACATCGTGATCTGCGCGTTGTCGCCCTCTAGTTCCACCAGCGGATTCGACATCATGTGCTGGGTCGCGGCGAGGCCCCCGAACAAAGGCTTCTGCGCGGCAACCCAGTCATCAGCGGCCATCGTCATCGGCGGCAGCCCCGGCCCATAGCTCGAGAAGTCGAACTCAACTTCGTCGGCGAACACCGAGCGGTACATCGCCCAGTCACGACTGTCGACTCCGGTGGCGTACCGATATAAACACTCGGCGACCGCAAGCTTGTCTTCTGCGCTCATCGAACACGTCCTCTCACATTGCTTCGGTGGGGTCCGTTGCTTCTGTCACGGTGCTCAAGCGCGATTGGGGATCGTCGGTGATCCCTGTACTTATGCATGACAAGCGTCGATCAGCCTTTCAATGGTTGCGAACGAACGTCGCCTTGATGGTGACCCGGTTGTTGAGCCCTGCGCCCATCTTGGCCCAACGCACACCCCACTCGCTGCGATCGATCTCAGTTTGGGCGTCAAGGGTGACGGATCCGTCGCTTTGGGTCCCGAGGGCGGCTTGAAACTCTACGGGCCGGCTCACGCCGCGGAGGGAGAGGTTGCCCTCCAGCGTGCTTTGTCCTGGAGCACCGAGACGGGCCCCGGTTACGTCAAAGACCATGCTCGGATATTTCTCGACGTCGAAGAAGTCATCGCTCCGAAGGTGTTTGTCGCGTCTCTTGTTCTTCGTGTCAATTGTTTTGGCGTCGACGACGAGGCGTCCGGTGACTCGCCCGGCGCCGTCGACGGTACCGCTCCCTTCGCTCACGCGTAACGTGCCGTTGACCGTCGCAATCCACAGCGCCTTTGTTTGAAACTGAATTGCG
>JBEKMC010000192.1:0-3659 GCA_050008715.1 Acidimicrobiales bacterium | reverse complement strand
CCTGTGCGGCGGCGCTCGTGATCTCGGCATTCAAGCGAGCAAAGCCGTCTGCGGTATTCCCATAGTCGTCCCACCAGGTGTTCCAGCGGTCGACGATGGGCAGGGTGATGGCGAGCATGTGTGGGCTGTTGCTCCCGACCATGAGGCGGGGCCGCCGGGTCGGGCGCGGCAAGAGGACGGCGTCTTCGACATCGACGTAACGGCCGTGAAGAGTCACTCGCTCGCCGGCGAGAAGCCGCCGGATCACAGCGAACGACTCCTCGAATCGCTCCACGCGATGGTCGAAAGGCAATCCGAAGGCCGCGAATTCCGCCCGATTCCACCCGCAGCCCAGACCGAGCACGAGCCGCCCGCCGCTCATCTCGTCGACTGTGAGCGCCGTCTTGGCGAGCACAGCCGCTGGGCGGAAGCCCGCACAGGCCACGAGCGGTCCGAGCTCAACTCGTTCCGTGCGCGCAGCCAGCCCAGCCAGGACGCTCCAGGCGTCAAACGGTCCGCGCTCGGGCCGACCGTCATCGCGGTAGAGCAAGTGGTCGCCGACCCACACCGAGTCGAAACCCACCTCCTCCGCCACCTGAGCGATCGCCACGAGCTCCGACCAGCGCACCTCCCGTTCAACCTCTGGAAGTTGCACGCCGATGCGAAGGGGGCGGGACACGGCCGCAGTGTAGGAGGGCGTCGCTCTGCTTCAGCGTCTCGATGCCCGCCAGATGGTCACGCAGGGGAGTCGCCGACCGGCGCCGGCGCAGGCCCGTTACCGAGCGGTGTCTCGAGCGGCCTCGCCGGGATCTGAGGCAGGCCGCTCTTCACGGCCTCGTAGATCGAGTAACCCTGAGTGACCAGGTTCGTGAGCAGATCCGTGACGCCCTCGGTGCCGTTCACGAGGACGATGTTCGCCCCGCTGAGCCCCTTGGCCGCAGCCTCCACGAGAGCCGGAAGCTGCTCGACAATCCTGTTAGCCGCGATGAGGCTCTGGTTGCCGCCACCGAGGGCCTCGGCCCTCGCCTTGATGGCATCCCTGTCGGCCTCGGCAAGTCGGACGGCGCGGTAAGCCTCAGCGTCGGCGGGTTTCTCGACCTCTGCGATGAGGTCCTTCTCGCGCTTCTCCGCCTGGAGGGCGGCGAGCCGCGTCTGCTCTTCTGTCACCTCTTGGGCCGCCTTGGCTTGTGCGAGCGGTCCCGCCTGGCTCGCGGCGGCCTGGGCGCGCTCGATCTCGGCCCGGTAGCCCGCCTGCTTGATCTCGGCCTCGCGCACGAATCCCGCCTTTAGGGCGTTCGCCTCCTGCTCCTTCTCCGTAGCGGCCTGGTCGGCCTGGGCAGCGGCGATGCGGGCATCGCGTGCTACGGCTGCAGCGTGCGGAGCTGCGAGATTCTCGATGTAGCCAGTGGCGTCTTTGATCTCCTGGATCTGAAACGCGTCGATCACGAGCCCGAGCTTCTCCATCTCGTCGGTCGATGCGGCCTTCACCTCCTGGGCCACCCGGTTGCGATCACCGATGATCTCCTCGACCGAGAGGCCGCCGACGATCGAGCGGAGGTGGCCTGCAAGCACCTGCGCCGTGAGCCGCTCCATCCCCTGTTGCTGGTCAAGGAAGCGACGCGCCGCGTTGGCGATCGAGGAGTTGTCGTCACCGACCTTGAAAACGGCGACAGCCTCGACCGTGAGCGGTATGCGCAGCTTCGTCACGCAACTCTCGGAGATGAGCGCTTCCCTGAGGTCGAGCGAGAGCCACCGTGCCTTGTGCGTCAACGGGAAGACGAATGCTCCTCGGCCGGTCACGATGCGGAACTGGCCGCCATCGCTGCCTCGCTTGGACCCCGATACCACCATCGCCTCGTTCGGCGCCGGGATTCTGTAAAAGAACATCCGTCCTCTTCCTCTCGGCGGATCAGCAACTGGTCACAAGGAGCGTCCGGGACGACAGCTGCTCGACCACGACGATCCGAGTGTTCACGGCGAGCGGCCCCTCGGTCTGAGTGTATGCCGTATAGGCTTCGGAGCCCCCGCGGATTTGGATGATCACCTCGCCCGGGACGTCTGGGGAGATTGGAACGGAGACTCGTCCCATCCTGCCGACGGCCTCGTCGGCTACCCCGTCCAAGTCCGAGTCCATCTTCTCGATCGCTGGCCGGGGGTCACGCACGTCTGTTCCACGGACCCAGGCTAGGCACGTCGGGGGAGCGGGCGCTATCGCCTCGAGCAGGCTCGGCCATGCCGGCGCGGCCAACTCTCCTGCGCGAGCCTGGCTGGACTATGTATTGTGACCGGCATCTCAGATATATCGAACTCCGTCGGGAAAGTCAGCTGAACCGAGGGGTCTACAGGAGGGGGGGCAGCGATGCTCCGTGTCGGGACAAGTCGACGAATAGTTGGGTACGTAGTGCCGCTGGTCGTAGGGGGCATCATCCTTGCGGCTTGCAGCAGCAGCAGCAGTTCCACAACCACCACGAGCGGTTCGAGCTCGCTGCCCAGCTACACGATCGCCTACGAAGGCCCGCTCACAGGCGGTGACGCCCAGCTTGGCCTGAACATGAAGTTCGCCGTCGAACTTGCCATCAACCAGGCGAACGCGGGCACCAGCCAGTTCGGCAAGCTGCCGTTCACGCTCAAGTTCCTTCCAGAGGACGACCAGGGGTCGGCGACGGTTTCACCGTCGGTGGCGACCAGCCTCGTCGACAACACGTCGGTCATCGGCGTCGTCGGGCCCGCCTTCTCCGGTGCGACCAAGGCTGCCGAGCCGACGTTCTCCTCGGCCACCCTCGCGACCGTGACGCCCTCGGCGACCAACCCCGCCCTGGCGACCCAGGGGTGGGGCAACTTCTTCCGCGTCGTGGCCGATGACAATGCACAAGGCCCGGCAGACGCCCAGTACTTGGCTAACACGCTTCACATCAAGTCGGTCTACGTGGTGAACGACGCCAGCGCCTACGCCGTCGGGTTGACTACAGCCTTCTCGAGCGAGGCCACGACACTCGGCATGAAAGTGACGAGCGAGCAGGTGCCAGGGACAACACAGTGCTCGGAGGGGACCGGTAGCGTGACGGAGTACCCCGCGTCCGCCACCAAGGTCGTCAGCAGCGGAGCCGGGGCGCTCTACTACGGCGGTTACTACTGCGGATTCGCGGACTTCGCCAAGGCGTTGCGTGCTGCGGGCTTCAAGGGACAGCTCTTCTCCGACGACGGAAGCCTTGACCCTCACTACGTGTCGGGTGCCGGCACGACGGTTGCCGCCGGCACGCTGATCAGCTGCCCGTGCCAGACCCTGGCGGCGACTGGCACAGCCGCCACCTTCATCTCCCAGTTCAAGACCCTGGCCGGGTTCGCCGTGGGCACGTACTCGGCTGAGTCCTACGACGCCACGAACACGATCATCCAGGTGCTGAAGACTCTCGCCGCCAGCGATGGTGCCTCCAAGATCACCCGGGCCGAGGTCGTCCAAGGGTTGAAGGGCGTCACCTTTGCCGGCCTCACCAAGACGATCCACTTCCAATCGAACGGTGATATCGCAGGGACCGCCGAGTACGTCTACAAGGTGACGTCAAGCGGAGCGATCAACGAAATCGGTCCGGCGTAAGGCAACGTAAGGCAGCGCAATGGCCGGGTGAGCCCCAGGGGGCGCCCGGCCATTGCAGGACCGCCGACCGGAGGTTCGCGGATCA
>JBEKMC010000191.1:0-3740 GCA_050008715.1 Acidimicrobiales bacterium | reverse complement strand
GTAGAGCGCTGGGCTCACGAAGCCAAGGTCGTGGGCGATTCCCCGGGTCGTGGCGCACGCTGTCGAGGCGTTCACGTCGGCCGTCATGGCCGCCCACAGCGGTGTCGACGACGACGTGCCGCCGAACGTCGTCCAGCCTCCGTACTCGGCCGCGTACACGGTGATGCCGGTGCCTTCGTCCGCAAGGGCGGTGACGTCCGGCAGTTCTCGGCACAACGCCGAGGCGGGCAGGCCGGCCCCGCCGGCGGAAGCTGGCGTGCGGCAGGCCTCGTAGGTGTTGCCTCTCGACGTCGAGTACCGGTTCAACACGCCGGGCACGGTCGAATGGCGTTGCCACGCCGGCATCGCCCAGGTGTTCGAGATGCCGCCGCCGGTGCCGCCGCCTCCCGGCCCGTCGTTCCAGACGGACTCGCCGGGGGCCGCGTCCGGCGGCGTCGAGTAGATCGTCGTGCCGCCGACGGCCACGACGAACGGCTGGCTCGCCGGGTCGTCGACCGACAAGTACGGCTTCGCCGGCGTCGTACCGGCCGAGCAGTCGTCCGAGCCGTCGTCGCCGGCGGGGCCGAACACACTTTGGCCCTGCACGGCCGCCTGCTCGAACACCTCGTTCTCGGCTTGCTGGAGGCCCGGGTCGCCCAGCTGCGCACCCGACTCGCACAGGCCCCAGCTCGTGCTCACGACGTGCGCACGGTCCTGGTCGACGATGGCGATGTAGTCGTCGAGCGTGCCCGAGGTCGTGAGGGGCGCCTCGTAGACGTCGATGTGCGCCGCCGGTGCGATGGCCGAAACGTCCTCGACGTCCAGCAACGCCTCGCCCGAGCCGGCGCCGGCCGGCTGCCCGCCCTCGACGGGGATCACCGTCACCTGATTCGTGTGGCTGGCGCCGAAGTAACACGTGTCGAAGGCGGCGATGTCGCTCATGGCGAACGGCTCAAGCTCGTAGATGTCCACGGTCTGGCCGGCACCGAAGTCGCCGGCGTCGTAGAGGCCGTCCACCCCGTAGGAGGCAGCCAGCTGCTGGTCGTTGATGCCGTTAAACCCCTGGGCGTCCGTCACCGCCGCCGGGCAGGCAACGGGGCCGGGTGGCGGCGTGCTCGTCGATGTCGCCCGGGTTGCCGGCGCCGCCGGCGCTGCTCGGCCTGCGGCCGCCGTCGATGTCGCCCGGGTCGTCGGCGCCGCCGCCGGCTCGTGGGTGCGGAGGTCGGTCGGCTCGAGCATCGAGTGGGGGCGGACGACGTCGTCGAGCCCGATGATCGCGGTGACGTCCTTGGCGATGCTCTCCGGGAGGCTCGGCGCACTCGAGGTCTCCGTACCGAGCGCGCCGTCCGCAAGGCGCCAGCGCATGATCCGGGTGTGGAACGTGGCGTCGACGCGTCCCGCCGAGCCGGTGAACTGTACGAGGAGGTGATCGGCGGACACGCCGGTGACGTGCAGGCCTGCGGAGCGCACCAGCTCCTCGACCGACGCCAGCGCCGCCGGCGCCGGTCCGAAGTGTGCGGCGAACTGGCCTTGGGCGAGGTAATGCCCGTAGTTGGGCGACGACGGGTCGGACACCGCCGTAGCGGTCGCCGCCAGGGCGGCCGGATCCGACGGCGCGAGGACGATCCCGGCCGACACCTCCGAGCCGGCCGTCACGGCGCCGAGCAGGCGTGCGCCGCCGGGAAGTGCCGGTGCGGCACCGACGTGGACGAGCGGGCCGGCGCCGGCGTGCTCCTTCGGCTGGGCGGCGGCCACGGAGGCGAGCGGTGGCACGCCCAGCAACGGGATGGCGAGGGCAAGGCCGGCCAGCACGGCAAACCTCCGCCGGAGCGTTCGGGAGCGAGTGTCACCAGTCACGGGGCCTCCAGGGTTTCGTTGCGATCGCCGCCTGCCGCCGGCCAGCTTTCCACGTTCTGTCGGAGGGAACCTGGCTGTGGTTTTGGGCCGGATCCGACCCGAAACCACAGCCAGGTTCCCAGCCACCGCCTCGTGACCCGGCGCCGCGGCGGCCGGCGGGTCAGGCAGCCGGTGGCCCGCCGGCCGCCTGGAGGCCCGTGACTCTGCGGCCCGTAACTCGGCGGCCGACTCTCACCCAGCGGGTAGCGCGCCGGCCGAGGGGTCTCGAAGGAGGCGGAGGGCGAAGAGACGGTAGGCGCCGGCGACCTCGTCGATGTTGAACGGGAGGTCGTCGTTCCACCACTCGGGGACTCGGAGGCCCATGGCGGCGATGGCGGCGGTGGCGAGCCAGGCGTCGGGCACGTTGAAGACTTCGAGGCGGACGCCCCGGTCGATCACGTCGATGAAGAGCTGTTCCGACTGGTTCCGGACGGCGACGACCTGGCCGCGATTCTCCGGCCCGAGGGCGGCGAGCTCGCGGTTGCAGATGCGGGCGAGCAGAGGGAAGGTGGCGTGGAAGACGACGTGGGCCGTGACGAGCCGCTGGATCTGCTCGGCGGGATCGGCGCTCGATTCGAGCAGGACGCTGCGGAGGCGCTCGTGGTGCTCCTCGTGGCCGAGGAGCATGAGCTCGAAGAGCACCTGCTCCTTCGACTCGACATGGGTGTAGAGCGAGCTCGCCTGTACGCCGGCGGCCTTGGCGATCTCACGTACCGAGACCCCGTGGTATCCACGCTCCCCAAAACGCAGCAGCGCCTCCTCCAACAGCCGCCGATGTGTACCATCGGAGGTCGCACGATCCGGGAGGAGCGGGTGCTCCGTGAGTATCCTCGGATCGATTTGCTCCATCACCGCCCGCGATCGTACCGGGTTGCCTGAACGATCGTTCGGTGGATCACGCCCGGCAGATTAAGAACACTTGACAGTTCCGGTCGGGTCGACCATCCTTTCGCCTGAACGAACGATCGTTCTCAGGGGGGACGGATACTGCGTGGGGGATGGCCAGGGCTACAGCTTTGCCGACGTGCCAGTGGCCGGTGGAGAGCTGCGCGTCGCCCGATGGGGCAGCGGCGATGCCGTCGTTCTTGGTATTCACGGCATCACCGGGTCGTGCATGCAGCTCGCACCCGTGGCGCACCGGCTGCCGGTTGACCTGAGCCTCGTGGCGCCTGACCTGCGCGGGCGCGGCGGCAGCAACGGCCTGCCCGGGCCGTACGGCGTGCACGTTCATGCGGAGGACTGTGCGGCGGTGGTCGAGCGTTTCTCCAGCGAGCCGGTTGTCGTGCTCGGCGAGTCGCTCGGCGCTTACGTGGCGGTGTTGCTGGCGGCATCCCGACCCGATCTCGTGGAGCGGCTCGTGCTTGCCGACGGCGGCATCCCGACGCCCGTGCCGCCTGACACCGACACCGATGCGCTCCTGCAAGCCGTCGTCGGGCCTGCGATCGACCGCCTCGGGCAGGTGTTCCCGAGCCGCGGGGCCTACCTCGACTTCTGGCGCTCGCACCCTGCGCTCAGCGAGGAGTGGAACGCGGACGTGGAGGCGTACCTCGAATACGACCTCGAGGAGGCGGACGGGGGGTACGTTTCCCGGGCCCGCAAGGAGCCGGTTCGGGCCGACGGTGCCGGCGTCCTCATGGAATCGACGGCGATCGCCGAGGCCCTTGCCAACCTTCGATGCCCGATCGCCTTCGTCCGAGCGCCCCGCAATCTCGTCAACCAGCCGACGCCCTTGTACGCCGACGACGTCGTGGAGCAATGGGCGGCGCTCCTCGGGCAATTCAGCGACGAGATGGTCGAGGACACGAACCACTACACGCTGATGTTCGGCGAACGAGGCGCCAGCACGCTCGCCGCCTACGTGATCG
>JBEKMC010000190.1:0-4907 GCA_050008715.1 Acidimicrobiales bacterium | reverse complement strand
GCGAAAGATTGGAGCGCAACGCCCATGACCGGCAGACCGCGACGAGCAACGGTATCGCTCAGCCGGTTCCTGACTGCCATCGGCGACCTCATCGCCAAGTTGCCGGCCCAGGAGTTGCGCACCGTGGTCTTGGCTTTTGCCGAATCGGTTGAAGCGTCGGAGCGCCAGGCTTTCCTCGAGCGGTTCGGCGCCAGCCCGGCACGACTGGACGAGCCGATCGACACGTTGCTGGCCGACGTGGAGCTCCTTGAGGAGGAGGCCGCGTCCACTGATGAACCCGGCTGGGACGACTACGACGACTACCACGATCGTTACGGCTGGTCCTCCGACGACGAGTTCCGTCAACCCGACTGGGTCCCGAGCCTCGTGGAGTTGCTGCGAAGGACCGGTACAGTCTTCCTCAAGGGTGACCCGTCCGCCGCGGTGCAGGCGTACGAGCGCCTCTTCAGCGTGGCCGAAGGTGCCCTGGAGAACGGCTGGTCGGTTGCCGCCGAGCCTGGCGAGACCGCGGTCATGAAGGAGGCGGCGGCCAGGTACCTGCGAGCAGTGGGTGAATCCGTCCCGCGTGAGGACCGTCCAGACCGTCTGCGGCGTGCGGCCACATTGTTGGGCCGGGCTCTCGTCGGCGAAGACGTGTCCTATGCGGCCGTGGAGGGCGCCCGGGTGGCGGCACCGGCTGAGCGCGAGGAGCTGCTTCAGGACTGGGTGTCGGCGCTCATGCCATTGGTCGAAAAGCAGGATCACTACTACGGCGACTGGACGCACCGGCTCCTGCTCGAGGTGGTCGAGCAGCTGGAGGGCCTGCCGGGTCTTGCGAACCTCGCCCGCAGCGGCGGCCCGCGAGCCGGAAGGAACTTTCTCGCCTGGTTCGACGCCGCCCGGCGCCAGGACGACGAAGCGATGGCCCTGATGGCCGGTGGGGAAGGGCTCCGGATCCTGAGGCGGACTGAAGAGCGGGCGGCGCTGGCCGAGCGAATGGCTGTGATGGCCCACCGTTCCGGCCGGTATACAGACGCGGTCACCGCCCGGGTGGAGGCGTGGGATTCCGCGCCCTCCCTGAGTCGTCTGCTGAAGATCGTGGAGGCGGCACGGCGCGCCAACGTGGAAGAGGCGACGATCACGGAGTTGGCGAAGCGCCGTCCACGTTCTGGTATCCCTGCGCCGCTCCGAGTAGCGCTGCTCGTCCTCGGGGGACGGCTCGACACCGCCCTCAAGGAGCAGAATCGCAAGGGGCCGGCTCAGACCGCCGATGAATCGCGACGCTCGAGCGACGAAGCGCTTGCCGCGGAGGTGCTGATTCCTATCCTCCTCGCCGCCGGTTCCGACGCTACCCATCATGACGGATTCGCCGATTCGGTGATGGCCGGGCTCTTGAACGCTGCCGAGGTGCATGTCGACCGGAGCCATTTCCGTGCGGCGTTCATGTACGAGTTCGACGAGTTCGACGGCGATGATGAGTTCGACGAGGGCGACGCTCCCCGGCTGTCTCACCGCGTGCGCCGCGAGCTGCAGCTCGGCGATCTACTGGTAACAACGCTCCAGGACATGGCGGTGCCAATGGCAAAGCGGAATCTGTACCTCGAAACGGGTGCAGCCCTGGCGGCGGATGCAGTGAGCCATATCGTGGGGAACAAGGACCGGCGCCGGTATTCGCAGGCCGCCGCGCTCGCCGTCGCCCACGCTGAAGCAGTTGCCATCACGCAGGGAGAGCCGGATGGTGACGCCGCGGTCGAAGCCGCTCAATCCCGGTACCCGCGACACATCGCGTATCGAGCAGAGCTCAGGTCAACGTGGACGCGTTCGCCGTTCCTCACCTCGCCGGGACCCTCGCGGTGATCGGGCGACGGATACACGGGGAGGTTTCCACGTGGCAAGACGCTGCTGCTATGGGAGGGGAGAGCCGGTGCACGACGGGATGCTGCCCACAGAGGAGTCCCTGCCCGTGCGGGAGTGGCTGGAAGACCAGTGGGGCAATTGCCACTGCGACTGAGTGGGCGCAGAACGATGGAGGGCGGTAACTACCCCTCGCCAGAACCCACCTTTTTTCGAGACAGACAACAGTCGGTGATTCACCAGAGCGACCGCCGTTTCTAACGTGTTCGGGCAAGGTCAGGAAGGCCGCATGCGGGATCCACCCGATCAAAATTGCCCAGCCTGCTGTGAGCGTCCGTCGTCCCGTAGCCCCATTTGATTGCCAACATTGATCGACGGCGGCTTTCGGCAACGTCTGGAAGTGCCGAAAAGTGGCCTCTGAACAGCTAAAACAGTGGCGCCCCCGGCAGGACTCGAACCTGCGCCACCGGCTCCGGAGGCCGGTGCTCTATCCGCTGAGCTACGGGGGCACGAGCAGGCAACGAGCGTACTCTGCCCACTGACGGGTCCGTCCCGACCCGGACGGTGGCTGCCGTATCCTGCGGTGGCATGGCGACGGACGACGACATGGCTAGTGCGCCCGTGGAGCGGCAACTGCTGCCGCGGACGGCCACCGTGGACCCCGACGGGCACTTGCGGGTGGGGGACATCGACCTGCTCGACCTGGCCGCCGAATTCGGGACGCCCCTCTTCGTCTATGACGAGTTTCACCTCCGTCAGGCCTGCCGTGCCGCCGTGGAGGCGTGGGGAGACGGGGTGGCCTATGCCGCCAAGGCGTTCCTTTGTCGCGCCATGGCCCGCCTGGCCAACGAGGAGGGCATGCACCTCGACGTGGCTTCCGGCGGTGAGCTCCATGTGGCGCTTTCCGCCGGCGTACCCGCCGAGAAGCTGGTCCTGCACGGCAACAACAAGTCAGAGGAGGAATTGGGCGCCGCGCTGGCCTGTGGTGTGGGTCGCATCGTGGTCGACTCATTCGACGAGATCGCCCGCCTCGGTCGCCTCCTCGATACGCCCACGGGCCGACCCGATCGCCCCCACGTGCTCGTCCGGGTCACGCCCGGCGTCGAGGCCCATACCCATGAGTTCGTTCGTACCGGAGGGGAAGACTCCAAGTTCGGATTCTCGGTGGCATCGGGTGCCGCCTCCCAGGCGGTTGCCGCACTCGAGCTGCTGCCGGGGGTGGAGCTGGTGGGTGTACACGCCCACATAGGAAGCCAGGTCTTCGATGTCTCGTCCTTCGAGCAGGCGGCGGAGGTGTTAGGCCGGTTCTTTGCTCCGCTGGGTCTCCCCGAGCTCGTCGTCGGGGGCGGTCTCGGCGTGCCCTACGTCAACGGGGAGACGGCCCCCACGCAGGCCCAGTGGGCTGCCGCGACCCGCGCCGCCTGCGCCCGGACGGGGGTCGACCCTTCGGTACGGATCTCGGCCGAGCCGGGGCGATCCATCGTCGCCACGGCCGGACTGACCCTCTACACAGTCGGGACGATCAAGAAGCTCCCTGGGATCCGGACCTATGTGAGCGTCGACGGCGGAATGAGCGACAACCCCCGGCCCGTCCTCTACGGCAGCGGCTACGAGGCGTTCTTGCCCCGGGCCGCCGCCGCGCCGCGGCCCGATCCGGTGAGGTTGGTGGGGAAGCACTGTGAGAGCGGCGATCTCATCGTGCCGAATGCATTCCTGCCCGAGGGCCTGCGCATCGGCGACATCGTGGCCACTCCCGTCACTGGTGCCTACGGTCGTTTTCGTGGCGGACGGTAGTGCACGGGTGGTGGTGCGGAGGGAGAACCTCGAGGACCTGCTCCGTCTCGACTCGTGAGCGCCGGACTCCCCGGGGGTGGTCCTGGCAGCCTGTAGCTTTGACGAATGGCCCCTCAGGCAGCCGACGCGCAGGCCTCGTCCCCGGTGAGGGTGGCCCTCTTGGGCTGCGGCAACGTAGGCGGCGCGCTGGCCGAGCTCTTGATGGCGCGTCAGGACGACATCGCGGCCCGCACCGGGATGCGCCTCGAACTGGTCGGTATCGCCGTGGCCGACATCGATCGTCCCCGGCCTTCGAGCATTCCCGCGGCGCTCTTCGAGACCGACAGCGCCGCCCTGGCTGTCCGCGCGGACGTGGACATCGTCGTCGAGCTGATCGGCGGTATTCACCCCGCGCACGAGCTGATCGAGGCCGCACTGAGGGCCCGTAAGCCTGTGGTGACGGCGAACAAGGCCGTCCTGGCCGCATCGGGGGCCGAGCTGGCCGACCTGGCCGCGGCCCATGGAGTGGACCTCCTCTCTGAGGCGGCGGTGGCGGGCGCCATTCCCGTCATACGGCCACTGCGCGAGTCGCTGGCCGGCGAGCAGATCCTGAGGGTCATGGGCATCGTGAATGGCACGACGAATTTCATCTTGACCCGCATGGAAGAAGACGGCGTCGATTTCGACGACGCGCTGGCGGAAGCGCAGCATCTCGGACTGGCCGAGCGTGATCCCACGGCCGATGTAGAAGGACACGACGCGGCGGCGAAGGCGGCCATCTTGGCGGCACTCGCGTTCGGCAGTGACGTGGTCGATGCCGACGTGCATCGCGAAGGGATCTCGGGGATCAGGGCCGCCGATGTGGCGTACGCCAATCGACTCGGGTACTCCGTCAAGCTGTTGGCCATCGCCGAATTGGTCGATGGCGGTCCCGAGCTCTCGGTGAGGGTCCATCCGGCGATGGTGCCAAAGTCGCATCCGTTGGCATCCGTGCGCGGCGCGTTCAACGCAGTATTCATCGAAGGCGCGGTGAGCGGCGAGTTGATGCTCTACGGGCGAGGAGCGGGTGGGGGGCCCACGGCGAGCGCGGTACTGGGTGACCTGGTCGACGCCGCGCGCAATTTGCGCGCCGGTGCTCCGGGGCCGGCGCCCAAGCGGACGAGCATCACGGTGCGACCGCAACCCGAGCTGCGGTCGGCGTTCTACCTCAGCATGGACGTGGCGGACAGGCCGGGTGTCCTCGCCGCGGTGGCCAAGGTGTTCGGTGACCATCAGGTGTCGATTCGTGCCATGGAACAGGT
>JBEKMC010000019.1:0-36161 GCA_050008715.1 Acidimicrobiales bacterium | reverse complement strand
CTGGGTGGCCGGGCGTTTCCGGGAGAGCGAGTCTTGGCCACACAGCGGTGCGTGGGTCGGGCGAAACCTCAACCGCGTGCACAACACGACCGGCGACCCCCCGTCCAGTCGTTTTGAGCAACTGGTTGACGAGGACGGTAAATCGTCCCGGCCGGCTTCACGCTTCACGCTTCAGACGCCAGCGAGACCGGCTTGTACGACTTGTCGTGATACGTGCCGCCGGCGAGAAGCGCCGCGGCCGCCTTGCGCAGACGAAGCGCATCCAACGGCTTGACGAGCCAGCCCTCGGCGCCGGCGTGCTTGGCGATGAAGACGTCGGCGCGCCGGTCGAGCAGGATCAACACAGGGACGTGATACTGCCGCTCACCTGACTCCTCCAGTCGGAGGTCGTAACAGATGGCGGCGCCGCCCATGCTGCCGACCTGCAGATCTGTGATGAGCAGGTCGGGCGGGTCCGCCTCGACCTCGTCACGCACGGCGGCACCGGAGCGAACCTCACGGATGTCGGTCTCTTCGTCCTCGAGCGCCGACCGCACTTCGGCGAGGACATTCTCGGCATCAGCCACGATGAGGATGTCAGGCACGGTCGGAGGGTACTTGCCGGGCGAGGCACTCGGCCACAAGGGACAGCCCGTCGAGGTCGTGCACGTCCTTCGACAGGAACGGCACCTTGACCACGGCACCCTCGATGCGAGACTCGAGCGTGGCGACGTAGCCTCGTTCCTGGTCCGCGAGCCCCTGAAGGTCGGCGAGGTTCTTGCGCAAGCCGGCGAGCGCCGCCGTGGCGGCCCGATGGCTGATCTTGCCAACCTCGGCGTCCTTCGCACCGGAGTCGCCGCCGGCGATGCTCGGCGCCTCGCCTGCAGTCCCCACGTCCAACCCCGCCTCGCCAGCGCGAAAGTCCGGATGCAGGCGATTCACGACGAGCGCCGCCACCGGTTGGTGCGCCTGCGCCAGCCGATCGGCGAAGAACTTCGCTTCAGCCACCGAATCCCGTCGTGGGGCTGCCACGAGCACGAAGGCCGTTCCGGGATCGGCCAACAGGGCCTCGACGCCCCGCGCGCGCTCCCGGAAACCCTCCTCCATGCCGTCGAAGGCCCGGAAGAAGGCCATCGCGTCCTCGACGATCTCCGACCCAGCAACCTTCGAGATCGTCCGCAACAGTGCCTGGGTCGCCATCGTCAGGGCTTTGAGTGACGCCCGCGTCGGCATGAGCAGCAGGCGAAACACCCGATTCTCCAAGAACCTCGTCAACCGCCCGGGGGCGTCGAGGAAGTCGAGGGCGTTGCGGGTCGGCGGCGTGTCGACGACGACGAGGTCGAAGTCGCCGGAGGCGTTCAGCTCGTAGAGCTTCTCGGCCGCCATGTACTCCTGAGTGCCGGAAAGAGCGGACGTCAGGTTGCGATACAGCCGGTTGTTGAGGATCCGGTCGGCCTGCTCCTGGTCCGCCGAATAGCGCTCGACGAGATCGTCGAACGTCCGCTTGGCGTCGAGCATCACCGCCGAGAGCTCGCCTGGCCACGGGCCGTCGATCCGTTTCGGCTCGTTCGTGAGCGCCCCGATGCCGAGCGCATCCGCCAGCCGGCGCGCCGGGTCGATGGTGACCACGCACGCCTTGCGACCTGCCAACGCGCCGGCGAGCGCTACTGCCGCCGAGGTAGTCGTCTTGCCGGCACCGCCGGACCCGCAGCAGATGATGATGGAGCGCTCCCGTAGGAGTGGGCCGAGATCCGATCCGGTGCTCATGCCGGAGCGTCCTGCGCCGGTGACTCCGCACTTCCGGACGACTCGCCGGTCGACGCAGGCTCATTCGGCACATTCGGCTCGCCCGGCTCGGCCAGCGCGGCTTGCAACTCCTTCTCGTCCAAGGCGTCGATCGCAAGCCCGATGGCCTCGGCCAGCGCCGCCACCTGGGCGGGTCCGATGTCGTCGCTGAACACGTACGGCAATCGCAGCTGCGGAAGCGGAAGGTCGGCGTTCAACCGGTCGATCTGCTCGGACTGGACCGCCTCACGGCCTGCCCGAAACCCAGCCGCTCGTCGCAACGCCCCCGCCTCTCCCGCCGGCATCCCTGGCGACCCAGCGGCTTCCGACAGCTCCTCCGGGGAGGCCACCCAGCGCTGACCCACGCCGTCGACCGGCAAGTAGCAGGCGTTCACGACGACCGGCCCGAGCATCACTCCCACCTCGTCCTCGAGGCGGAAGGCCGTCTCGACGAGCTCGTTCACCGGCGTCTCCTCCGGCAACGTGACGAGCAGGACCTGCAAGCGGGCCGGGTCGTGCAACATCTCCACCACCTCTGCCGCCTGTGTCCGGAGCGGCCCACCCCGGGCGGCGTCCATGAGACCGTTGGCGCTCGTGAGGAAGCGGACGGCGTGGCCGGTGGCCGGGGCGTCCAGCAGCAGGAGGTCAGGGACGCCGGAGCGCTCGAGCTGCTTCACCTTCCCGAGGACGAGGATCTCGCGGATGCCAGGGATCGCCGTCGACACCACGTCGAGCACGCCGGTGGAGACGAGCCGCTTGGCGACCCTTCGCAGGCCGTGGTCCATGAGGTACTCGAGGAGGGCGTCGTCCGGCGTGATCACCCGCCCACGAACCTGACCGACCGGGCCGGAGTAGAGCAGGACCTCGTCGTAGCCGAAGGTGACATCCGCTCCGAACAGCACGGGCAGGGCGCCGGCGTCGTCGAGCCCGAGCACGAGAACGTCGAGCCCGGCGTCGGCAGCCATGCGCGCGAGCGCGGCCGTCACCGTCGTCTTACCAACCCCGCCTTTGCCTCCGACGACGAGAACCCTGCTCTGGCGGCAGAACCGTGCCCGCTCCATCGGCGGGGACACTACCGGCGATCTCTTGAAGTTCACCTCTTGTTTCCTTTCAGGTCGCCGGGGTAGGGTGCCGTCAGTGGGCCTGGCAACAGGCTCCAAGCGGTGGCTCCGGCAGCTTTTGGGGGAAGGAGCTCAGCCGATCCTGCGGTGCGACGCGGCGCAGGATCGGTCCGGGAAGTTCGCGTGCAAAGTACGTAGGAGGGGCATCGTGGTCGCCAATCGGGGTGAAGAGTTGTGGCAAGCGCGAGCCGCGTGTCGGGGTCCGCATGCTTTCGTCTTCTTTCCACCGTCCCATGTAGAGCGCAAAGAAGAGCGCCTGACCCGCGAGCGCGCCGCCAAGGGGATCTGCCGATCCTGCGGTGTGCGCCCCGACTGCCTCGAATATGCCGTGCGGATTCGTGAGCCGCACGGCATCTGGGGTGGTTTGAACGAGAGCGAGCGCAAACAGCTTCTCGATCGGGTGTCGCCGCTCTCGCACCTCGCCTGACCTCGCAGGCCTTGATCTGACAATGCAACTGGCATCTTCGCGCCCCGACGCACCCCATCTTCCCAGTTCAGATGCGTTTTAGTAACACGTTTCAGTTAGTGAAAACGGGGTAATATGTCGGCAATGTTTCGGGGGATACCGCTTGCATCGACGATCACCCGCGTGCTGCCGCTCAGGGTCGCCGTGCAGGATCCACTGCGTCTCCGGGAGCGGTTCTGCCGGGTGGACGGGCGACGCTTCGGCTATGGCGAAGTCGTGGGGCGGGACGAGCACGGCGACGTTGCCTCGACCGTCGTCCTCGTGCACGGCTGGGGCTTGGCGCATTCGTCCTACAAACGAGCCGCCCAGGAGATCGCCGGCTACGGATACCGTGTCCTGTTGCCTGACCTGCCCGGCTTCGGGCACAGTGCGGACCTCCCACTCGGTCGACTGAGCTTGGAGGCGTTCGCAAAGTCGCTGCAGGGTTTCCTTTCGAGGGTGCAGGAAAGCCACCATCAGTCGGCGGGGACGTTCCACGTCGTGGGCCACTCCTTCGGTGGTGCCGTCAGCGCCCGTCTCGCCCACGATGCCCCTCAGCTCGTCGCCTCCCTCGTGCTCGTCGACGCCGCCACGGGAGCGACCTGGTCACGACACGAGGACACGGAACGGCTGCTGACCGAGCGCCCGCTCTGGGACTGGGCGTATCACCTCGTGCAGGAGTTCCCGATCGGCGCCTTCCCTCGAGCCGCCTCCTCGGTGCTGCGTGACTTAGGGCACAACCTCGTCTGGCACCTTCCGAACCTCGGGCTTGTCGCCCATCTCACTCGGACCTCGGACATCCGTGAGGAGCTGCGACGGGTCGGCGAGCTCGGGATACCCGTGTCGATCCTGTGGGCAGCGGACGACCGCGTGGTGACGAGGGCATGCTTCGACGACCAGTGCACCGCCATCGGGCGCGACGGGACGATCGTCAGCGGCAACCACGGTTGGCCGATGGCCGACCCGGTGTCGTTCGGACGGGCCGTCGCCGATCATCTCCGGCAGTTCGAGGTTCCCTGAGCGCCACGGCACCGCTTCGCTGCCGCCGAACATGGCCGAACACTACGGTGGCCTTATGAACCCGGCGTTGGTCCCGAGAGACGCCGCCACGATCATGCTCGTGCGCGACATCCCCGACGGAGGCGGTGCGGGCGGCACGGTGATGCAGGTTCTCATGCTCCGGCGCAACGACAAGTCGGTCTGGGTGGCTGGGGCGTACCTCTTTCCCGGCGGCGCCGTCGACGCCGACGATGCCGCCGAACACGTCGGCCTCTGCTGTACCGGGCGCGGCGACGCCGAGGCGAGCCGCCTTCTTGGAATCGAATCCGGAGGTCGGAGCTTCTTCGTGGCGGCGGTGCGGGAATGCTTCGAAGAGGCGGGCATCCTGCTGGCGGAGCGCGACGGCGAACCGCTGTCGTTCGAAGATCCGGAGATCGCAGGGCGGTTCGTGGCGCATCGCCGCCACCTCAACGCCGGCGACATCAACCTCGCCGACATCTGCAGGGCCGAGGGACTGCTGCTGGATCTGGACCGGATCGCCTACTTCAGCCACTGGATCACTCCGGTGGGATCGCCGAGGCGGTACGACACCCGTTTCTTCGTCGGCGTCGTGCCTGACGGGCAAGAAGCGCTCCACGACGACACCGAAGTCGTCGCCAGCACCTGGATCGAGCCCTCAGTGGCCCTCGAGCGCCATCACGCCGGAGAGCTCGACCTCCTGTTCCCCACGATGAAGCACCTGGAGGCCATCGGTCGCTTCGCTTGTACCGCCGATCTCATGACTGCGGCAGCGGCAGCCGAGGTACCGGAGATCCTGCCGCGAATCACCGTCGATGGCCCGGGAGTGCGCATCGTGCTGCCGGGTGACGACGGGTACGAGGACGCCACCGGTTTGCCCCCGGGGGTGCCCTTCCCGGACCGGCCGCAGGGTCTCGAGATCCCCCAGTCGCCCGTCGGCGGGACGGGTACCCGGCGTGACGGGCCGGAGGGTGACGGGCCGGAGGGTGACGGGCCGGAGGGTGACGGGCCGGAGGGTGACGGGCCGGAGGGTGACGGCCATGGCTGAGGCGTCGACGGTGCCCGTGCTCGACACGCCAGTTCCGGGCACGCCCGTGGTCGTGCTGCCGGGAATCCTACGCCTGACCGCACCGAACCCTTCGGTCATGACCGGCCCGGGGACGAACACCTACCTCGTCGGACACGATGCTCTCGTCGCCATCGATCCCGGTCCGGACGACGCCGGGCATCTCGAGGCCGTGGCGGCTGCCGCAGGCGGGCGGCTGCGCGCCATCGTCGTCACCCACACGCATCCCGACCACGCTCCGGGGGCAGCCCGCCTCGCCCGTCTCACGGGCGCCCGCGTGCTCGGGTACGGGGCGCGAGACGGGTTCGATCCGGACGACACCCTGTCCGAGGGCGCCGAGCTGACCGCTGGCGACCTCCGGCTCCGAGCCGTGCACACGCCGGGCCACGCCTCCAACCACCTCTGCTACCTCACTACCGTGGCCGGTGCCGGGGCTTCCACCACGGCGATCCTGTTCTCCGGCGATCACATCATGAGCGGCTCCACGGTCGTGATCGCCCCGCCAGATGGCGACATGGCCGACTACTTCGACTCCCTCGAGCGGTTGCTCGGCTTCGACCCTCCGATCGCGGTCATCGCCCCGGGCCACGGCGCCATGCTGCCCGATCCCCGCCGGGTGATCGAGGCTTACCTGCAGCACCGGCGGGCCCGAGAGGAGGCCGTGGCGTCGTCACTCGAGACGCGCGGCGAGGCGGTCATCGAGGAGATCGTGGCCGACGTCTACACCGATGTCCCCGAGGCGCTGCACCCGCTCGCCCGCTTCTCGGTATGGGCCCACTTGCGCAAGCTCGCCGCCGAGGGGCGAGCCCACTCCGACCGTCGCGACGACGTCACCGCACGTTGGCGAGCGTACTGAGCCAGGGGTGCTCCGCCGGTAACCTGCTGTCGTGCAGCCCTTGTCCCTCGACACGGTGGCCTGGCGCGCCGTCGGGGGTATCGACTTCCTGACCTGGCCAGCTTTTGACGACCTCGACGTGGACGTCGTGATGACGACTCGTCACGGCGGCGTTTCCACCGGTGAGTACGGGAGCCTCAATCTCGGCCTACACGTCGGTGACCACACCGGGCTCGTCATCGAGAACCGGCGTCGAGCCGCCCAGATCATCGGCGCCGGCCTCGGCGACCTCGTGTTCTGCAACCAGACGCACGGACGAGGGGTCCATGTGGTGACGGCGTCGGAACGAGGTTCGGGCACGACGGCCCTCGACACAGCTCTCAGCGGTATCGACGCCGTCGTGACGGCCGATCCGGCGCCCGTGCTCGCCATGATGGTGGCGGACTGCGTACCGATCGCTTTGTACGCACCGCAAGCCCACCTTGCCGGGGCGGTGCACTCCGGCTGGAGGGGAACGGTGCAGCGGGTGGCGGCGGCGGCCGTCGAAGCAATGGTGGCTCTCGGTGCCGCAGCCGACGAGATCGTCGCCGCCGTCGGTCCTGCCGTCGACCCGGACCACTACCAGGTCGGCCCCGAGGTGATGGAGGCGGCGGTCGAGTGTTTCGGTGGGGAGACTGACGACCTGCTGCACCCCGACGGAGACGAGGACTCGGGCACGTACCTGTTCGACCTGTGGGAGGCGAACCGCCGCATCCTCGTCGAAGCAGGCGTCCGAGCCGACCGCGTCCTTGTCGCCGAAGTCCCTACGGGTGAGGACGGCCCGTTCTTCAGCCATCGGGCTGCCCAGCCCTGCGGGCGCAACGCCCTCCTCGTGCGCCTCCGACCCCGCAGATGACGGGCGCACCGGCTCCCTCCGGGCGCGGGCGGCGCTTCACATACACCGAGCTCGCCATCGACGCCGGCCGCAGCGAGCTGACCTGCCGCTACGACCTCGACGGCCAGGAATTCGCCGAATGCGTCACGATCGAGGGTGTCCCGGCGACAGCCTGGGAACGGCCGGGCGTTACAGCCGCGGCGCGACTCGTCTATCTCCTCTGTGGTGTGTCCTATTACAAGGCCGGCGCTCCACCGGTGATCGATCTCGGCGAGCTCGCACTCGACGCGCCGGACCTCGAGTTCCTCCGCCAGTACTACGTCGAGGGACTGGGCGAATTCGCCTACCGCAACGGGCTCGACCTCTCGGGGATCGAGTTTTACTCCACTGCAGCCGCCGAGCCCCCGCCGGCCCAGACCCCCCCGCCGGCACAGGCCCCCCCGCCGGCGCAGGCCCCCCCGCCGGCGCAGGCCCCCCCGCCGGCGCAGGCCCCCCCGCCGGCGCAGGCCCCCCCGCCGGCGCAGGCCCCCCCGCCGACACTGACCTCGACGCCGGGCCACAGCACACCTTCGCGCCCGCTCGTGCCGTTCGGCGGAGGCATCGACTCGATCGTGACGACCGAGCTCGTCCGACGGCGCGTCGGTGACGACAACACCGTCCTGTTCGTCGTCAGCAAGGCGGGCGACCGCTACGCCGCCGTCGAGGCGCCGGCTGGTGTCGCAGGTCTGCCAGTGCTGCGGGCCGAGCGCCAGCTCGACGCCCGCATCCTGTGCTCAACTGAGCTCGGCTACCTGAACGGTCACGTGCCGGTCACGGGGATCATCTCGGCCGTCGCCGTGCTCGCGGCCCTGCTGCACGGTCGCGATGCCGTTGTCATGTCGAACGAGGCCTCCGCCTCCGCCGGCAACATCGTCGTGGGCGATCGGGTCGTCAACCACCAGTGGTCGAAAGGCGTCGCGTTCGAATCGGCCTTGCGTGCCGCCCTCGAACGGCACGGCGTGCCTGTCGAGTACTTCTCCTTTCTGCGGCCCGCCTCCGAGCTCTGGGTGGCACAGCATTTCGCCGCCATGCCGCAGTACCACCGAGCCTTCCGCAGCTGCAATCGGGCCTTCTATGTCGATCCGGCCCTCCGCCTCGACCACTGGTGCGGCGTGTGCGACAAGTGCTGCTTCGTCGATCTCGTGCTCGCACCGTTCATGGACTGTTCCGAGCTCGCCGCTGTCTTCGGCGGTCACGAACCCCTCGCCGACGACGCTCTGGCGGAACGGTTCCGCACGCTCCTCGGTACCTCCTCCTCCCCAAAACCGTTCGATTGCGTCGGCGACGTCCCCGAGTGCCGCACGGCCCTACGGCTCACCGCCGCCCGCCCCGACCGCGCCGGCGACGCCCTCGTCAGTCGCCTCGTCGCCGAGCTACCCGACGACACGACGCCCACAACCGACCTCCTGCGGCTGTCCGGCCCGCATTTCATCCCCGATGACTACGCGCCCGGCGATCTCCTGGTCTGATCTCCGAGGCGCCAAAGTAGGCGTCTGGGGGCTCGGCATCGAGGGGAGCGCCAACCTCCAACGCCTTCAGGAGCTCGGTGCCGACGTCGTCGTCGTCGAGGACTCGCCAACCGGCGGACCAGTGCTCGGCCACGAAGTCCTCGCTCTCGGCGACGGTGGGCTCGAGGCCTTGGCGGCGCGAGCCGTCGTCGTGAAGACGCCAGGCGTCCGCCGGCGCCGGCCAGAGGTCGGCCAGCTCGAGGCGGCCGGCATCCCCGTCGTGGGCGGCCTCGGCCTCTGGTTGCAGGAAGCACCTCGAGAGCGCGTCCTTCTCGTCACCGGGACGAAGGGCAAGTCGACGACGACGGCCATCGCCGGCCACCTCCTTCAGCACTTCGGCTACCTCACGCTCATCGCCGGCAACATCGGCCTGGCGCCCTACGACCCGTCTCTGCCGGCCGAATACGACTACGCCGTCATCGAGGTCTCGAGTTATCAGGCGACCGATCTGGCGGCATCGACGCCCGTCGTAGCCGTGACGTCCCTCCATCCTGATCACCTCGATTGGCACGGTGGGTTGGAGGAGTACTTCCGAGACAAGCTCTCCGCCTGTACGCAACCCGGCGCCGAGCTCACGGTCGCCGACGGCAGCAGCGCGATGCTGCGGGCGCACGCGGCTGAGCTCGGCCCGACGGTGCACTGGGTCGGCGAGGACGAGCCAGGGCTCGGCGGCCGATGGCTGCAGCACCTCGAGTTGCCCGGCGCCCACAACCGCCGCAACGCCATGATCGCCCGCGCCTGCCTGCTTGCCATGGGCGTGCCCGAGGCCGCCGACGACGAAGCGATGGCGGGAGCGGCAGAGGGTTTCGAAGGGTTGAAGAGCCGCTTGCGAACGATCGGGACGGTCGCAGGCGTGAGATTCGTGGATGACAGTCTTTCGACGAATGTCCTCCCCACGGTTGCCGCCCTCGACGCCTACGAGAGCGAGCCGGTTGCGCTCATCGTCGGCGGCCACGACCGCGGCATCGACTATGCCCCACTCGCGGCGGCGCTCGCGCAACGCGCAGCCCGCCCGGGAGCTGGTGCCGTCGCCGTCTTCACGTTGCCCGAGAACGGCACTCGCATCTCCGCCGAGATCCGCACACAGCTTCCCGACGCCGAGGCAAGCGACTGCCAAGAGCTCAGCGGAGCGGTTCAGGCCGCCTACCGCTGGGCTCTCGATCACACGGGCGTCGTCTTGTTGTCGCCGGCGGCGTCGAGCTTCGGCCAGTTTCGCGACTACAAGGATCGAGCAGCCGTGTTCGCCGAAGCGATGGCCCGCTGCGCCGAATCGGACGAGGAGCCGTCATGGTGAGCGTCTTCAGATACCACGAGATCTCGGAAGAGAGCCACCGCATCATGAACCCGCTCTCGTTCGAGAAGCTCCTAGTCCTGGGCGACCTGTGCCGCCTCGGAGCGGGCTCCCGGATGCTGGACCTCGCTTGCGGGAAAGGTGAGATGCTGTGCCAGTTCGCCGAACGTTTCGGCGCCGTCGGCGTCGGCATCGACGTGAACCTTCCCTTCCTCGCTGACGCCCGGGCGCGTGCGGTCGATCTGGGCGTCGAGGGCTCGGTCACCTTCGTCGAGGGAGACGCCAGCAAACCATTAGCGGTGAGCGGGCTGTTCGACGTCGTCAGCTGCATCGGCGCGACGTGGATCGGCGGGGGGTTCTCCGGCACGCTCCGGATGATGCGTCAGTGGCTGGCCCCGGACGGGACGCTCCTCGTCGGCGAGGTCTACTGGCAACGGGAACCGCCACAGAGCCTCCGCGACACGTACGAGGAGGGCGAGGGGTTCGCCGATCTCGCCGGCACGCTGCAACGCGCCGAGGCTGGCGGTCTGGACCTCGTCGAGATGGTGCTCGCATCTCCCGACGACTGGGACCGGTACTCGGCGAGCCAGTGGCTCAATGTCGCCGACTGGCTGACGGCCAACCCTGACGACCCGGACGCACCCAAGATCCGGGAGACACGTGACACGTCTCGGCGGCGGTACCTCGCCGAAGAGCGAGAATGCCTCGGCTGGGGTGTGTTCATGCTGCGCGCCGGCGATCCGGCTAGGCCGGCCACGCCGGCCGGCGTGACCTAGAACAAGACGTTCGGGTTCAGCACGCCGGCCGGGTCGAGCGCCGACTTGACGGCTCGCATGGCAGTGATCTCCGCCGGCGACCGGTTCAACCCGAGCCAGCGCCGCTTGGCGGCCCCGATCCCGTGCTCGGCACTGATCGAGCCGCCGAGGCCGACGACGAGCTCGTAGACGGCCCCGTCGACGGTGTCGTCGGAGGCGTCGACGCCGGTCACGTTCACATGGACGTTGCCGTCGGCAGCATGCCCGAACAGCCAGGTACGAGCGCCCGGGGCGAGGGCGGCAACGACTGCGGGCGCCCGTGACACGAGCTCGCCGATCCGCCCGAGCGGGACGCTCACGTCCAGCTTGTGGGCGACGCCGAGCGTGCCGATCGCCTCCGTATGACCCTCCCGATAGCGCCACAGTGCGGCCCGCTGCGACGAGCTGGCAGCAATGGCGACATCCGCCACGCCGGAGAGCGACGACACCACGCCGGCGAGCAGGTCGGTCGGATCGGCCGTGTCCGCAGCCTCGACGAGCACGTAGGCCGAATGGGGCGTGGTGAACGGCGCGGCCATCGTGAACACCGAGCACACGAGCTCGAGCCCGGTCTGCAGGAAGAACTCCACCGCCTCGAGCGGACCCACGAACCGGCGCAGGCCGGTCGCGGCCACGATGGCCGTCTCGACGTCGTCGAAGGCGAGCAGGACGGTGGCCCGCTCCGGCAGCGGCGGCACCAGCCGCACACGAGCTGCCGTCACGATCCCAAGCGTCCCTTCGCTGCCGCACAGCAGCCGGCTCAGGTCGTAGCCGGTGTTGTCCTTCCAGAGGCCGCCGAGATGGGAGACGACCGCCCCGGTGCCAAGGACGGCCTCGACGCCGAGCAGCTGCGCGCGGGTGTCGCCGTACCGCACCATGCGCAGGCCTCCGGCGTTCGTGCCGATCGTGCCACCGATGGTGGCCGAGTCGCGGCTGCCGAGGTCGACGCCGTAGACCCAGCCGGGCGCCACCGACCGCTGCAACGACCCCACCGTGACCCCGCAGCCGACCGTGATCTGACCGGCCATGTCGTCGACCTCGCCCACCGAGGTGAGCCGCGTGAGGCTGAGCACGACCTCGCCTTCGAGTGGCACAGATCCGCCGACGAGCCCGGTCTTGCCTCCTTGTGGTGTCACAGCGATGCCAGAAGCCGCACAAATCGAGAGGACGCCGGCGACCTCCTCGGTCGAGCCGGGGCGCACGACAGCGGGTGAGTGCCCGCGGTAGCGGCCTGTCCAGTCGACGACATAGGAGGCGACGATGTCCGGGTCGGTGAGCACGTGCTCGCGCCCGACAACCTCCTCGAAGGCTTCGAAGCTGCTCGAGCGGGGCTGGCGGATCAATTGGGTGTGGCCGGTCAATCGGGGTTGGCTGGGCCGAGCGCCTGTTCCACCCGCTCCAGCATGCGGGCCGAGCAGCCTGACATCTCGACGAGAGGAGCGACGTCGGTCAGTATGCGGCCGGCGATCGCCCGAAACGCCGCCCCTGCCTCCCCCTCCGCCAACGCCACCGGCGTCCCGGCGTCCCCGCCGACCGACACAGCCGGGTCGAGCGGCACCTGGCCGACGAGCGGCACGCCGATCGCCTCGGACAAGCGGCGCCCGCCGCCCTCGCCGAACAAGGGGTAGCTCTCGCCGTGGGCGCACACGAAGGCGGACATGTTCTCGATCACGCCGGCGATGCGTAGGTGCCCCTTGCGGGCCATGTCGGCCGCTCGGCCCGCCACCTTCTGGGCGGCGACCGGCGGCGTGGTCACGAGCAGCACCTCGGTCCGCGGCAGCATGCGAGCGAGGCCCATCTGCACGTCACCCGTGCCGGGTGGCAGATCCACGAACAGGTAGTCGAGATCGCCCCAGTGGACGTCCTCGAGGAAGTGCTGGACCGCCCGGTTCAGCACGAGGCCGCGCCACATGATTGCCTCGTCCTCTCCCGAGAGAAACCCCATCGACACCACCCGCACGACCCCCTCCCCGACGGGCAGGCTGAGGGGCACCATCTTCTTGTCACGTGCCTCGATCTCGCCGTCCATGCCGAGCAGCCGCGGGACCGAGTGGCCCCAGACGTCTGCATCGAGGACCCCGACGGTGCAGCCGCGAGCCGCCAGGGCCACGGCGAGGTTGACCGTGACCGACGACTTGCCGACTCCGCCTTTGCCGGAGGCGATCGCGAGCACGCGGGCCGTCGGGGGGAAGTCGGTCGTGACGGCGGAGCGATCCTGCGCCTTCATCCTCGCCCGCGACATGACCGCAGCCCGCTCGGGAGCCGACATGGTGCCGGTCGTGACGACGACCTCCGACACGCCCGCGACGCCGAGGGCGTGACGCTCCACATCAGCGCGGATCTGGTTGCGCAGCGGGCATCCGGCGATCGTGAGGGCGATCTCGACGGTGGCCTTCCCGTCCTCCACGGTGATGGATCGCACCATGCCGAGATCGACGATGCTGTCGCCGAGCTCGGGGTCGACGACGCCCTGTAGGGCGGCGCGCAGCTCCGCCGACAGGACGTCGCCGTCGTCAGCGGAGTGCTGTGCGGCCTTCTGCGGATCCGGAGGAGAGGTGTTCACAAGACCCCGCGAGGCTACCGGCGACAGGAAACACCCACCCCAGGGTTATTATCTTCCCAGGAAGCCGGAGGGATGAGGAGGCTCAGTTCCGTGAGCATCGCAACGACGTCAGTGAAGTCCGTGAAGATCGGCCAGCGGCCAAGCCCGGTGACCCTCACCGACGCCGCCGCGACGAAGGTAGCCGAGCTCATCAAGCAGGAGGGCAACGACAACCTCGCGCTTCGCGTGGCAGTTCGGCCCGGCGGCTGCTCGGGCTACAGCTACGAGATGTTCTTCGACTCCGAGATCGCCGACGACGACGTCGTCCGCACCTTCTCCGGTGTCAAGATCGTCATCGACCCCGAGAGCGCCGGCCTCATGACGGGCGCCACCCTCGACTACAAGGACGGCCTGCAGGAAGCCGGTTTCCACATCACGAACCCGAACGCCACACGCACATGTGGCTGCGGTTCCTCCTTCAGCTGAGCCACAGCACGACATGGTTTCTCCAGTCGGGCCTTACACACCGGTCGTTCGTGCCGGTCCCTTCCTGATCTGCTCGGGACAGCTCGGCCTCGCCGACGGCGCCCTCGTCGAGGGCGTCGCAGCTCAGGTTCACCAAGCCCTCAGCAACGCGTCGACACTGCTCGTGGCGAAGAACTCCGGCCTGTACGACGTCGTGAAGACGACGGTGCTGCTGGCCGACATCGCCGACTACGCCGCGATGAACGAGGCGTACATGGCCCATTTCGCCGACAAGCCCCCCGCACGGACCGCCTTCGCCGTCGCCGGTCTGCCAATGGGCGCGCTCGTCGAGATCGAGGCCTGGGCGTACTCGCCGGATCCCGGGTTTCTCTAGGAGCTTCCACGAGTTGCCACACCCGCGCCTCGTCGGGTGTGCTACGAACGATCCGCAATGACGAGCGCGCGCATCACCCGGTCCGGCGGCGTGGCGCGCTCGAGTGCCGTCGCTCTTGCCGCCCTCATTTGCCTGGCCGCTTGCTCCAAGGGCTCCTCGACGGGGACGACGGAGCCGACGAGCACGAGCACGCTCCCGCCACTTCCTCCCAACCTCATCGCTTACGTCGCCTTGGCGGGCTCCGGGTCGACGGTCGGCAACGGCTCGACGCTCGTCGAGGTGACGCTGTCGCCGCCCCCGAAGGGCGTCAGCTCGCCGATCCGGGTCGGCTCATACCCCGACGCGATCGCTGTTGCACCGGGCGGGCGCCTCGTCCTCGTCGCCAACTACAGCTCGAACACGGTCACGCCCATCGTGCTCCCGAGCAACAAGGTGCTGCCGGCGGTCAATGCCGGCGAGGGTCCCGCCGACGTGGTCATTGCGCCGGATGGCTCGACCGCCTATGTGACCGATGCGAACTCCGACACCGTTACGCCGATCAATCTCCGGACCCTCAAACCTGGCAAGCCGATCGTCGTCGGTAACGGCCCGCAGGGAATCGTCGTGACGCCGGACGGCGCGAAGGCCTACGTGGCCGATGCCGGCGCCATCGTGGCGGGACAGTCCGGGACGATCGGCCACGATGTCACCCCGATCGATTTGTCGACCGGGAAGGCCCTCACGCCCATCCGTGTGGGCAACGCCCCCGTTGGCATCGCTGTCACACCCGACGGCTCGACGGTCTTCGTCACGAACCTCAACTCCGAGAGTGTCACGCCGATCACCGTCGCGAGCGACACCGCCGGCGCCTCGATCGCCACAGCCGGCGGGCCGGTCGCCGTCGTGGTGGCGCACAACGCCGCCTGGGTCGTCAACACCCCGGCCGGCGGCGAGGGCAACAACCTACAGCCGATCTCCATCTCAAGCGGTGTCGCCGGCAAGCCGATCAAGCTCCCCAACGGTGCCCAGAACCTGGCGGTCCTGCCGAACGGCAGCACGGCGTGGGTGGTGTGCCTGAACACCGACAAGCTCGTGGCGGTGAACCTCGTCACCCACAAGGTCGGTGCGGCCATCAAGATCCGCGGCGGGCCGTTCGCCGTCGCCGTCGCCTACGAGCCGCGAGGTGCAGCGCCGACGACGACCACGACCGTTCCCAAGTCCAAGAAGACGAAGAAGACGAAGAAGACGACGACTACCTGACCTGAGCGGGCAGCTCAGCCGGCTTCGGACTCCGCCGCGCCGGCACTGGCAGGCAGCCAGCGCATGGCACCGAAGCGGTAGCCGACGCTGCGCACGGTGTCGATGAGGTGGGCGTGCTCCTCGCCGAACTTGGCTCGCAACCGCCGGATGTGCACGTCGACAGTGCGGGCGCCGCCGTAGTACTCGTAGCCCCAGACCCTCGAGAGGAGCACCTCGCGGGTGAACACCTTTCCCGGGTGCGCCGCCAGGAACCTCAGGAGCTCGTACTCCATGAATGTGAGGTCAAGCGGGCGGCCGCCGAGCACCGCCTGGTACGTCTCGAGGTTGAGGGCAAGCGGTCCGTAGATGATGAGGTCGTGTTGCTTGCCTCGGCCCGTGCGCCGGAACAGGTGCGAGAGGCGGGCTTCCAGCTCGGGCGCCTCCGCCCCGAAGACGATGAAGTCGTCGAAGAGATCCTCTCGGAAGTCCAGCTCGGCGAACCGCGTGGGCGCGACGACGAGCAGGAGGGGTTGCAATGGATCCTCCCGCGCCCGCAGCACACGGCAGAAGCTGAGACTGGCGGCGAGGCTCCCGCTCGAATCGTCGTCGGTGGCGACGACAGCCCCCATCCAACCGTCCTCCGGCTCGGCTCGCTCTGCCGCATGAGCGGTCGAGACGGCCTGCCATGGGTAGCCGGCCGAATCGAGAGCGCTGGCGAGCCATAGCGGTGCCGGTTCCGGGTAGACGAGGAGGGGCTCCACGAGGTCGCCTCAGAGCCGTGGCAGGTAGCGGGCGATCTCGAAAGGTGTGACCTCACGGGTGTAGGCCTCCCACTCGGCCCGCTTGTTGCGCAGGAACCATTCGAACACGTGCTCACCGAGGGCTTCGGCCATGAGCTCGGACTTCTCCATCTCGACGAGGGCGTCGCGCAGGCTCGTGGGCAACGGGCGGATGCCTTCTGAGGCGAGCTCCTCCGGCGTGAGGGCGAAGAGGTTGGACGACGTCTCCGGGCCGAGCTCGTAGCCCTCCTCGATCCCGCGCAGCCCGGCCGCGAGCACGACGGCGAATGCGAGGTAGGGATTGCAGGCGGGATCCGGTGAGCGAAACTCGATCCGCGTCGAGTCCTGCCGCCCGCGCTTCGCGATCGGCACACGCACGAGCGCCGAGCGGTTGTTGTAGGCCCACGAGACGTGCACCGGTGCCTCGTAGCCAGCGACGAGCCGCTTGTAGGAGTTCACCCACTGGTTCGTCACGGCCGTGATCTCATGGGCGTGCCGCAGCAGGCCGGCGATGAACTGGCGGGCCGTTTCCGACAGGCCGTGCGGGTCGCCGGGATCCGAGAAGGCATTCTTGTCGCCCTCGAACAGCGAGAAGTGCGTGTGCATGCCGGAGCCCTGCACGCCGGAGAGGGGTTTCGGCATGAAGGAGGCGTGGAAACCCCGTTCGAGGGCGATCTCCTTCACGACGAGGCGCACCGTCATCACGTTGTCGGCCATCGTGAGGGCGTCGGTGTATCGCAGGTCGATCTCGTGCTGGCTGGGGGCGTCCTCGTGTTGGGCGTACTCGACCGGGATGCCCATGTCCTCGAGGGTGAGCACAGTTCGCTGGCGCAGGTCGGAGGCGAGGTCGGCGACCGTGAGCTCGAAGTAGGAGCCGCCGTCGAGCGGCACGGGCTCGCCGGTCGGCGAGGCGTCGGCGAAGTAGAAGTACTCGATCTCCGGTGCGGCATAGAACGAGAAACCCCTCCCCCTCGCCCGCTCCAAGTTCCTCCGGAGCACGTGACGGGGGCAACCCTCGAACGGGGAGCCGTCGAGGTTGACGATGTCGCAGAAGACGCGGGCGACCTCGGAGTGCTCGCCGGCGGGGCGGCCGGCCCGCAACGGCAGGATCTGGAACGTCTTCGGGTCGGGTTTGGCGAGGACGTCGGACTCCTGCACGCGGCTGAAGCCGTCGATGGCGGAGCCGTCGAAAGTCATGCCCTCGTCGAGGGCGTTCTCGAGCTCGGCGGGCGTGATGGCGAACGATTTCGGCGTGCCGAGGACGTCGGTGAACCACAGCTGGATGAAGCGGACCCCGCGCTCTTCGACGGTCCGGAGCACGTATTCGCGCTGGCTCTGCATTCGGTTCCTTTCTCGGCGGTGGCGGCATTCTTACCCGCTCCGGCCTGCCATCCTCGCAGGTGAGGGGCTCATGTCGCACCCGTTAACACGGCGTTCACATTCGATTGACTTGAGCGAAACAGGCGGCTGGCACTCTGGCTGTGGCACACTCACGCGATTGACGCGCCGACCGGGCGCCGCCACGCGTCCGCTACTAGGAGGATAGGTGCAGGAACGTACCGCTGCCGAGGTCGTCCGATTGATGAAGGACGAGGGAGTCGAGATCGTCGACTTTCGCTTCTGTGACCTTCCCGGCCTCATGCAACACTTCTCGGTGCCCGCGCACGAGCTCACCGAGGACGGTTTTGTCGACGGTTTCGGCTTCGACGGGTCGTCGATCCGGGGCTTCCAGGAGATCCAGGAGTCGGACATGCTCCTGCTGCCGGATCCATCGACGGCGGTCCTCGATCCGTTCCGCCAGCACAAGACGATCAATCTCAACTGCTTCGTGCACGACCCGGTGACGCTCGAGAGCTACTCACGTGACCCTCGTTACGTGGCCGTCAAAGCGGAGCAGTACCTGGCCACGACGGGAATCGCCGACACGGTCTACTTCGGGCCGGAGGCTGAGTTCTTCATCTTCGACGACGTGCGGTTCTCCCAGGACCAGCACTCGGCCTTCTACCAGGTCGACTCGATCGAGGGCATCTGGAACTCCGCCCGAGACGAGAAGCCGAACCTCGGCTTCAAGCCCCGGTACAAGGAGGGGTACTTCCCCGTCCCCCCGATGGACCACTTCCAGGACCTGCGCTCGGAGATGATCCTCACGATGGAGCGCCTCGGCATCGAGATCGAGGTCCAGCACCACGAAGTCGGTACGGGTGGTCAGGCCGAGATCGACATGCGTTTCGACACCCTGTTGCGCATGGCCGACAAGCTGATGCTCTACAAGTACGTCGTGAAGAACGTCGCCCGCGACGCCGGGTACACGGCGACCTTTATGCCCAAGCCGCTGTTCCAGGACAACGGTTCCGGGATGCACTGCCACCAGTCGCTCTGGAAGGGCGGGGACCCGCTCTTCTACGCGGAGACCGGTTACGCCGGCCTGTCCGACATCGGGCGCTGGTACATCGGCGGTCTGCTGAAGCACGCCAAGTCGATCCTCGCCTTCGCGGCGCCGACGACGAACTCCTACAAGCGGCTCGTGCCCGGTTACGAAGCGCCCGTCAACCTCGTCTACTCGCAGAGGAACCGGTCGGCCGCCTGCCGGATCCCGATCTACTCGAAGAGCCCGAAGGCAAAGCGCGTGGAGTTCCGTTGCCCGGACCCGGCAGCGAACCCCTACATCGCCTTTGCCGCCATGCTCATGGCGGGCCTCGACGGTGTGCAGAACCGGATCGAGCCGCCGGACCCGGTGGACAAGGACCTCTACGACCTCCCACCGGAAGAGCTCGCGAACGTCCCGCAGGTGCCTGCCTCGCTCGACGAAGCCCTGCTCGCCCTCGAGGCCGACCAGGAGTACCTGAAGGCCGGCGGCGTGTTCACCGACGACCTGATCGAGACCTGGATCAGCTACAAGCGCCTGCACGAGATCGACGCCGTCCGGCTCCGGCCGCACCCGTGGGAGTTCATGCTGTATTACGACATATAGTCATCCACCTGGTACTTTGTCCGAGCATCCCTACGGACGTCCCTACAAAACTACGGGCCGTCGGGTAGCGAGATGGCCGAGTCGGCTCCTTAGGTGATGTCGTTCTCGGGCGACCGCCGTCGGCGCTGCTCTGCCATCTCGACAGTCCCAGTGGCAAAGGTCCCGTCCGCCGTAGATAGCCACGGTGGGCGATAATCTGACTGCGTGGCGATGGAGCACGCGACGCCGAGTGAGTTCGAGGCGGCCGTCATACGCGCTCGGGCGCGAGCGGCGAGGACGGGCGAGCTGGATCCCAAACTGAGCGGCTCGTTCGCGACGTCCGTCACTGTTGAAGTCGCCGACTTCCTCGAGCGGATCCTCACCGACGGTACCTACTCTCGCGAAGTCGCTCGTATCGGCGAAGAAGACCCTGATCTCGCCAGCATCTGAGCAACTTGAGTGACGTCACCTACCGGCGGACGGTCGTGGACGACCTCACGCTCCTCGCGGCCGCGGAAGCGGGAGAGGTGGTCACGACCGGCTCGTGGTACTACCGGCTCCACCGCGCCCTCCACGATCGAGCGTCCAGCGGAGCGTTGTCGACCATGGCAGCGGTCCTCCCGCCTGCTGCCAGGGACGAACTGTTCTTCCTACTTGACGAGCTACCCTCCGAGATCGTCGTGCCCGGGCCTCGCCTGCTCGTCCCGGTGATGGGCGCTCTCCGGCTGCGAAGGCGAGTCAACCATCTCACAGCCGAAGCGCTCGCGGCAGCGATGGTCACCGACGGGGCCATTCGGGTGACGGTCGAGGCCCCTCTCCTTCGGGACGCCTGCGACGAACTCGGAATCACCTTCGACGTCGTACCACCGTTCGCCTGACCTGTCGTCGAACTGTGGGGCGGCATGCCGGCCGACGGATCGAGCGGCACTTACTGCCGAAGCGCTGCGGAGGTGGCCCAGTGGACGGACAGAGGTTCCGTCACGTCGAAGGGGCGAAGACGTCCGGTCGAGGAGATCGCCAACGCCCGACTCGGTGACAAGGTGGAGCATCGGCCGGAAGGGCGTGAGCCGAGCCGAGAGGATAGACGGTTGCTTGTGGTACATGGGACCAAGAAGTTCCTGGAGCGGGTCGGCCCGCCGTCGGTACCGGCCGATACGCCTTCGACTACTCAGCTCGGGAGCTGGTACGCAACTGTGCTCGTCTGGCGCCCGCAAGTGGCGCTCTTCGTTAACGTGGAGACGCTCACCACGGCGTGTCTCGCCCGTTCATCGACGCCGAGCTTTCACAACTCGGTCGGGTCCAGTTGGCGAGGACGAACGACCGGAGTCTCCTCGGCAGCATGAACGAGTTCACCTACCTCGCTGATGTCGATCGCCACTCCATCGCGGTAGTCGACCTGCTGGCCCTATCGCTGCGGCTGGCCGAAACGCCGTGCGGCCCGCTGTACCACCGTCATGTCACCCCTCACGAGGAGCTCCTGGCGAGAGCCTCTTTCGGCCCGGGCTGACCTCGAGCGCGTTGTCGAGGGCGGCGAAGGCGAGGTCGAGGCGTCTCTGGCGCCGGCGATTGCTCTCGTGATTGGCCTCGGCCGCTACGTAACCGATCAGCTCGTCGAGATCCTCTTCGGAGGCGACGAGGACGATGCCGGTCGTCGTCGCTCGCGCCCCGAAGACGAGCCGTTCGCAGTCGCTGTCGAGCAGCCGCAGATCCCGCAAGGTGGCGCATACTTCGTCAGCCACCTGGACCTCGCTCGCGGAGGAACGAGGTCCCTGGAAACGGGGTCGCCGGAGATCGAAGTACGAACCGTCCCAGCCGCTGATAACACCCTCGTCGCCGCACGCGCTGCACTTCCAATCGATGATGGCGGGCAGATCCGGCCTGAACACGACGATGTGACCCGCGCAAGGCCGGTTGCCGGGCCGACGCCGGCAAGGGAGGGCGGTCTCCCAAGCTGAGCCGGTCTTCGTTGCGGTCGCAGCCTTGACGATGGAGCCGAGATGCTCGGCCATCTTCCTCGCCGGTCCGGGTGAGTCCTCGGGCATGTCGAGGAAGTGGCGAAGATCAGATACGAACATCGGCGGCGACAGTATCTCGCACACCGTCTGAGCGCTGAAGGGGGCAGTAGTCACGCCAGGCGGCTTTTCTAGCGCCACCGACCCCCGCTGCGGGCATCCCTACTTTCATCCCTACAACTTCTCCCGACGCCGGCCACGCCGGCCACGACGGCCGGGCACAGCCGACTCCACCGATTCGGCTGAGCGTCGTGAGCAGGCTGCAGACGACTTGCGCTGCCTGCCGAGACAACCCAGACAGCCCGTGCTCTACTACGACATCTAGGTCTGACCTGGCTTTTGTGGCCCCGTCCCGACATTGATCCCAACATCTGATAACCCGCCGTCATGTGTGGGGGTCGATCAGAGAGCATGAGAAGGGGCGCAGCACCGAATCTCATCTGCCGTATTTCACGACGGCGAGGCCCTTGGACACGCCCATGGAGCCTTCACCGACGATGCCGACACCCAGCACCGACGTGCTTCCCGGAACGGCACTGAGCGCGGAGAGCCCGATCGCCCCGCCAGCAGCAGCCGGGCTTGTGTATCTCGTCCAGATGCCAGCCCGGTAGTCCAGGAAGAACGGCTTACCAGTGATTGTGCCGTTGGGCGCGCTTGCGCCGAGCCACAAGCCGCCGTGGCCGTCGGGCGCGATTGGCCCGGTGAGGTAGCCGGCTGGGACCTTGCCGGTCAGCTTGGCCCAACTGTGACCGTTCCAGTGCACCAACTCGATCGGCCCGGACGTGCCGGCCTTGTCGCTGTCGATGGTGGCCCAGACGCTGCTCGCCGAGGCGATGAGAATCTCGCGCGGCTCAAGCTGGTAGCCGGTATGGACGAGGTTCGCAGGTAACGGGACCATCTTCCATGTGTGCCCGTTGTAGTGCAGCGTCGTCGAGGTGCCGGCCGCGGTGCCAGCCAGTGCCCAGATGTTGGAGGGCGAAGAAGCACTCAGGCTTCCCTGGTAGCCGCTGCCGCCCACGATGGCCGGCAGCGGTGTCGTGCTCCACGACGATCCGGTGTAGTGATGGGCGTAGGCCCGTTTCGTCGTGAAGTCGTAGGTGAAGACCCAGGTGTTTCTTGGGCCAAGCGTCACGATCCCGCTCATCAAGATGTCGTCGGTGCCCCTGGCGAACGAGATGAGCACCCAGCCGTGGCTCGTGAGGCGAGCGGCGTCGGGTTCGTTCTCGATCACCGCCCACACGTTGCTCGTGCTCGTGCCGGAAACGGCGCCCACGAAGGCATCGAAAGGCCCGGGCAGCTTGACGGCATGGAGGTGACTGCCGCTCAGGTGGTAGAGAATCGGCGCCGATTCGGCGCTTGTACCTCCCACCCAGGCGGAGCCGCCAGGCAATGCCACCATGTCGTAGATGTCGGTGTTCTTGGCCGTGATCGTCGCGATCACGTGCCACTGCGGCCGAGCCGACGGAAGGCGAGCCGCAAGAGCCGGTGAGGCGACCAGCGCGGCTGCCAAGAAAACAATGGCGACAGCAGCGCGTCGTTTGGCCACGCCTCGCCTCGATCGCAGAGCCATGCGCCGCCTTCCCCTGAGTAGGCGGTTCATCCTAGGCGTTGCAACGACGGAGTCAGCGCCGGTTGCCATCGCCTCGTCGGCGATGAGCACGGCATGGACGCCCTTCCTCGCCTTTTGACGGTCACGCTCGCCATTGCCACCCGCCCGGAGGTCGGTGGCCATGACGGCCGAGGCAGGCCGATCGGCGGGTCGATCCGCGACGCTCGCAGCCGCGCATTCGCTCCCGTGTGACTTTCCGTCAGCGGAGGCGGCAACCGGGCTTGTCTCGATGATGCTGTCCGATCCCGGCTTCTATGGCGTGGTGGCCGAGATCGACGGGCAGGTGGTCGGCTCGAACTTCCCCGACGAGCGAAACGCGGTCGGTATGCCCGCCGCGATCGTTAGCTGACCGGCTGAGGATCGTCCGGCTATACGCGGGCTGTTGAGGTCCTCGCCTTGGCGACGAAGTGACCTTGCTCCACCTGGGAGAGTGTCACCCGACTCACCTGGTAGGTGAGTGGAGCACCGGCTGGCTGGCCGACTGCGCCACCCACGAAGAAGAGCGGGATCCCCGTGGTGGCGTCGATGGTCAGCTGCTCTTGGAGGCCGGCGCCAGCGGGCTGGGCACAGGCCTTCGCTATCTCGCCCGCCGACCCGTCCGCTTTGGCGCTGGCGCAGGACGTGTCCGGGAACGTGCCGGTGATCTGTACGGCTGGCTCACCGTTTGCCGTCGTGTTGGTGACAGTGACCTCGGGGATGAGCGAGATCAGCTCCATCACTCCGGCTCGCACGTTCGGATTGCCAGAGCCGGCGATGAGCGCGGAGAGGGAATTCTCCCAGAGCCAGTTGATTGCGAGCGCGCTGCCTTGCGGAGGCGCTGTCACTGAGGGATCTGGTGCCGCCTCCATCTCCACCGCGGCGCTCGTGAGGTTGCCCGTCGTCGCGTCGATGGCGGCGGCAATCTCCCGAGCAAAGATGCCATCGCCCCGGTCGTTCCCTGCGGCGACCTGCGCCGGGAGTCCGGCCTCGGTCGGAGCGTAGTAGTACTCGCCGCCGTCGGTGAACAGGTCGGCGCCGGTGATCGGCGTACCCCCCTCATCCGGCTCTGAGCGGAGGACCAGCGTGGCGTTCCCGGCTGGCGCCGGCGATGCCAGAATGACGCTGGCGAGACGGGCGAGGATCGACCCGCCCCCCGTGTGCGCCCCGTGCCGAACCGTCAGGACCGGGACCGCGGCGTGAGGTGCCGGGCTGGGCGTCTTGGCGGTGCCCGTCGCGAGCGAGAAGCCTGTGACTGCAAGCACTGCCGCCGCCGCGACGCTCGCTGCCCCGGCGAGTGCGCGTCGAGGCCGGAGCGAACGACGGCGTGAAGCGCGCTGGAGAGCGGGGCCGTCAAGCACGGCCATTGTGGCAGCGCCGATCACAGACTCGTCAGCCGGGTCAACACGCCCATACCGGGCGAGGAGCTCAATTGACTCGAGTGAATCGGGGGAATGCATTGGGATCAGACCTCCTGGTAGGTGGAATAAGAGTTGGTAAAGGTGGATGTATCGATCGAGCGTTGGAGAAGCAGGCGGGCACGATGCAAGCGGCTTCGCACGGTGCTGGGGGGCAGGCCCAACGCCAAGGCCACCTCCGCCGGGGTGAGCTGCTCCCAGGCGACCAGCAGGACCACCTCGCGAGAGTCCTCGCCTAACGTCGCCAGCGCCGCTGTAAGAGCGAGACGGAGGCGGACGGCGTCGAGGCGGTCGTCGACCGCCGGCCAGGGATCCTCTGCGAGACGGAAGGCCCCGCCGAGATGATCAGCGCGCACCCGCCAGTGGGCCCGGAGCACGTTGCGGGCAATCCCATACATCCACGGCCGAGGACCCGCCCAGCCAATGTCGTAGCTCGCCCTCGAACGCCAAGCCCGCAGCCACACCTCGGCCAGGAGCTCGTCAGCAACTCCCCGGCCCGCACGGCGGGCCAAATAGGCATGAACGGCCTGGCCGTGCTCGCGCACCAACGCAGCGAACGACTCCCGGTCGCCGGCCATCGCCCACGCCACGGTCTCATCAGCCGCCCTTGTGATCTCTTCGTCGCCTTCCACGCACGGATCCCTTCGTCAACCGTCACCCTCCTATTGCCTCTCCACCGCCCAAGCGTCCCCGCTCGCCTCATGTTGCTCTCCACTGGCGCTTTGCTCTCCACTGGCGCGCCCTCGCCCCAGCGGAGCGCTGGAGCGCAGGCGCTTCGGCACGGGACGGGATGTCAATTGCTACCGGCCTCCGCTGTCGCTAGGGTTTCGCCCTGGCCCGCCGGAGGAGGCGGACCGTCGTCGCACTGTTGCGCGAAGGGGGAAACATGAGAACAGCCCGTCCGTGGGCCCTGCTGGGATCAGTGGGGCTCGCCGTGTCCGTCGTGGTGGCGCTGGCGGCACCGTCTGTCGCCTCGGCCACCAACACGCGCCCGGCGCCGCGCGTGGAGCTACGCGGCTCACTCGTGGCCGCAGCCGAGCGGACTCACCCGCGGGGCAAGGTCGCGCCGACGGCGGCCGTGAGCTTCGACCTGCTGCTCTCCGTGCGCAACGCCGCGGCAGCCGAGGCCGTCGTCCGGGCGGTCTCACAGCCCGGGAGCTCGCTCTACCGCCACTACCTGACCGATGCTCAATGGGAGTCCCGCTTCGCGCCGAGCACTGCCGAGGTGGCTCGTGCGGAGAGCTGGCTGCGCAGCGAGGGCTTCGTCGTCGGTTCGGTCCCGAAGGACCGCCTCTTCGTGACGGCGACGGGCACGGCGCTGCGCGTCGAGAAGGCTTTCGCCGTAGGCCTCGGCTACTACGAGGTGAACGGGCACATCGTGCGCCTCGCCGACGGAACGGCCTCCATTCCCGCCTCCCTCGGCGGCGTGGTGTCCGGCGTCGTCGGTGTGAACCAGTACCTGGCGACACCGGACCTGGCCCTCGAAGCGACCGGCCCAGCCGCCACGGCCGCAAAGCCGGATCAAGAGCCGGGACCCCCGGCAGGCTTCCGCAACCCGCAGCCGTGCTCGTCCCATTGGGGTCAGAAGACCGACACCTCCGACGCCGCTTCGCTCTACACGCCGTACAAGGCGCCGCTGCCCTACGACATCTGCGGCTACAAGCCGGCCCAGCTCCGGGGCGCCTACAAACTTGCATCGTCGGTCGCAAGCGGTGACAACGGCAGTGGTGTCGGGCTCGCCATCGTCGACGCCTACGACTCCCCGACCCTGTTGGCCGACGCCCAGAAGTACTTCAGCCTCAACGACTCGACGCACCCGCTGTCGTCGAGCCAGTTCTTCGACGTCCCTCCGGCCACCGTCGACGACCAAGCTGAATGCGGTGGTAGCGGCTGGTACGACGAGCAGGCCCTCGACGTCGAGGCCTCTCACAGCATGGCTCCCGGGGCGGACATCCTCTTCGTCGGCGCACAGGACTGCCAGGACACGAGCCTGCTCGCCGCCCTGCAGACCGCGGTTACGAGCGGCGCCTCGGTAGTGAGCGACTCTTGGGGGGATACGCTCGGAGACCTGTTCACCGACGCGGCGACGAAGACCGCCTTCGACGACACCTTCATGCTCGCCGACGCCACGGGCGTGAGCGTGCTGTTCTCGAGCGGAGACTCCGGCGACAACTTCGCCGACTTCGGCCTCGCCGTGCCGGACTACCCGCCCACGAGCCCGTTCGTCACGGCGGTGGGTGGCACCTCGCTCGAAGTCAACGGGAGGAACGCCCGCGCGGCCGAGTACGGCTGGTCGACCGGCAAGGAGACGCTGTGCGCCTCCTCGACGACCTCGTGCGGCTCCGCCACGACGCCCTCCGGCTCCCTCTTCTTCCAGGCGGGTGGCGGCGGCGGGACGAGCTACTACTACTCCCAGCCCTACTACCAGGCCGGCGTAGTCCCGAGTGCCCTCGCCCTGCGCAACGAGGCGATCTTCGGGCCGACGCCACTTCGCGTCGAGCCGGACATCTCCATGGACGCCGACGCGCAGACGGGCATGCTCATCGGGCTGACCCAGAGCTTCCCCGACGGCACCTACTACGCACAGTTCAAGGAAGGTGGCACGAGCCTCGCCTCGCCGCTGCTCGCCGGTGTCGTGGCAGATACCGACCAGGCCGCTGGCGTCTCGCTCGGGTTCCTCAACCCGACCCTGTACAAGGCCTACAGCGAGAGCCCAAGCGCCTTCAACGACATCGTGCCGCCGTCGAGCCCGGACTCGGCTGCTGTGATCCGGGTCGACTACGCGAACACGGTCGATAGCTCGAGCGGGTACCTCATCAGCCTGCGCGTCCTTGACTACGAGGGGCCCGAGACCTACTGCGACGGCACAGGCAACTGCGCCACTCGCGACGTCACGCTCACGACTGCTACCGGCTTCGACAGCATTACCGGCCTCGGATCGGTCGGAGTCGGCTTCATCCGCGCTCTCTCGAAGTTCTGAACCACCCGTTACGGGGGATCCAGCAAGGAAGGGCGATAACCGACGAGCTCGGACACGTCGATTGCGCCCCGCCTACGGTGGCGTCTGTGGATCAAGCTGAGGAGGCAGTACTGATCACCGGCGTCTTCGGCGCGGGGAAGAGTTCGGCGGCTGAAGAAATCGCCGACATCCTCGAGAAGCGAGGCGCCGCTTATGCCGTCCTTGATCTCGACTGGCTCGCCTGGTTCGGCCCCGAGGACCAGCACGCGCACCGACGTGTCCTCGCGCAGAGCCTGGCAGCCGTCGTCGGCAACTACCGCAAGGCCGGCGTGCGCTTCTTCGTTCTCGCTTATGCCGTTCCCGACGAGGCACAGCTGGAAAGCCTGACGGTGGCACTCGGCATGCCCGTCAAAGTTGTCCGCTTGACTGTTTCCCTTTCAGAGATCAGGAAGCGACTTCTGGGTGACGTCACGACTGGCAGGCAGGCAGACTTGCGCGAGGCGGAGGCCTGGCTCGCCACGGCGAAGGGAACGGGCTTCGAGGGCCTGACTCTGTCGAACGACCGAGCCATCGGCGAGGTCGCGTCCGACATCCTCGACTGGCTCGGATGGGCACGATAACTCTGGACAGGAACATCATCCTGGAAGGCTGGTCGGGTGGAGCGCGAGTCGGCCTCCTCAGGCGAGGTGATGAAGGCGCGTGAGGGGCAGGCTCTCTGCCGGCGGGAAGTCGACGGTCTCGCCGTCGACCAGCACAGGCGAGCCGTCCAGAGGGACCTGCACCCGTGGCACGAGTGTGTTCCGCTGCATCGCCTGTCTCGTCAGGCGACGGCTCGAGCGGATGGCGGTGTAGGACAGCCCGCTCGGTAGCTTGCGTCGGCTGCCCGAGTCCTCGAGTGCTTCGGATGCAACGAAGATGCAGCTCAAGCGAGGAGCTGCATCGCCCATGGCACCGAAGTAGGAGCGGAAGCGGCGAGGTTGGCAGAGGCGGGTCGAGCCCGACCCGCTACCAGAGACGCCCCAGGCGACGAAACCGCTCTTCAACACGAGTTCTGGCTTCGCGCCGAAGTAAGCAGGGTTCCAAAGGACGATGTCAGCAAGGCGCCCCGGTTGCAGGGACCCGACCTCGTGCGACATCCCGTGCGCAATGGCCGGGTTGAGGGTGAGCTTCGCGAGGTAGCGGAGCACTCGCTCGTTGGCGGATCGCTCCGGACCGCCCTCACCGGACCGAAGGGCGTGGACATGAGCGAGTTGCAGTCCGCGGCGGAGCGGCTCGGCAATCCGCCCCATTCCCATCGAGTCCGAGTTGAGGATGCTGATGGCCCCGAGATCGTGCAGGACGTTCTCTGCAGCGATCGCCCGAGCACGGATACGCGAGTGAGTGACGGCGACATCGCCCGAGAAGTCAGGGTTCTGGCGATGGACTGTCATCGTCATCGGGAACAGCTCGGCCAGGGTGTTTGTCGTGTAGGGAATCGTCGGGGTCGTCGAGGAGGCAAGGACATGCGGCTCGGACAAGATCTCGAGGAGGTCAGGATGCCCTCCTCCGCCCTCGACGTGATAGGCGTGAACCGTTCGCCCACCGGTGGCGGCGATCGTGTCGGCGAGGTAGCCCGACTCATTCAACGAATCCGTATGCACGGCCACGGGAAGGTCCACCGCCTCGGCGACGTCGAGGCAGACGTCGAGGATATGCGGCGTAGCCCCCCAGTCCTCATGGACCTTGAAGCCACCTGCACCTGACGAGGCCGCCGCCTCCAGGAGCCAGGGAGAGTTGGAGGATCCGCGAGCGAGGAAGGCTGCGTTGATCGGGACGTCACGCCAAGCCGACATCAGCGTGTGGAGGTTGTAGGCGGGGTTCGCCCCGACGTCCCACACGCCGCCAGTTCCCATCCCGACCACCGTTGTGGTGCCAGTCGAGAGTGCCGCGGGGACGATGGCCGGAGACGAGAGGTGGACGTGGGAGTCGACGATGCCGGGTGTGGCGATGAGTCCTTCACCGGTCACTATGGCCGTATGGGCGTCCACGGGAAGATCGACGCTGGGGTTCCGCGTGGGATTGCCCGCACTTCCGATGGCGACGATCCTTCCGTCTTTGACCCCGATGTTCGCTTTGCAGACCCCGAGCGCGGGGTCGACGACGACCACCCCGGTGACGACGAGGTCGAGCGCCGAGGCTCCCGCTTCGCCCGGGCGCCGCCCCACAAGGAGGCCCTCGCGGGCGGTCTTTCCGCACCCGCCGAGCAGCTCGTCCCCGTGGGTGGTGAAGTCCCGCTCCACCTCGATCCACAGGCACGAGTCGGCGAGCCGCACGCGGTCGCCCGTCGTCGGGCCGTACCAGCGTGCGTAGCGGTCCCGCTCGAGAGAGGTCACTCGAGCGCCTCGTCGTGAGGCGGCCGTTCTTCGCCGGCCATGGCAGTGGGAATCAACGGCACGGTGAGAGTGTCTCCCGGCTCGAAGACGATAGAGGCGCCAGCCGGAATCGCAAGGCGCTTGCCGTCGAGCGAGGCCCCCTCGGCCACGAGGGCTGCGTTCAGCTCCGCCAGGGGGAAGTGCGAAGAGACGACGACTCGCCGCTGTCCAGTGTTGCGAATCTGTACCTGCTCGACCGTGCTGCCGGCGTTCAGCTCGATCATGCCGGGGAGCGTGCGCACGGCACCGGGTCCGTCACCGTCGGGTGGGCCGAAGGGTTCGTCGATGGACACGAGGACGCTGCCGCTCGGGGTCATCGCTTCAACCTGGATTTGCCGAACGAGAGCGGGAACGCCGTCCAGCAGGTCATCGGCGCCGAGCAGCGATCGGCCGAGCGTCACGATCTCCTGCAGGCTCTGCCCGTCCCAGGCCGCCTCCAGCACCTCGTCGCAGACAAGAGCGATGGCTTCTTGCGCACCCACTGGGCTTCCCCGCGTCCGGCGCCGACGGGCGAGCTGGGCGATGGTGAAGATGAGCGCTCGCTCCTCCTCCGCGGGAGAGATGTGCATCGCTGGACTCCAGTCGCTCTGGACCTGCTAGGAGCTCATGGCCTCATCGGCATGGCGGCGTCACGCTACCGCTCTCGCGGTCCGACTCTCGAAGACAGCGCGGCGGAGCAGCGTGCCGGAAGCTCGACGCCGGCGACGGCGCCATCACGAGGCGGCGGCGATACGGAGCTCAGGCGGCGAGATGACGGCAGAGAAGGCCGGCGGGCTGCTGCTGAGTGATGCAGTGCACGTTGCCGCCACCGAGCAGGATCTCGCGCCCCGGCACGGTGACCACGCTTCGGCCCGGGAAGAGGCGGCGGTAGGCGCCTACGGCAGCCTCGTCATGCGGGTCCCCGAAGACGGGCAGGATGATCGTGCCGTTGCAGAAGTACGAGTTGACGTAGGAACCGGCGAGCCGTTCGCCGGCCGAGCGAGGCTGGCTTCCTGCAACGACGTCGACGCCCGAGGCCTCCTCCTCAGTGATGCGGATCGGGTCCGGCTGGTGGATGCGGACGATCTCGACCGGCCGCCCGGCCGCATCGGTGGCGTGCTCGAGAATCTCGAGAGCCTGCATCGACCGCTTGTACTGGGGATCAGAATCGTCGTCGGTCCAGGTCAATATGACCGTTCCGGGCGCAACGAAGCGGCAGAAGTTGTCCACGTGCCCGTTCGTCTCGTCGAGATAGACGCCGTCGGGCAGCCAGATGACCTTGGAGGCTCCCAAGTACTCCAAGAGGACACCCTCGATCTCCGCTCGCCCCATGCCCGGGTTACGGCCCCGCGAGAGCAGACACTCCTCCGTCGTGAGGACCGTGCCCTCGCCGTCGACGTCGATGGAGCCCCCTTCGAGGACGAACCCGTCCGTGCGGTAGGAGTCCAGACGCTCGATCTCGCAGAGCTTGCAGGCGACGAGATCGTCGTCGTCCCACGGAAAGTACAGCCCGTCGATCAGACCGCCCCAAGCATTGAAAGTCCAGTCGACGCCTCGCACCTCGCCGTCTGGGCCGACGAGGAATGTGGCGCCGATGTCGCGCATCCAGGTGTCGTTCGTCGTCGCCTCGACGACCCGGATGTCAGGCGACAACCGACCGCGGGCGTTCTGGAATTGGTGCTCCGAGGCGAGCACGGTTACCGGCTCAGCGGCGGCGATTGCCTCGGCCACCCTCGTGAAAGCTGCCTGGGCAGGCTTGCCACCGAGGCGCCAGTTGTCGGGCCGCTCCGGCCAAGCGATCCAGGTGCCGGCGTGAGGCTCCCACTCGGCAGGCATGCGGAAGCCATCGTGACGCGGCGTGGTGCTCAGGCGTCGGCTCATCGCGATCCCTCCTTGTGCAGCTCGCCCTCGAGTATCTCGTCGGCGGTGTTCGGGACGAGACCTTCGAGGACCACCTTGGCTCCTGCCTCAGGGTGCTCGCCCGCCGGGGTCTCCGGACGATGGGCGGCGAAATGGTTGAAGACGACCCCGATGACTGCCACGACGGCGAGACCGATCGCCATCTGGCCGATGAACGACCAGTCGGCAGGACCGGTCGGGTCGGCCCAGAGGAAGAAGAGGATGCCAGCCGACACGAAGGCGAGGCACAGGACGGTGACCACGAGCGCTCCCGCCGTCCCGCCCGGTACCCGGTAAGGCCGCGGTGTGTCCGGGTCCTTGCGCCGCAGCTTGAAGAAGGCAGCTGTCATGAGGAGGTAGCAGAACATGAAGACCACCGAGCTGAAGGCGAACAGGTTCCAGAACAGCGTCTCGACGCTCGAATTCTGGCCTGTCGTGGCCACGATGACACCAAAGGCGAGAGTGAAGGTCGTCCCGATGATCGAGGTCAGTGCCGCCGCCCCCACCGGCGTCTTGAACCGCTGGTTCATATGGCCGAACACGCGCGGCAGGTCGCCTCGCTGGGCAGCTTCAGCCGCTGCGCGGTTGGCGCCGATTGTCCATGGAATGAGGAGGGCGAAGAAGCAGTACAGGGCACCGAGGCAAAGAATGAAAGCAAAGACGTGGCCGACTCCAGCCGAGCCGAGACCAGCCTTCAGCCCGTTGTACAGCCCCGTCGTCGACGTGATCTTCGTCAGTGGCAGGAGGAGCAGGATGCCGACCACTGCGATGACGTAGAAGACCCCGATGAGGAGACCGGATGTGAGGATCGATCGGGGAACGTCCTTCTTGGGGTCGCGCATCTCCTGGCTGGCACTGCTCATCAGCTCGAAGCCGAGGAAGTTGTAGACGACGACACCGAGGCAGCCGAGGCTCGCCCAGGTCGGCATGGTCGTCTGGCGGCTCCAGACGTTCGCCGAGCCGTGAAGGGCTAGGTGGACGAAGCCGGCGACGGCAAGCACGAGCATGACCGTCACGGTGATGATGGCAGCCGTGTTCGCCACCCACTTGCTCGTCTCGAGCTTGACGACGTTGACGCCGAAGTTGATCCAGATGAGGGCGATGGCGATGATCACGCTCTCCCAAAAGCTGATGTGCCAGCCGAACAGCTGGCCCATGAGGGTGGAGAACATGAGGTAGACGGACGGTAGCCAGATGCCGACATTGACCCAGTACCACCAGGACACCTGGGTTCCCCAGAAGGGGCCGAAGGCGCGTGCCACCCATGAATAGATCCCACCCGCGTCCGGGTACGTCGAACCGAGCTCGGCCGTGATGAGACCGTAGGGAAGGAAGAACAGGAAGATGACCACGATCGTCCAGACGATCACGGACTGTCCGAGGCTGGCGGTGATCGGCACCTGAGAGAGACACAGGATGGCCGCCACGCTGAACAGGATCATGTCGAAGCGTCGAAGGGCGCCGAGCTTTGCCAGTCCCTTCGGCGGCGAAGCGCCGACGTCAAGGGCGGTCATCTGGCCGACTCCTGCTGCTCTTGGCCGTTCAACAGGCCGGTCATCTCGGCGTCGTCCAGGAAGGACTGGACTCGCTCTTCGTGGAGAGCCCTCGTAGCGGGCACGGGTTGGGCCAGCCGGGGGTAGACGTACCAGGTGAGCAGAGCCTTCTCGGTGTGCAACCGGTTCTCGCTCTGCGGGTAGATGATCGACTTCGGCCCGTCCATCACCTCGTCGGTGACCTCCACCCCACGAGACGCCGGCAGGCAGTGCATGAATCGCACGTGCTCAGGTGCCCGCGCCAGCATGGCGGCGTTGACCTCGTAGCGGGGCTTGAAGGCACGGACCCGGTCCGGGATCTCGTCCTCCTGGCCGAACCACCACCAGAGATCGGTGTAGATGAAGTCAGCCGCACGGACGGCATCCTCGACTTCCTCCGTCCCGATGTAGCTTCCGCCGAACCGGCTGGCGTTGTCCGCCAGCTCGTCGAGAACGGTCGGCCACTGCGCCTTGAGACCGTACTGCTCGGGCCGTGCGTGCACGAAGGTCCCACCGAGCATGGTCACGATCAAAGCCAGCGAGACGCAGACGTTCGTGGCGTCTCCTACGAAGACGACTCGGAGGTCGCTCCACGCCTTGTCCGCAAGCTTGTGCTCCTGCATGGTGAATGCGTCGCAGAGCGCCTGGGTGGGGTGGTTGTAGTCGGTCAAGCCGTTGATCACCGGCACGAGCGCGTGCTCGGCGAACCCGGTCACCGTCTCGTGCTTGAGCGCCCGGATCTCGATCACGTCAACCATGCGGGAGAGGACCTTGGCAGTGTCCTTGATGCTCTCCTTCTGGCCGAGATGAATCTCTCCAGGCTTCAGATAGAGGGCATGGCCGCCGAGCTTCGTCATGGCCACTTCGAATGACACCCGGGTGCGGGTTGAGGGCTCTTCGAAGATCATGCCGAGAGAGGCGTCATGTAGCAGCGGAGGACAAGCACGATGGCGGTCAGCCTGCTTGAGCAAGGAAATCAGCTCCATCTGCTTCCGCAGCAACTCGGGGGTGAGCTGCTGAGTGTCGATGAAGTGCTGTGCGGGAGCCTGGCTTGTCATCGGAACTGACCTCCTGCGCTGAGAGGCGCTCGGGGGCCGTTCACCGGGCAGGCACCCGGGTGGCCCCTCAACTTGGACATATGTCCAGGTTAGGCAAGCCGATGGGGACTGCCTAGAGTCGAAGGTCCCTGCCGCTCGGAAGATCTGCCTCTAGGAGGCAGCGACGTCGCGAGCGAAGACGTCGGCGAGGGTCTCCGCGCGGCGGACGACCCACGCCTCGGCGCCGGCGACGAGCACCGTCGCAGGACGCCCGAGGGCGTTGAAGTTGCTCGCGCAGGCCTCCTGGTAGGCGCCGGTGTCGAGGAACGCCACGACATCGCCTGGCTCCGCTTCGGCAATGGCGGCGTCCGGGATGATCGTGTCGAAGCCGCAGCTCCTTCCGACAAGGTCGCACGTCCAAGAAGGCGGCTCGGCGGCTCGGCTCGCCACGAGGTGAGCGAAGCGGTCGTGCTCGAGATTGACGTCCATGAGGAATATCTCGGACGTGTCGAGCTCGACGAACCTCAATGGCGAGGGCTCGGACTCGAACTTCACGTTGACGACGCTACTGAGGTGGAGGCCGATGTCGGCGTACAGGCCGCGGCCGGGCTCGACCTCGAGTGTCGTGCCCGCCACCGCCAGGCCGTGGCGTTCCAGCGACTCCGCCAGGCTGGAAGTGATGACCTCGGCGTAGCGGTCGAGAGACGGCGCCTGCCCCGCTTCGGCGGCGAGTCGTGGGATTGCCCGACCGGTCGGGTCGCGGGGCGAGGGGATGCCGCCGCCGACGTCGATCTCCTTCGGCTGCCAACCCGACCAGGCGGCGCTGAGCCGGGCGATGGAGTCTCCGTAGGCACGCATCATCGCCTCCCACACCTCGAGGCTGCGGCTGTGCCGGGCGAAGTGGGCATGGATACCCACGAGCTCGACCTCTTCGCAGGCAAGCGCCCGCTCGCCCAAAGGGAGAACCTCGTTCATCGGGATGCCGGCCTTGTAGCGGCGGGAGATCTCGGTGATGGACTCGCCCTCGGGGCTGAAGTCGGAGGCGATACCTGCGAGCGACGACAGATCCGGGCGCACGCGCACGCGCACGAGGGCACGCCTGCCCAGCTTGCGAGCAGCTGCCACGGCGAGATCCAGCTCCCGTGGCGCGTCGAGCGTGATGCGGCATCCGGCGGCGACCGCCTGTTCGATCAGCTCGGACGACTTACCGCTGCCGTTTACCGAGATGAGTGACGGGGGGACGCCGCACGACAGGGCTGCCCACAGCTCGGAAGAGCCGAAGGTGTCACAGCCGACGCCCTCGGCGGAGAGAATGCGGCGCAGTGCCAGCACGTGGTTCGCCTTGATCGAGGCGAGGATGTTGACCGGGCCGTTCCATCGCTCGGAGAAGACCCGCACGAACCGCTGCGCGTTCCGCCGGAGCTGGTTCTCCGAGACGACGTAGACGGGCGTGCCGAATCGGGCGGCCAGCTCGACCGTGTCGCAGTCTTCGATGAAGAGATGGCCTCCCCGCACGGACAGGCACTCGTCGATCACCGAGCCGCTCTCCTTGGGGCCGGCGGGAACGCTCGTGTCAGGCATCCGTCCCTCGCTCCATGAGCTCGATGATCATTCCGTCCGGGTCGCGGGCATAGACGACCGTGCAGCCCGTCCAGACCTGCCCTTCAGTGAGTGCCGCGACGTCGCCCATGGTGCCCCCTCCTGCACGTGACAGGCGGGCGATGGCTGCCGAGAGATCGTCCACCTGGAACGAGACATGGCAGCTGCCGATCGTGTCCGGGTCGGGAACGGTCGCCTGGGCCTTCGGCACCTTGTACTGGAGCAGTTCGAGGACCTGGCCGTTGCCGGCGTTGAGGTCGGCCGCCCGCACACGAGCTCCCGGTATGCCGACGACCGCAGCGACGTCCTCGTCCTCGCTCAGATCGAGAAGCTCCATTCCCAGCAGGTCCTGGTAGAAGGCGACCGACCGGTCGAGATCTGCCACGGTGATCCCGACATGATGAATGCCGCGGACGTGGCTGCCGTCCGGTCCCGCCACCCGAGTGGGCACCTGTTCCATTGTCAACCTCCACGACCAAGCGGCTGACCTCCGGGCGCGCTCGGAAGGCGTCGCGTCCGCTGGTCAAGCCCCCGAAATGGGAACTTCTGCCTCTTTCTCAGTGTGGTACCAGTTGACTGACTGGTCAAACGGCGGCACTCACAACGTGGAGAGCCCGGCTTCCCGGCA
>JBEKMC010000189.1:0-3833 GCA_050008715.1 Acidimicrobiales bacterium | reverse complement strand
GTCGGGAGGGCGGCGCTCGGCGAGCATCCTCCCCCACCACAGATCATTCCGGGCGGCATAGAACTTCATGCCGATCCGATCACACATCGCAGCAGATTGGGCAAAGTAGGCATCCGCCTCGTCGAAGCGGCCGAGGACGGTGGCCAGGCCGCCGAGATAGTGACTGATCGGCCCCAGCGCTCCGGTTATCCCGGCCGTAGACAACTGATCGACCCATGGCGAGAGACGATCGAACAGCGGCCCGGCGTACTTCGAGTCCCGACAAGCGATGGCCGCATCGGAGTACAAAGTGATTCCGGTTATCCAAACGTTGTCCATCGGGAGATCGAAGTCTGCGGTCGTGAACGCATTTAGCAGGCGCCGTGCATCATCCGTGCGGTCCGCTTCCGCGTGGCCTAAAGCCAACACGGCGGCGAAGACGGGAAGCCCCGGATTGTCAGCCACCATCTGCTCGATGAGAGGGACCAGCTCGCCCATGGTTCCACGCAGGAGGCTGACCACCATGAACTGTGAGCCGAAGATGGTCTCGGCGTCCGGTTCGCCGCCGTCGGCGCCGATCTGGAGGGCTTGGGTGGCGAACTGTTCGGCCTGGTCGATGTCCCCGGCGATTTGCGCTCGCAAGGATCTCGCCACGGTGGCTTGCCAGGTCAAGGTCGGTTGATCGACCTGTTGCGCCGTCGACCCGATGATCTCGTAGCAACGGTCGACCTCGTCGATGTCCCCTGCCGCGGCAGCAGCTGAGTAGCGAAAGTACGCCGCCGGGAAGAGCAGTGCCGGGTCCCCAACCCGCTCGGCGCGCACCAGCGCATCGGCCGTCCTGGCCAGCGTCTGGCCGCATTGCGAAGGAACCTGGAGCGGGTAGGCGATGTGGTTGAGGACGCGCACAATCGTGGCGTCGTCGCCAAAAGACTGAGCGATAGCGATGGCTTCATCGGCAAGGGCTTGTCGGCGTTCGAGGGGGCTCCCGTACGTCAGTTCCGAACACAAGGTGGCCAGCACGAGCGCCCTATTGGGGTTGTCCGCTGGTAGCCGGGCGAGGCTCATCTCCAGAATCTCGACCTTGTCGGCGTCGATGCTGCCAGTGTTTGTGTAGTACCCACGGTCGTTCGCCAAGGAGGCGGCCACGAGGCGATCGGTGTCGTCGAGATCCGCAGCCCGACGAGCAGCGCCAAGAAGGGTGTCCCGAAAAGCGGAGTCTCCTGTCTGGCGTTGGGCCGTGCCGAGCCCGATGGCCAGGTCGATGCCGAGGACGGGATCGGGATCGGTGGCCTGGGGGTAGAGATCGAGCGCCTGCGCGTAGTAGCTCAAAGCGTCGGCTGGGGCAAGCGCAGCGAGGGCTGAGTCTCCCGCTTGGCGGGAATAGTTGATGGCCTTGGCCAGATCAATGGGTTGGGAGGCGCTGGTCCAGTGGCGCGCCAGTTCGCCCACCCGAGCACCAGGTCGATCCCCGCAGAGCTCCTCCAATGCTTCGGCCACCTGTCGGTGCGCCCGTGCTCGCCGATTGGGTCCGAGGTCCTGATACAGCGTGTTTTGGATGAGGGCGTGGGCGAAGTTGTAGCGCCCCGTGTCGGCTAGTTCACGCACTAGGGCCACGGCCGACGCGGCGTCGAGGATGTCGAGCAGTTCGTCCTCAGACGCCTTAGTCGCTCTGACGAGGAGATCGAGATCGAAGTCGCGGCCGATCACCGCCGCGATCGACAGGATGCGTCCGGCCGCCTCTCCGAGTCGCACCACTCGTCCACCGATCACTTCGCGGATGCTGTCGGGCAGGGCTATCTGCTCCATGGAGTCATCCGCCGTCCACCGGCCGGTCTCGTCCTGGAAGATGGCGCCGGTCTCGGCCAGATGACGGAGTACCTCGCTCACGAAGAACGGGTTGCCGTCTGTTTCGCGATACACAGCGTGCGCCAGGCCGACCCCGGTGTCATCGAGGGTGTGACCGGCAGTGGCCTCCATGAGCGAAATCACGCCGGTGTCATCGAGACCGGCCAATTCGATGCGACTGACACCATTGTGCCGTCGGAGCACGCCCAGCGTCTCCCGGAGCGCATGGGACTGCGACAACTCGCTGTCGCGATAGGTGCCGAGAATGAGGAGCCGCATAGCCTGCTCGGTGGCCGCCAGGTGACGAAGCAGCAAGAGACTTCCCTTATCGGCCCACTGAAGATCGTCGAGAACCAACACCACGGGTTGGTCTTTCGACATCGTGGCCAGAAGTCCAACGACGGCGGCGAAGAGCAGGTAACGCTCGGTGTCGGTGTCGGTGGCCTTCGACACCGGGAGATTTGGGATCCTGCTGGCCAGGGCTGGCACCAGTCGGGACAGTTCCGAACCGTGTTCCTCAATATGGGCGCGGATTTGATCTTCTGAGGCGTGGGTAACGTAGTGGCGGAGGGCTTCGGCGAAGAGTTGGTAGGGGGTGGCGAGGTCTTCCTCGCAGTGGCCGAACAGGACACCGCACCCGTTATCGAATGCAGCCCGGGCCGCTTCGGCCACGAGGGTGGTCTTCCCGAGACCGGCCTCGCCCGAGACGAGCACGACCTCGCGCCCCTCACCGGCCGAGACGCGCTTGGTGGCGTCGTTGATCGCCGCCGTCTCGGCTTCTCGTCCGACCACGCCGACCGTGGGGCGCAGAGCCAGACGACCCGGCAGAGGCACGACGGCCCCGGTGTAGGTGTCAGCCTCTCCGAGGGCTTCCCAGCGCACCTCGACGGTCTCGACCGGTTCGGACAGACCCTTCAGAGTTATCTCCCCGAGGGACCGACACTCGTGACGACCGCGCCTACCGGCCATGGCCCGGACGACATCCGTGGCCAGGACTTGACCGCTGTCACAAGTGGCACAAAGCCGAGCGGCCTCGACCACCGGGTCCCCGAAGTAGTCGTCGTTCTCCCTACTGACCTCGCCTGCACTCAACCCCACCCGCAGGCCCACCGAGTACTCTCGGGCCCGGTTGGCCCGCTCGACGCTCTGTTGCATGGCCACGGCGCAGGCCAGGGCAGCCGCTGCCGAGGTGAAGACCACCATGAGCCCGTCACCGAGGTTCTTCACCTCGGTGCCCCCGGACTCGGCGATGGCTTGGCGCAGGACCGAGAAGTGGCCCCGCCGAACCTCGTCGGCGGCCTCGACCGACAGGCGCTGCGACAGCTCCGTCGAACCCACCTGGTCGGTGAATAGGATCGTCGCGCTCTCGGTGCTCAAGAATTACCCTCCCGCCTGGGAACACCAGAGTAGGTCACGGCCGGAACGGCCTGCCCAGGGGAGCCAAGGTGGCCATTTGGTGGCTACGACACGCCCCACCTCGGGGCTTCAAGGCGCTCGCGACCCGCACGGAAATGGTCGCAGCGTCCTTGTATATCCATCTGGCCCGGTGCACCAAGTGCCGGTACCGGTCGACATCTGGCAGGAAGCCTCACGCAATGGGACCGCCCATATTCGGGGGTATGCGCTGCCCGTATCCCCATCTGCGGCCGACAAGTTCCACCGGAGTCGGGTAACTGGCCGGACGGGTGACCCGCCCAGTATTCGCGTGGCTGCGCGATACCGAGCGCGTCAGGTCGGAGGCGAGTCCGTCACCTTCGGACTGATTCAGCTTCGGCAGGCGGAGCGTCACCCGCGCGAGTCCGGGTGATCTCGATCGGTATTGCGGCCAAGCAAAGCTAACCTGCCGAGCACGCCGATCCGGAAGTTGCAGTCGTCGCCATGGATTCAGCACTGCTTGCCTGGGGCAAGCACCAACGCTCATCCGGCGACAGGTGACGACAACCGGTCCGGCGAACTGGCGTACATCGACTGCCTCGGCGACCGAAGTGACTAGGTGCGGGCCTCATAGG
>JBEKMC010000188.1:0-3960 GCA_050008715.1 Acidimicrobiales bacterium | reverse complement strand
GCAAGGAATCAGCCGAGGAAGCGGCCGCCCGCGAGCTCGAGGAGGAGACCGGCATCGATCGCAGCACCCTTGGCGCTCATCTGGAACAGCTGGCGACCTACTCCGATCCGGGGCGTGACCCGAGGATGCAGGCGGGATTGCAGGTCGTGACGGTGGCCTTCGTCGCCCTCGTTCCTCATCTTCAGGCACCCCAGGCCGGCACCGATGCGTCCGAGGCTCGGTGGTGGCCGGTCGACGATCTCGTCGGCGGCGATACGGAGCTCGCCTTCGATCACGGACGCATCCTCTCGGATGCGCTCGAACGTGTCCGGAGCAAGCTCGAGTACACGACTCTGGCGGCGCAATTCCTCGGCGAACCGTTCGGCCTGCCGGACCTCCGGCGCGTCTACCTGGCGGTGTGGGGGGCGGCGCCAGATCTCGCCAACTTCCGGCGCAAGGTGCTGGCGACGCCGGGTTTCGTCGTGCCAGCGGAGCGAACCGCCAACCCAGCGGGCAAAGCGGGCCGCCCGCCGCAGCTCTACCGCCGAGGACCGTCGACGTCTCTCGATCCGCCGATTCGCCGGGTCCGGACCGCGTAGTCCGAGGACTGGGAGACTTTCGTCCGTGGGTCAGCTCATCCCGTCCGACTTCGACGTCGAGTCGCTCGAGCCTTCTGAGCGCCGTGTCGTGTCGGCCTTGGTCAGCGGAACTGACGATGCCTGGCTGATTCTTCCGACCGTGCCGTTCGTCGACCGGGGCCGGGACGGCGAGGCGGACATCGTGCTCCTCAACGCCACCTACGGCGCCGTGGTCATCGAGGTGAAAGGGGGCAGGATCACCGTGGCCGACGGCCGCTGGTTCCAGGATGGGCGCCCCCTGAAGCGCAGCCCGGCCGCGCAGGCGGTGACTGCCAAGCACACACTGTTGCGAAAGGTGCGGCAGGTGCGTGGAGTCGTGGGGATCGACCGTGTGTTCTTCAGGCACGCAGTGGCGTTCCCCGACGCGGCGGCTGTGCCCCATGGTGGTCTCGGTCCTGATCTCGACCCCGCCATGGTGCTGACGTCGAGCGAGCTGCAATGGCCGGAAGAGGCACTCGGCCGCCTCATGCACGACGGTGCCCCGGCATCGCCGGCGGCCATCGAGGCGATCGTGCGAGCGTTCCGGCCAGACCTCGTGTTCTCAGACGCCCTCGGGTCACAGCTGCACGCCGTCAGCCGCCGGCTCGACGAGCGCACCGAGGACGTGTTGCGAACCGCCGAGGCGCTCGACGCCAATCAGCGTGTCTGGGTCGAGGGACCGGCGGGGTCGGGCAAGACCCGCCTGGCGATCCGGTGGGCGCGACGCGCCGAGCGGCGGGGCGAGCGAGTGCTGCTCCTGTGCTTCAACAAGCCGATGGCGGCCTTCTTCGCTTTGCAGTTCGAGGAGGCGCCACAGGTGACCGCCGGCGGGTTCCACGACGTCGCGCTGAGGTGGCTCGAGACGACTGGCTTCGAGCCGCCGAGCGAGCCCGGGTCACAGTTCTGGCAGGACGTCCTGCCGGCAGCGCTCCTGGCGAACCGAGACACCATCGACGCCGCCTTCGACACGATCATCCTCGACGAGGCCCAGGACTTCTGGCCGGCGTGGCTGCCGGTGATCGAGGGTTTCTTCGACCCGAACGGCGCTCGACGCTTCTACCGGCTCGGGGACTCGACCCAGAACGTCTACCGGGTCGAACGAGACGAGAGCGAGGGCTGGGTTCGCTTCCCCTTGACGACCAACTGCCGCAACACGCAGTCGATCGCAAAGGTTGCCGCCCGAGTTGGCGGCGGCGAGACATTTCGCGGCAGTCCAGTCGGGCCGCCCGTGAGGTTCGTGCCAGTCGGCGGCCGGAAGGAAGTCGTCAAGCGGGTCAACAGCGAAGTCACGACCCTGATCGAACAGCATGGTGTGCTGCCGTCGAGCATCGCCGTCATCACGACGCGCGCCGACCTGCGCGATCACATCCTCGAGGCGTCGTCGGAGACCCTCGGGTTGGCGCGCTGGGACGATCGGGACGAGGAGACGGTGGTCTGCGAGACGGCCCATCGTCTGAAGGGCACCGAGTGGGAGGCCGTCGTAGTGGCGAACCTCGAGCCGGCGGACGTCGACTGGGTGCCGGCGGTGCTCTACGTCGCCGTGAGTCGGGCGACGACGTGGTTGAGCGTCGTGGCGCCGCGAGATACGGGGGAGTTGCTCGGATTGCCGATGCGTGAGGGCTGAGGGGGCATCGCCTCTCTCTGTGCCGCAAAATCGTGGCGCTCACGCGCGAGGCGGCTACGCGACGATCCCCAGCACGAGTGGGTAGACAACGCCGGCGCCGGCCTGACGGAGCAGACGAGCTACGACCGTAAGCGTCCAGCCCGAGTCCGCATAGTCGTCCAAGAGGAAGAGCGGCTTTGACGCCATCTCGTCCGCGAGTAGCGCGAGCAAATCCGGCCGAAGCCTGTATGCGCCGTAAACGGCCTTGAGGCGAAAAGCGCTATTCGAGCGCTCCAACCGTGACGCCCCAACATGTTCTGCCTGGCCGATCATCGGCAGCTTCCCAATCTCGGCGATTCTCGAAGCGAAGCTGGCGACGAGCAGCGGCCGGCTGAGTGATCCGACCGCAACGACGCCGGCGGGTCTGACCGGCCACTCACGACGCCAGGAGCTGAGCACCTTGACTGCAGCAGCAACCAGCGCCTCGGGGACCTCGCCGTCGGCCGCGTCGGGCCTCACGGCGGCACGTACCTGTTGGCCATAGCCGAGATCGCTGAACCGGGCTATCGCGCGTCCGACCTCATGCTGCTCGTCATCGCCGATCTTCCCCTTGAGGTCGATGCCCATCCTGTCGAGTCCCGTCGGCCACTGACGCTTCACCTCGATCGTCACACCGGGTCGTTCCAAACGGGCTGCCGCGCTCTCGACACCTTCAGCGCTCGTTGTGGTCGAGAGTGGCCGGCCGAGGCAGCGATCGCAGCGCCCGCAGTCCGACGCGCCCGGGTCGTCGAGCCGTTCACGAAGAAACCGCATACGACATCCCTTCGTATCGATGTAGTCCCGCATGGCCTGCTGCTCGGCCCGTCGCTGCTCCGCCACCTTCGAGTAGCGCTCCAGGTCGTAGATCCACTCCTGGCCGGTTGCCCGCCAGCCGCCCCGTTCGCGCCGGACGGCGCCGTCGACGTCGAGCACCTTCAGCATCAGTTCGAGTCGGGTGCGATTGAGTGGTACGCACGTTTCGAGAGCTTGAGTGCTGAGAGGACGACCGGCGGCCTCGAGCTCAGCGAGCACCGTTCGGACGCTTCGCTCCCTCGGGAAGGCAACCGATCCGAAGTACTCCCAGATCGCCTTGTCCTCGCGCCCGGGCATGAGGATCACCTCGGCCCGCTCGACACCTCGACCAGCCCTGCCCACCTGTTGGTAGTACGCCACCGGGGAGGGCGGCGCGCCGAAATGAACCACGAAGCCGAGGTCGGGCTTGTCGAAACCCATCCCGAGTGCCGAAGTCGCGATGAGTGCCTTCACCCGATTCTCCAGCAGTTCCTCCTCGGCTGCGAGTCGGTCCTCGTCGGCCGTACGTCCGGAGTAGGCAGCGACTCGGAGGCCTCGAGCACGCAGGTAGTCGGCTACGTCGGTCGTGCCCGCGACCGTGAGCGTGTAGACGATTCCTGAACCCGGAAGCGTCCCGAGACGCTCGGCCAGCCACGCAAGGCGTTCGGCCTCGCCGGCGACCTCGACGACACTGAGGTACAGGCTCTCGCGGTCGAGCGAGCCACGCAGGATCAGCACGTCGTTGACACCGGCTGCGATTCCGAGCGCCTCGGCTACGTCGTCAACGACACGGCTGGGAGCGGTCGCGGTCGTGGCGATCACGGGAGTTCCTGTCGGCAGCTCGTCGAGGAAGGTCCTGATTCGCCGGTAGTCGGGCCGGAAGTCATGACCCCAGTCAGAGATGCAGTGAGCTTCGTCGACCACGAGCAG
>JBEKMC010000187.1:0-4013 GCA_050008715.1 Acidimicrobiales bacterium | reverse complement strand
GCTCGCCACGGCGGTCCGGGTGGTCAACAGCATTCCCGCCGTGTGCGCCGCTCCGAGCGGGCTTCTTCTGCCGACTGATCTGCCGCTCGTCACCGGCCGTCACCGGGTCGTACGGCCCTGATCACTCATGTCCAGAAGGCACAGATCGATGACAAAGGGAGGTTGTGGGGTGAGTGATGTCCTGGCGGGGATCAAAGTGATCGAAGTGTCCCAGTACGCCTTCGTGCCGGCTGCTGGCGCCACGCTGGCGGACTGGGGTGCTGACGTGGTCAAGGTCGTCCATCCCTTGTATGGCGATGTCATGTACACCGCCCATGCGGCGGGACTCGCCCCCAAGGAAGATGGCACGGCCTTCATGTGGGAGACGGCGAATCGGAACAAGCGGAGCATCGGTATCGACATCGCCCGCGACGAGGGCCGCGAGGTCCTCTTCGACCTCATCCGAGAAGCGGACGTCTTCGTGACGAATTTTCTTGGTCCCGCCCGCGACCGGCTGAAGATCGATCACGGCGACATCTGGGCGGTCAACCCCGACATGATCTATGCACGAGGCACCGGTCAGGGCTCTCGTGGCCCAGAAAGGGACGCGGGTGGGTTCGACTCCGTGTCGTTCTGGTGCCGTTCTGGTTGGGCGAATCCCCTGGCCAGTGCAGCGGGGAAGTTTCTGTACCAGCCGGCGCCCGGCTGTGGCGATCTTCTTTCCGGGTTTGCTCTGGCTTCGGGGATCGTCGCCGCGCTCTTCAAGCGGCAACGCACCGGCGAGACTTCGATCGTTGACGTCTCGCTCATGGGCACGGGCGTTTGGGGCATGGCAGGATCGATTGCCGCCTCGGATCTCTACGATCAACCGACGATCCCCATTCGCGAGAAGCGTGACGTGGGCAACGCACTGCTCTCCGGCTATCGCACGAAGGACGACCGCTACATCTTGATCTCAGCCATACGGCACGACGTGGGCTTCGAAGACCTTGCCGATCGCGTGGGTCGTCCTGAGTGGCGGGACGACCCACGCTTCGCCACGCATGATGCCCGATTACGCAACCACTCAGCGTTCGTCGAGGTGCTGGACGAGGCGTTCGCGCAACGGACGCTCCTCGAGTGGCGGGAGGCATTGGCCGGTATGGAGATTCCCTGGGGAGTGGTACAAAACACAGGAGAAGTTGCGCTCGACCCGCAATCGATCGACAACGGCTACGTCCAAGAAGTGGTGAAGCCCTCAGGAAGGCGGATTCGCCTGGCGTCCACCCCGGTGCAGTTCGACAACGAGGCCCCCAAGTTGCGACCCGCCCCCGAGCCAGGTCAGCAAACCGAGGAGATCCTCCGTGAACTGGGGCGGAGTTGGGAGGAGATCGCCACCCTGAAGGACGAGGGAGCGGTGAGCTAGTGACCCCGAGTGACCCCGAGTGACCCGCGGGTGACCCGCGGGTGCGAGGCTGTGAGGCTGCGAGAGCCTGTCGGGCGTTCGTCTTCAGAGTGAGGGGAATCGTCTCGCGGGAGGGCTTGCCAAAAGGGTACTGCCGACTAGAGTCAGATCCGTGGAGGGCGCAGCCAGGGACAGGTGCTGCTCCTGGCGAAAATCCCACCCTGGTGGACGATGAGCACTGACGAAATGAACAGGATCGGCGAGGAGCGCATCACGTTCTGCCGCATCTGCACGGCCGCGTGCGGATTGGTCGTCACTCTCGAGGATGACGAAATAGTGGGCATCAGGGGTGACCGGGATCACCCCGATTCGGCGGGGTACACGTGCCCCAAGGGAAGGGCCTTGGGAGCGCACCATCAAGACCCCCGTCGCCTGAACGAGCCGATGCTACGCGGGAGCGTGACGACGTGGGACGCCTGTCTCGATGACCTTGGGGCGAACATCGCGCGACTGATCGAGACGGCCGGCCGGGACTCCCTGGGGACCTACATCGCGACGGGCCACTTTTGCGACAAGGGCGGCCTCCTGGCAGAACGCCGTCTCACCGCGGCCATCGGCACGACCCAGTGCTACTCGGGCGCAACGGTCGATGGAGCACCGGCGTGGTTCGCAGCGGAATTGGTCACGGGTTACCCCCTCGACGTCAATCCGGTGTGGGAACCGGAGCAGCGCTCACCGAGCGTCGCCGTCATCTTCGGCCAGAACCCGGTCGTCTCCCACGGGTACTTCAGCATTCTCACGGATCCGATCATGCGCATCCGGAAGTTCCGAAATCAGGGTGGAAAGCTGTGGGTCGTCGACCCTTGCCGCACGGAGACCGCGGGGCTCGCCGACCAGCACCTCGCCATCCGACCCGGCACGGACATCGTCCTTCTGGCCTGGTTGATTCGGGAGCTCCTGATCGAAGGAGCCGATCAGCACGAAATTGCCCATCACTGCCATGCAGAGGACATCGCCAGACTGCAGGAGGCGGTCGAGCCCTTCACCCGTGACGTCGCGGTCGAGCTCACCGAGCTCGACGGTCGTGTGCTCGATGAGCTGCTCCATCAGATCAGGGGTGCCGGCCGCATCGCCTGCCTCACCGGGACAGGCATCACCTTCGGGCCTCACCCGGCTGTCACGGAGTGGCTCCGTTGGGCGCTTCTGATCATCACGGGTTCGATAGACCGACCAGGCGGCATGAGGTGTGCGGATAGTTTTTTCGCGCCGAAACGGGAGCGAGCTGTGTGGGAACCGGCTCCCGTCGAGGGGTCGAGCGCGGAGGGTCCCCCAAGCCGGCCGAACCTCGGGCGCTTTCGGAACGAGTTTCCCGTCGTGGCACTTGCCCAAGAAATCGAGGCGGGAAACGTGCGGGGGTTGCTGGTAAGCGGTGGCAATCCACTTGCGTCGGTGCCCGATCCCGCCCGGACAGCTGCCGCGTTCAGGTCGCTCGAGTTTCTCGCTGTCGTCGGTGTCGTGCACAACGAGCTCACGAACCTCGCAACGCATATTCTGCCCGTGGCGAGTCAACTGGAACGCGCAGATATGTGGTTGCAAGACCGCGCCATGTACACCCCGCCCGTTGTCCCACCGCGTGCACGTCGCCGTCCGGGATGGTGGGTCTTTGCGCAGATTGGCAGACGCCTTGGTCATGACGTGCTCGGCGGTCTCGATCCGGACGTCTGTGGCGACGAAGCCGCCCTGCAGTTCCTCTCGGGAGCGTCCCCCGAACGTTTCGCGCAAGTGGTGGCGGCCGGTTCTCGCGGGCTCCGCCGACCTCGTCATGACGGATGGGTTCGGGAGCGAGCATTGCCGGGCGGGCGTTGGCGGGTCGCACCGCAGCCACTCGTCGACAGGCTGCCAGAGGTACTGGGGGAGGCCAAGGGCCGCGCCCATATCCCACTGCAATTGACGACCCGGCGCCAGGTCAAGGCGATGAACTCCGCCTTCTACGTCCGCCCAGACGTGATCCCCGCAGCCCCCAACGTCCTGCTGCATTCCCACGATGCTGCCCGATTGGGCATCGCCGACGGGAGTCGCGTGGTGGTCAGCACGGCAGCAGGACAGTTGGAGGCCGATGCTCAGATTGACGACCGGCTTCGGGTTGGTGCGGTTTCCATGAGCCAAAGCTCGGCTGAACCAAACGTCACCCGCCTGATTTCACAGGTCGAGAACATCGAGGACTTCACCGGCCAACCTCGCATGACCGCCGTGGCGGTGACGGTGACGCCGATTTCCGAACCCTGCTGAAGCCGTCGGAGCGGTCAGCTTGCGATCGCTGAGGCGAGGCCCAGCAGCTGGCGCCCGTTGGTGTCAAGGATCTTCTCCATTACTGCGGGTTCGACGTCGGTCCGCTCCGCGAGAATCCGATGTGCGGAGAGGTCGGCACCCAGGTCGAGATGTCCGTAGTCGGTTCCCACGACCAGATTGTCGATTCCCGTGTACGGCAAGAGATAGGGAAGGTCATCGGCGATCTGACAGGTGACGTAGAGATTCTTCTGCGCCATGAGGCCTTTCTCGAGCTCAGTGTTGTCGTCGTTGCGGCGCAGCATGACATCGGTTCCTCTGGCCGCCTCGTGAAGGGCGAACGGTATCCAACTCGCGCCCGCCT
>JBEKMC010000186.1:0-4046 GCA_050008715.1 Acidimicrobiales bacterium | reverse complement strand
CAAGCGACCGAAGATCGCCGGCGCCTCGCCCTCGTTGGACCCTAATGGGTGGACGCGCCGGCGGCCATCGGGGTCTGAACTGGGATTATGTTCTCCGGGTTCACGTCCAGCAGCAGTCCTTCCGCGCTGGGCCTGTTGCCTGTCTTCCGCGCCAAAGCCCGGTCGCGGCGATACGGCCTCATCCCGTCGGCCCGAGCGCGGCCGTCGACCGGACGCCGGCCGCCGTCGCGGCAACCGAGCTGGCGGCGACGCTGCCGTTCTTCGACTTGGTGCCTTGGACCACGACGGTGTCGCCTGGCTTGAGACCTGCCTTCGTCGACTTGGCATCGCGGGTGTAACTCGTGGACGACCCGAGGACGACCTTCACGAGGCCGCCGCTCGCCGTCGTTACCCACAGGGTGTTGCCTGCGACGACCGTTACCGTTCCCGAGGCGGCGCCACCTCCGCCGAAGGCGGCCGGTGAACCGGTGCCGGCGGAGGCTCCGGGCGGCCTGAAGCCGCCCGATCCACTGGTCAAGAACGAGGGCAGGCCCGACGTGGAACTGGCGCTCTCGTGTCGCTGCAGCGCTGCACCGCCCCAGACGCAGCTGACGGCGATGAGGAGCGCCAAGAGGATTGCCGTCGGAACTCGCAGCCGTAACCCGCGCCGCGGGCCGCGCGTCGGCCATTCGTCGTTGATGTCGAAGCCGGGTTCCAGGTCCGCAAGCGCGTCGCCTGTCTGCGCGGCCGTGCCGTCGACCACTGCGACTTGTTCTGTGACGGGGTCGAGGACACCCTGACCCTCGTTCATCGTCGGCACATCACTCATCATGGGTGCTCCCTTGTCGTCACTCATAGCGGAGGGCGTCGATCGGCCGGAGCGAGGCGGCGCGATTGGCGGGGTAGAAGCCGAAGAAGACGCCGATTACGATCGAGACGCCGAACGCAAGAGCGATGGAATACGGGGCGATCACCGGTTGGACGCCGACGATTCTGAACTGGCTGCCGATGATCCCGATCGCGACGCCGGCGGCGCCTCCGATGAGGGACAGGAGTACGGCCTCGAAGAGGAACTGACCGAGGATCGCAGACTTGGGGGCACCGATCGCCTTGCGGATGCCGATTTCGCGCGTCCGCTCGGTGACGGTCACGAGCATGATGTTCATGACGCCGATGCCGCCGACGAGAAGCGAGATCGCCGCCACTGCACCGAGCAGCACCGTGAACGTGCCCGACGTCGACTTGGCCGTGCTCAGCAGAGATGCCTGGTTCAGCACCTGGAACGGCAGGTCCGCCACCGTCGTGTTGTTCTCCGACGCCAGAATGTCCTTGACCTCGGTCTCCGCAAGGCTGAGCGTTGTCGACGACTTACCCTGCACGATCAACTGGCTAAATGACTGCGAGTAACCCGTCAGGTGGTCCTGGACAGCGGTATAGGGGGCGATTGCGACGGCGTCCTGGTTCTGCAGCCCGCTCGAGCCCTTGGACGCCAGCACGCCAATGACCTCGAAGTTCGTCGACCCGATCATGATTGTCCTGCCGAGTGGGTTCTCCCCGGTGGTGAACAGGTTGGAGGCGACGTCGGAACCGATGTCGACGACCCGGGCGTGCGAGCTGGTGTCCTCGGCCGAGATCGCACTGCCGGCTGAGAGCGTGTAGTCCTCGGCGCCCATGTACGAGGCCGTCGAGCCGATCACGGACGTCGAGTAGGTCTCTGCTGCATAGGTCGCCGTCTGTGTCGTCGAGACGACCGGGGAAACCGACTTCACGTCGGGCGCGTTGTTCGGGTTTTCGAGAGCATTCACGTCAGTGATCGTCAACGACGCCTGCTTGGTCTGGGTGCCGATCGCAGCAGTCCCTCCGAAGCGTCCCGTGTTGAACACGGTCAGGGTATTCGTGCCGAGCTTGTTGATCTGGCTCTCGACCGCCTGAGATGACCCCGTTCCAACCGCGACGAGGATGATGACAGCGGACACGCCGATGAGGATCCCGAGGGTCGTGAGCGCTGAGCGCAGCTTGTTGGCGCTGATGCCGCCAAGGGCGGCCCGCAGGTTGTCGACAAGATTCATTGGGTTCCCCCGAGGATCGTGGTCTCGCCGAAGCCGAAGCCAACGGCGACGGACTCGGACCGGGTGCGTGAGTGCGGCGGCGAGTGGACCGGCACGGCGCGGGTGTCGTCGACGATCTGACCGTCCCGCAAGCGGATCACACGTTTGCAGAACGACGCGATGTCGTCCTCGTGTGTGATGATCACGACCGTCCGGCCCTCCGCGTTCAGGCTGCTGAAGATTGTCATCACCTCGTTGCTCGACTTCGTGTCGAGGTTCCCCGTGGGCTCGTCGGCGAGCAGCAGCGCCGGGTTCGTCGCGAGCGCCCGGGCGATTGCCACTCGCTGCTGCTGACCGCCGGAGAGCTCGTTCGGAACGTGGTCGGCACGGTCGCTCAACCCAACCTCAGCGAGAGCCGCGGCGGCCCGAACTCGGCGCTCTTTTGGCTTCATGCCGCCATAAGTGAGCGCCAACTCGACGTTGGCGAGCGCCGTCGTTCGGGCGATCAGGTTGTAGCTCTGGAAGACGAAACCGATCTTACGGTTGCGGATCAACGAGAGCTCAGACTCGTCGAGGCTGCGCACGTCGACACCGTCCAGCCAGTAGTGTCCCCGGCTCGGCACATCAAGGCAGCCAATGATGTTCATCATCGTCGACTTGCCCGAGCCTGACGCCCCCATGATGGCGACGAAGTCGCCGGCCGCGACGGTGAGCGAAACCTGCCGGAGTGCCGGCACCTCGACGTCGCCCATGGTGTAGGTCTTCGAGACCGAGCGGAGCACGATGACCGGCCGGCGAGGCGGGCGCCCTCCGGAGCCGCTGACGGGAAGAACCGTTGCCGACGTCGCTGCCCTTAGTCCGGGGCTCACGGCCGCGGTCATGCGCCGGTGGGACGAGAAGAGGCGGTTCACCCGAGGCCCCCGCCGAGGCCCCCGCCGCCCCCCGGGAAGCCGGTCGGTCCACCCGACCCGGTCGACGAGGGGGAGACTGTTGCCGTTTGCTCGACAAGCGTGGCTCCGACCGCAACGCCGCTCACGATTTCAGTCGTCGAGCTGCCGACGAGGCCGGTCGTCACCGTCGTTGTGATGTCCTTGCCGTCCTTGAGAAGCGTCACCGTAGAGATCGAGCCCGTCGTCGTGACGGCAGCGCTCGGGACGACGAGGACGTTCTCGGCCGTGGCGACGACGACGCTCGCGTCGGCTGTCATCCCGTCGAGTACATCGGAGGGCGGGTTCTTCAAGGTGATCGTGACGTCGTAGGTGACGACGTTGCTCGACACTGTCGAGGTGGGCGAGATCGCCGTGACGGATCCTGCCACCTCTGTCGAGGACAGCGCCGCCAGCGTGATCGTCGCCGGTTGGCCGACGGCGATCTTCGTGGCGTCGGCCTCGGCAAAGCCAGCGACGACCTGCAAGGCCTTGAGGTTCTCGATGGTGACGAAGCCGGTTGACGACGTGGAGCTCGAGCTTGACGTGGACGAGGCACTTGTGGCCCCGGTAGTGCTCGAACCGGCGCCGCCGGACGTGTCCGACGAGCCCGACCCAGTCGAGCCCGAGCCAGTCGACGAGGAGCTCGACCCGCTCACCGAGTCGCCGACCGACCCGTTGACGGCCGTGATCGTGCCGCTGATCGGTGCGATGAGCTTCGTACCGGCGAGCGCCTTCTCGTCGGACTTGACCGAGAGCTCGTCCTGAGTAACCGTCGCCTCGTCCTGGGAGACCGTCGCTGGGCTGACCGCTGTGCCGGCCTTCGTCGACGCGACATTGGCCTCTTGCACCGAGATGGTGGACTGTTCGTCGTTGACGGTCCGCTCGTCAGAAGTCACGGTCGCACGGTCAGTCGCGCACGTGCTGGTTGCGGTCGTCGCGAACTGCCTGAGCCCGTAGCTCGTTCCCTTCGAGTTCGTGGCCACGAGTCGGTAGACGTAGGAAGTAGCCGGCGAGAGGCCCCCCAGGGAAACAGAGACGGGCACCGCCGTCCCGCCGGCGCCGAGGGCCGAAGAGGCGGTGCGTCGCCCGT
>JBEKMC010000185.1:0-4099 GCA_050008715.1 Acidimicrobiales bacterium | reverse complement strand
CGTCGGCGGCGGCGGCTACAGGTGCTCACGTCGGCCTGAGCTGGGGCTTTAGTCTCTCGAATCGGTGGCCGTGGGTAGCCGACGGCCTGATTTGATACCCAACTTTGATACCCAATTCCTGAACTGGGCAACTCGGTGATGCGGTCGAGCGGGCGTGGAAGCCCCGTGCTCGCGTTGTCTTCAGACCTCCCCGACGAAATCGGAAGCGTCCTCGCGAATCCCGACCGTCACTCGACGTCTGGACCGATGAAACGGCGGTCTCCTTGGTGGCTTCGGTCTTTCGGTTTGTTGCCGGAACTGGTCGAGAGCTCGTCATGGCTGCTCGATCTAGACCGCGAAAGGCGGGAGGTTCTGCCTGCATACGGTTCCCTTCGACGGGAGAGCGCCGGTGAGGAAGTACGCCGTCATGTAGTTCTCGGCGCACGTGCTCGGGTTGAGCAAGGAAGTGTGACCGTAGCCGTTGACGACGAGGAGCCGCGCATTGCCGAGCTCGTGAGTCATTGCCTTTGCGTTCGCCAGCGAGGTCGCCGGGTCGTTGCTGTTGTTGATCACGAGGATGGGGCTCGTGTGGGCTTTCCAGGGACCGCTGTAGGTGTTCACCCCATGAACTGGCCATGTGGAGCACGGCTCGTCCTGCTCCCACAGATACGGCAGCCCGATAACGCCGCCCCCGGCGGTCACGAGATGTTGCAGATGGCCGTAGGCACTGGCCCGCGGGCTCGGTGAGTCGTCGCAGATCACTGCGTAGGCCTGCTCAGCACCGGAGTATTGCTGGCGCGCCGACGTGACCTCGGTCGGTGCCACGGGGTCAGTGGTACTCGGCTTCTGGTTGCGTGCCAACCACAGCTGCTCAAGACCCTGAGCCATCCCGGACCACCCCGGGAAGTCTCCGCCGGTCACCGGCGTCGTGTATGGCTGCACGAAGTCGAGGTCAGCGCTCGCCACGTTGAGTAGGTCCGCGTAAGTGAATGGGCCACCCAGGTTGATAGGAGCACGCTGCAGCCGGGCAAGGAGCGCATTCCACTTGGCGCTTGTGGCCGCTGGGCTGCCAGCTGAGAAGGCGCACAGCGCGGTGCTGTTCTGTCCGCAGATGCGCAAGAAGGAGTCGAGCACCTTGGCGACCGCGCCGTTCTCGCCGAGGCGGAGCGACAAAGCCAAGGCCGGGTTCGGCTTGCCATCGTTGGACACGGCCTCCGGCGCGGTGTTCCCGTCGAGAATCATCCGACCCACGTAACGCGGGAACATGTTGGCGTAGGTGGCGCCGAGGAACGTGCCATATGACACCCCCAAGTAATCCAGCTTCGCTTGGCCGAGGTCCCTCCGCAGGAGATTCAAGTCGCGGGCTGTGTCGGCGGTTGAAACGTGCTCCAGGAGGGCGCGATTCGTCTCCTCGCAGATTCTGCCGAACTCCCGCCACCGGGCGATGTAGGCGGCCAGCTCGCCTGGGCGAGTGGGGAGATACGAGAAGTTGCCGAGAAAGGCCGTTTCGGCCGCCTGATTGGGGAAGCATTGGACCGCCGTGCTGGAGCCGACTCCGCGCGGGTCCCAGCTCACGATGTCGAAGTCGCGGAGCATCTCCGTCGGAAAGAAACCCAGCCATTGTGGGATTTGGACGGTTCCCTGCCCGCCTGGGCCTCCTGGGTTGACGAAGATCACGCCGTGCGAGCTCGACCCGGTTGCAGGGTGCTCCACGACAGCGAGCCTGATCTTCTCCCCGGACGGATGCCGGTAGTCCAAGGGGGCCGTGATGGTCGCGCATACGAAGCCCCCTGCCATGGCGGCGGCGCTACCGGCGGGACAGACGTGCCAGGCGATCGCCGGGACAGCCCTCGCGCGATCGACTGCCCCTGCCTGGGTTGCCCCGAGCACTGGAAGCAGTACGAACACGAGTGCGGCGGCGAGGCCCAACTTCAAGCGGTTACGAAGCTTCATCAGAATCCCCTTCTGTTGTAGAGAGGTGTTGTCATTTGCGGTGCTGCAGTGCGTCGATTCAGCCGGCGGTGTCGCCCAGCGATTGCTGCGAGCATTCGTCAGATACAGCCCAAGAGGTCGTCCGAGGCCGGCCACGTTCCAGATATCAGGCAGCCGCGAGAACCCGTTCCTGACCGTCGGCAACCGGCAGAGCGGGCTCCGCCTCCTTCCAAATCCGCATTGCCAGAAGGACCGTGGCTACGGCGAACGGCGCCATGAACAAGGCGACCTTGGTCAGACCGAACGATCCCGTCTGCTCGGCGGCCTCGAACCCGGCGGTGAACAGGACGGTGAGCCAGCGAGGGAGGCGACGGCTTCGCCAAAGGGCAATCCCCATGATGACCGGGGCGACAAGTTCGCTGAACGCGTAGAGGTCCGTGAACGCCTGACCCGCTCCCGAGTTGAAATTCGCGACCAGGATTCGAGCAGCTGCCTCCCGCGTGACGTGCGCCGTCGCAGCAGCGGCGAGGTTGAGGCCGACGAAGACGTTGACGACGGCACCACAGAAGGCACCAATGCCACCCAACAGTGCCGCGACGGTGGCAGCCGTCGAACCGCGCTTTCGGATCAGCAGAGCGATTGCCACATACATGACAGCGACTGCGCCGAGCGCTAGTTCCGAGAGCGAGGCCGAGGCGTAGAGCTGTGTGGAGTGCTTCGCCGCGATCGGCAGCACCTTGAACGCGATGGCCGTTGTCGTGATGATCTTGTCGGTGCCCTTGGGATTCACGCCCTCGGCGCTGACGTAGAGCGCTGCGGTTAAGGGAAGGGCGAGTGCCAGCAGGCGCTTGCGTGTTTGCTCAGCGTTGTTCATCGACTTCTCCAGTCGGGTTGAGGATCATGAATGCTGGAAGGTGATCGATCGGGCGTGTGTTGGGATGCGACGGTGTCATCCACCGATTCAGGCGTCGCGGTGCGCTGCCCGGATCGAGGCCGCCGCCAGCGTGATGGCCGCGTAGAGCCCGAGGACCACCATGGCCATGCCTGGCGCAAGGATCCCGGGGGAGCGGTGAACGGTCACGGCCGCCTGGAGGGCGGTGCCGGGCAGGTATCCACGCCAGGCTGCCGGGAGAAGCTGGCCGAAGGTGACCCCTCCGACGATGACGACGGCCATCGCGGCGGTGGCCCCTGCGGTGTGCCGGACGACGCCGCCGAGACCGACACCGATGACGGCGATGAGGCTGACTGCCACGGCGCCAAAGAGGATCGCCTCGATCACGCCGGGATGGCTGAAGGAGACCTGAAGGTGCTTGGCGGCGAAGATCCGCTGGCCGAGTCCGAAAGCGACGAGATTGGAGACGAGCGCCACCGGGAAGGCGAATGCCGCCACAGTGGCTGCCTTGCCCGCCAGCACGAGTCGCCTCGCCGGCATGGCGGTGAACGTCGAGCGGATCATGCCAGAGGCGTACTCGGCGGTGACCGACCGAAGGGCGAGCGAGCCGAGCAGCACGGCGGCGATCATGATGCCGAACAATGAGCAGGCTGTGGCGTCGAACGTCCCCCGCTCAGCAGCCGTCATGGTGGCCCACTGGCTGGCCTGGGACATCACGAGGACGGCGCCCGCGGCGATCGAGAAGACGAACGCGAAAGCGGCGGTGCGCCATGTGGAGGGCAGGGTGCGGAGCTTGCTCCACTCCCCTTTCAGGATCCTGGCGATGGTGATGCTTCGCGCCGGCAGGGCCGGCGTCGGGTAGGTCGTGACGCTCATGTCAGTTTCCTTTCGTGGAGCCGGCCAGCTGGCCGGCGTGGTAGTCGGTCTCATCTCTGGTCAAGTCGAAGAACGCCTCTTCGAGCGTGCTCACCTGGGGAGCGAGCTCGATGAGGGTGATGCTGTGGGCCGAGGCGACGCCTCCGATGGCGGCGGCGTCGAGTCCTGTGACGACCATGGAGCCGTCGGTGGCGCACTCGACGAGGGCACCGTGCTGTCGGAGGGCGTCGGCCAGCTCGCTCTGTTGCAGCGCCCGTACCCGCACGCTCGGGGCAGAGTTGCGGTTGACGAACTCGTCGGTGCTGGCATCGGCGATGATGCGGCCCCTGCCGATGACGAGGAGGTGGTCGGCCGTCTGGGCCATCTCGCTCATGAGGTGGCTCGAGAGGAAGACCGTGCGGCCTTCGGCGGCGAGCGACT
>JBEKMC010000184.1:0-4179 GCA_050008715.1 Acidimicrobiales bacterium | reverse complement strand
GGAGAGCTCGTCGGCGACCTGCACCGGTCGCTCAGGGTTGCCCGGGACACCGGTGCGGCGCAGCAGCTTCCGCCCCGCTGGCGTCAGCCCGAGCGAGTCGTCCACCCACTCGACGAGGTGCGCCTCGCACAGCAGGGCGCACGAGTGCGCGTACGCCTCCGGTTGCATGCTCCGCTGGAAGAGTGTCTCGAACGCCACGAGGACCTGTTCGAGGCCGGACAGCTCGCCGCCGTTGGCACCTTCGACGGCGAGGAGCATCGCCGCCTCGGGCCGGCCGAGGAGGGGAGCGCTCATGCCGCGTCGCTCTCGATGCCGTTCACCGTCATGGGAGCAGCCTTTCGTACAAGGTCAACGTCGCCTCGTCGAACGCGACGAGGTGGGCAAGCCTGACCGTTGTCGACGTCGAACGCAACGTGTCGACGGCGATCCTGGCGGCTTGCGCCGGCGGGTAGCCGTAGGCGCCGGTTGAGATTGCCGGGAAGGCGATCGAGCGAGCCCCGACTGCGTCGGCCAGCTCGAGCGCACGCCGGTAGCAGCGCGCCAGCAGCTCAGCCTCGCCCTCGTCCCCGCCCCGCCACACAGGCCCGACGGCATGGGCGATCCACTTCGCCTTCAACCCGAAACCCTCCGTCATCTTCACCTCACCGGTCGCGCACCCTCCGAGGGCGGCGCAGGCGGCATGCAGCTCGGCGTCACCTGCAGCCCGGTGGATGGCACCGTCCACACCGCCACCGCCCATGAGCGACCCGTTGGCGGCGTTCACGATGACGTCGGTCTCCTCGGTGGTGATGTCACCTCGGAGGGCGACGATCAGGAGCTTGCTGCTCTCTGGCGGCACGGTCGGACATTCTGCCCGAGGAGTCCACCACCGAACAGGTGTTTGGAACTACACTCATGTGAGCATCCTGTTGAGACCTGCCAGACGACCCAGACGGCGCTAACCCAGAGGGCGATGACACACCCCATACGTATGGTTCCGGACATCGGATCGCCCGGAGCCGAACAGCGGGAACCGGACCGAGACCACACGTAGAGCACAAGGGAGAACATACGGCGATGGAGCGTGACAAGGCACTCGACATGGCACTCGGCCAGATCGAGAAGCAGTTTGGCAAGGGATCGATCATGCGGATGGGTGAGCACGCCGGTGTCGGCGTTGCGGCGATCTCGACCGGGGCGATGGCACTCGACCTCGCCCTCGGGATCGGTGGCCTGCCGCGCGGCCGGGTCGTGGAGATCTTCGGCCCTGAGTCCTCGGGTAAGTCGACGCTTGCTCTCCACGTCGTTGCAGAGGCGCAGCGCAACGGTGGCATCTGCGCCTACATCGACGCAGAGCACGCCATGGACCCGGTGTACGCCAAGGCGATCGGTGTCGACATCGACGAGCTCCTGATCTCGCAGCCGGACACGGGCGAGCAGGGCCTCGAGATCACCGACATGCTCATCCGATCGGGGGCGATCGACGTGGTCGTGATCGACTCGGTTGCAGCCCTCACGCCCCGGGCCGAGATCGAGGGCGAGATGGGCGACACCCACGTCGGTTTGCAGGCGCGCCTCATGTCCCAGGCATTGCGGAAGCTGACCGGGACCCTGTCGAAGTCGAACACGATCGCCATCTTCATCAACCAGCTGCGAGAGAAGATCGGCATCTCCTACGGGTCGCCGGAAGTCACGACGGGCGGCCGTGCGCTCAAGTTCTACTCGTCGATCCGCCTCGAGATTCGCCGAGTGGAGTCGATCAAGGACGGCGCCGAGATGACCGGTAACCGCACTCGGGTGAAAGTCGTGAAGAACAAGTGCGCCCCGCCGTTTCGGTCCGCAGAGTTCGACATCATGTACGGCACGGGCATCAGCCGGGAAGGTTCGATCCTTGACGTCTCCGTCGACTTCGGCATCGTCAAGAAGTCGGGCGCCTGGTACACCTACGAGGGCGAACAGCTCGGTCAGGGCAGGGAGAACGCCAAGCAGTTCCTGCGCTCGACACCCGAGATGATGATCGAGCTCGATCAGCGTGTGCGTGAGATGGTGCTTGCAAAGACCGAGCCACCGGTCACTTCCGACGAGGAGGAGCTCGACGTCGAGGAGATCGACGAGGACGCACCGATCTCCTTGGGGTGAGCCGGCGATTCGCCAAATGTGCGAAGTGGCCCGTCTATTTCGGCAAGCGACGCTAATGTTACGAATGTATGACGATCGGTGGCGCCGTTGACTCAGGCGGCTCAGGATGGCACCGGCCGACTGGCCTGCGGCCGCCACCGTCGTCATCGCACCGGCACTCGCCGCTGCGCCAGCAAGGGCGCCCCGTAGACCCGAGGGAAGGCGGTGGGTCCAGCTCTTTGCGGGCTCAGTTCTTGATGGACGTGTGCTTCAGCTCGTTCAGTTCTGGGAAATCTTCGAGCGTGTCAAGGATCCGGTCGATGGCACGGCGGGCGACCGCTCCGTCGCCCTTCGGTCGGGTCATGATGCGGACGAAGGCCGCTTGGTCGCCGACGATGAAGGTTGGGACGCCCCAGACTGCATGATCCCGCTCGGCAGCGTCATGCTCCTTCCGGAACGTGTCGAGCGGCCAGCCGCTGGCGATCTCGCCGAAGACGTATTCCGCGTCAACACCCTCGCGTTCCAGCGCGGCGCGCAACTCCGACTCGTCTCGAAGGTCTCGACTGTCGTCGTGGCGGAGGGCGAACAGCGCCCGGTGGACGGTCCGCCATCGGTCCGGCCGCCGGTCGCGTACGACGATGCCGACGAGCATGGCGAGGAGGTCACGGTGCCGCGTCGGATCGTCGAAGACGGCAGGGTCTCCCTCCTCGAGGTGCATCTGGTTGAGCGAGAAGGGTACGAACGTCACGTCGTAGGGAGCTCCGTCGTCCAAGGCGTCGAGGAGATGCTCGTGGGCGTTGCGAGCAAAGGGGCATCGATAGTCCCAGGTCACGGAGAACCGCTTGATCGTGGTCGGCTGCGCGTCAGTCACGCTGTGGTCAACGCATGGTCGGCCCTCGTGATTCCTTCGGCCCGACGCGGCAGGTCGTCCACATCGCCCGTGTTCGGCAGAGCCGAGGTCACTCTCGGAATGTCGGCTGAGGGAGCGGACCGATACCATCCCCCGGATGCCCGAGCGTCCTATCGCCGGTGTCGACGTGCGGCCCATCCAGGCCGAGGACATCCCCCGGTTGAGCGAGTCGCTGGCGAGGGCGTTCTACGACGATCCCGTGTCCCGCTACCTCTTTCCCGAGGATCACCGCCGTATCCGGCGTCTGCAGCGCTACTTTCGCTTCCAGATCCGCACGATGTTCATGCCTCGAGGTGAGGCTTGGACGACACCGGACCTCGAGGCGGCCTCGCTCTGGATGCCGCCGAGGGAGTGGCCGCCGACGATGGCCGACGGCGTCTCGCAGCTCCCGGTGTTGGCCATCCTCGGTCGGCGGACGCCGCGGGCACTCCGGCTCATGCAGCTACTGGAGTCGCGCCATCCGCGCTCGCCGCACTTCTATCTGGGCACCATCGGGACCGATCCTGCCGTGCAGCGAAAGGGCTACGGATCTGCCTTGCTTCGCGTCGTGCTCTCGCGCTGCGACGTCGAGGCGATACCGAGCTATCTCGAGTCCTCCAAAGCCGAGAACCTCGCGTTCTACCACCAGCACGGCTACGAGGTCGTCGACGAGGTGCTCGTGCCGCGCACGGACACGAAGCTCTGGCTCATGTGGCGGGAGCCCGGCGCTGAGTAACGCCACCGAGGCGGAACCGGTCCGGGGCCACCGAGCGCAGTCCCGGCGGCAGGACGCCGGCGTGGAACACCACTTCGGTCAACATGTCGAGCACGGCCCGGACGGGCGCCGACGGCAAGGTGCGGGGCCGCTGGGCGACGCCCACGATCCGCGGCGGGATTTCGCGGATGGAGACGGTTGCCCATCGGTCCTGTAGGTAGCGGGGGACTGCCGTCGCCGGCAGGATCGCCGGACCGTACCCCTCGAAGGTCAGGGAGGCGATGAGCCGGGTCGAGTCGACCTCTGCGCGCGGCACGAGTGTGACGCCGAGGGGGGCGACGGCGGCGTCCAGCTCGCCACGAAAAGCGGTGCCCCGGTAGGGGAGAAGGATAGGGACGCCATCGATCTCGTGGACGCTGATCTCGCCGCGATCTGCGAAGGGATGGTCGCGAGACGTGACGAGCACGAGCTCCTCCTC
>JBEKMC010000183.1:0-4241 GCA_050008715.1 Acidimicrobiales bacterium | reverse complement strand
GTGAGCGGCTCCGGCAGCGTGCTCGTCGGGTACGGCACCCGGCCGGAGCGCCGGCGCCGCCGGCCGGCGGCGCCTCCTGTGTCACCGGACGTCGCTACCGGGCCGTCCACCGGGCCGCCCACCGTGTCCCGGGCCGGGCCGCAGATGCCACCCGTGTCCCCGGCCGGCAGTGCCGGCACCCCCGACCGACCTGCCGTGATGTCGCCGGTGGTCCGACGCCTCGCCCGGGAGCTGGGCATCGAGCTCACTGCCGTCAACGGCTCCGGCCCCGAGGGCGTCATTACGCGAGGCGACGTGGAGGCCGCTGCAGGCGCCGCCGAGTCGACCCATCGCAACTTGGCTGGTCCGTTGTTGCAAATACGCCCCAACGGACCAGCCAACTTGGCGAACACCGAGGAGCGGATCGCGATCCGCGGGGCGCATCGGCAGATGGCGGAGCACCTCGCACGCTCCCGCCGTGAGATCCCCGAGGCCACCGTGTGGGTCGACATCGATGCAACCGGACTCCTGCGGGCCAAGCGCCTCCTCGACGAGGCCAACGCCGACCGCCCGACCGGTACCGGTATCGCCACGTGGTTGGCCAAGTTCTGCATCCTCGGCCTGCAACGCTTCCCGCTGCTCAACTCGAGGATCGACGGGGACGAGATCGTGCTGAGCAGGACGATCAATCTCGGCTTTGCGGCACAGACCGGCAGCGGCCTCGTCGTCCCCGTTGTTCACGGCGCAGACGAGCTCAGCCTCCTCGAGCTCGACGACGCAATCCGTCGCCTCGCACGCAGCGCCCGAGAAGGCACGCTCACCGCCGGCGAGGTCAGCGGCGGGACCTTCACGCTCAACAATTACGGCGTGTTCGGGGTCGACGGCTCAGCCGCCATCATCAACTTCCCGGAGGTGGCGATCGTCGGCGTGGGCCGGATCGTCGACCGCCCGTGGGCCTGCGACGGAGAGGTCCGAGTGCGTCCCGTCACCGAGCTGACGTTGAGCTTCGATCACCGGGTGTGCGACGGGGGAGTGGCGGGGGGTTTCTTGCGGTTCGTCGCCGACTGCGTCGAGGAGCCGGTGCGGCTTCTCGACCTCTGAGCGCTTCGAATCGCCCGCCAGCGGTCGGTAGCACGACGGGCCGGCGCTAAGACGGGCATGTACCGCCCGGGCCAAAGAAACCCTGCCGCGGAGAGGAGCCCACGCCATGCCATCCACCACCCCGACGGCGCCAGAGCCGACCCCGATCGACTTCTGGTTCGACCCGCTGTGCCCATGGGCCTGGATCACGTCACGCTGGGTGCTCGAAGTGGAGAAGGTGCGCCCCATCGCCGCCCGCTGGCACATCATGTCGCTCGTCTACCTCAACGCCGAGAAGGACATCTCGGACGAATATCGAGCGTTTCTCGAGCAGGCCTGGGGACCCGTGCGTGTCGTCATGGCGGCCAAGGAGAAGTTCGGGGACGACGTGGTCCTGCCCCTCTACACGGCGATCGGCAGGCGCTTTCACAACGAGCACCGTCGAGAGGCTTCCTCTGTCGCCGAAGCCATCGCCGAGGTCGGACTGCCGGCCGACCTGATCGAGGCCGCCACGAGCACCGACTACGACGAGGCCATCAAGAAGTCGCATCACGAAGGCATGGACCCGGTCGGCGACGAAGTCGGCACACCGGTCATCCACGTGGAAGGCGTCGCCTTCTTCGGTCCCGTCGTCACCCCGACCCCCCGCGGAGAGGCCGCCGGCAAGCTCTGGGACGGGGTCTTGCTCGTGGCGGGAACCGACGGCTTCTACGAGCTGAAGCGCAGCCGGACTCGTGAGCCGATCTTCGACTGACCGATCCGTGAGGGAGCAGGACCGCCCGGTCGCCGACGCCCGGTAGGTTTCCCGACGTGGACCACACTCGCCTCGGCCGCACCGGCCTGCAGGTGTCGAGGCTGTGCCTCGGCACGATGACCTTCGGATTGCAATGCGACGAGCCGGACTCCGTCGCCATCTTGGACAGGGCGTCCGAGGGCGGCATCGACTTCATCGACACGTCCGACGTCTACCCGCTCGGCGGGGACCTCACGACCCAGGGCCGTACCGAGGAGATCCTCGGGCGGTGGCTCGTCGGGAAGCGGGACCGTTTCGTCGTGGCGACCAAATGCTTCGGGCGCACCGGCCCGGCGCCGTTCGACGGCGGGAACTCCCGAAAGCACATCCTCGCCGCCGTGGACGCCTCGCTCCGGCGCTTGCAGACCGACTACATCGACCTGTACCAGCTCCACGGTTACGACACGGCCACGCCCATCGACGAGACGCTCGGAGCGCTCGACGACCTCGTGCGGCTCGGCAAGGTGCGCTATGTCGGCTGCTCGAACTTCCTCACGTATCAGCTCGTGCGGGCGATCGGACGGAGCGAGACGTTGCAAGTGGCTCGTTTCGACTCGGTGCAGCCCCGCTACAACCTGTTGTTCCGCCAGGTCGAGCGCGAGATGCTGCCGTTCTGCGGGGAGGAGGGCGTCGGCGTCATCCCCTACAACCCCATTGCGGGCGGCCTCCTCACCGGCAAGCACGCCCGCGGCGCCCCGCCGGCGGAGGGGGGCCGTTTCACGCTCGGCGCTGCCGGCCCGCTGTACCAGGAGCGGTATTGGCACGACCGCGAGTTCGACACCGTCGAGCACCTCGCTTCGATCGCACAGGATGCCGGCGTGAGCCTCGTGACACTCGCCGTCGCTTGGGTCATGGCGAATCCAGCCGTGACCGCCCCCATCATCGGGGCCAGCAAGGCCCCTCAGCTCGACGACTCGCTCGCGGCGGCCGAGTATCAGCTGGAAGAGGATCTGAAGCGCCGGCTGGACGAGGCCACGCACGAGTACCGCATGGGCGACGCCCCACGCTGACGAGCCTTCACGACAGCCACAGCGTGCCAGCCCTCAAGGCACCTGCGAGAGGATGTGGGCGACGGAGGCCGTCACCCGCTTGGCGGTCGGGAGGTGCAGCATCTCGTTCGGCCCGTGGGCGTTGGAACCCGGGCCGAGCACTCCGGTCACGAGGAATTGGGCTGCCGGATACTGCTCCTGCAGGGCGCTCAAGAACGGGATCGTGCCCCCCTCGCCGGCCGCGCCGGCAGGGGATCCGAAGAAGGCCTCGGAGGCTTCGCCGACGGCAACCGCCAGCCACGGGGCCATCTCGGGCGCATCGAAACCCTTCGCTCCTTCCGCCACAACCGTCACCACAGCCCCGTCCGGCGGGTCGGCAGTGAGCACGGCGGCGACACGAACGGCGGCCGCGTCGGCATCGGCGTTCGGCGGCAAGCGCAGCGAGATCTTCGCGGCCGTGAACGGCCGCAACACGTTGCCGCCGTCTTGCACGGAGGGCACGCCGTCGATGCCGACAAAGGCGAGCGACGGCTCCCAGGTGCGGGCGAGGACCCGGTCGACGGGATCAGCTCCCCCCAGTCGCAGCCCGGGAACGACGGGGTATCCGGCCACCGATCCCTCGCCCAGCGCCACGACGAGCGCCTCCGCCTCGCGTCGCCTGACTTCGGGAACGGCCGAGTTGCACTCGTCGACGAGGATGGCTCCCGTGTGCTCGTCCTCGATGCGGGACAGGAGCTGGCGGAGGATTCGAAACGACGACGGCACAACCCCGCCCGCCGAGCCGCTATGGACGCCTTCAGAGAGCACGTCCACCCGGATCTCGACGATGATCATCCCGCGCAGCGACGTGGTCGTCCAGAGACGCTCGTACGTCGGGGCGCCGGAGTCGAGACACACGACGAGCGAAGGCCCTTCCGGACCGAGACGAGGTGCGAGCAATTCGAGATAGGCGGGGAGATGCGGGCTTCCGCTCTCCTCGGTCGCCTCGATGATGACGACGCAGCGCCCATGCCCCAGGCCGGATTCGTGAAGCGCCCGTAGGGCGCCGACGGCGGCGAAGATCGAGTAGCCGTCGTCGGCCGTGCCGCGGCCGTAGAGGGCGTCGCCTTCGCGGACCGGGACGAACGGGTCGAGCCCCTCGCGCCAGTCGCCGAGCGGTGGCTGCTTGTCGAGATGGCCGTAGAGGAGCACCGGCCCGGCGTCCGGATCGTCCTCCCGGTCTGAGCTGGCGGGCACCTCGACAACGATGACCGGCGTAAGGCCGGGCAGCTGCACCAGCTCGGCGCTGAGCCCCGGGATCGGCTGTGAGCGAGCCCAGTCGCGAAGGAGCTCGGCGGCAGCCACCAGGTGACCATTCGACTCCCAGTCCGCCTCGAAGCCAGGCGACAAGCACGGGATCC
>JBEKMC010000182.1:0-4247 GCA_050008715.1 Acidimicrobiales bacterium | reverse complement strand
AAGCCTCGGGGTAGGTAGCTCGTCGTGACCGCGCCGTCCCCCACGAGGGCGTCGGCGACAACCCGGGAGCTACACGCCTCGAGGACTCTGCCGTGCGTCGAACCCGAGGTATGCGACTTCCCGCCCCCAAAGGCGACGAGGGACACGACGAGGACGGTGACCGCCGTCAGCACTGCCACGGGCCCGAGGACAAGGAGCCGACGAGACCCCCACCAGACGGATCGAGACAGAGAAGCAAACGGCCCGCGACGCTCCGCCTGCGTGAGAGCGAGCTCTTCAGGCACAAGAGCAAACGGTGCCGTCTCTGCGAATCTGCCGACGCTCTGCACGGCGTCGGCGACGCGACGATCGGATGGGCTGTCTTCAGGCACTGCCGCTGACCTCCTTGGCGATATCGCCGGGCCTCACCGGCGGTTGCTCGATGTCCCAGGCCAGCTCGGCGGCCATCGCCCGTCGTGCCCGGTGCAGCCAGCTCCGCGCCGTGCCGGCCGGCACTCCGATCTCCTTGGCGATCTCCACGACCACGTCATCCACCGACCGACTCATGTCCTCTCCCTCCGAGACAACCGAGTCGTCGCGCATCCCACACCAGCTAACACACACGAGGCACTCACATCACTGCACCGCCGGCCTTGGCCCTTACCTGGCCGCCGGAAGGGGAAACCCACCGCCTGTTCCTACTTTTCGTCAAAGTCCGCAGGTAGGAGGTGCCAGGTGTGGGGGACCGTCTCGGAAAGCGCCTTGGCCCGTTCCTCGTAGGCGACGTCAGTGACGGTCATCCGCTCGCGATGCTGGCGCAGATGCTCGTCCCAGGAAGCGACCACGAAGATCTCCTCGAACTCATCCGGCCGCTCTCCGTTGCGGAACAGCCCCCATTGAGTGGCGCCCGTCCGCAGCCGCGACTCCCGAACGCGCACCATCGCGCGCATGAAGTCGAGCTCCCGCTCGGTCGGGATCGAGTAGGTCGTGCGCACCACAACAGGTCCAGAGTCGGCTTCGGTTTCGAACTCGACCGCCGGATCGGGCCGAACCGCAGCGCCCCGGTCCATGCTCGACGTGTCGACGAACGGCCAGAAGCGGATTGACGACGCTCCTGCGGCCATCAGCCCGGCGGCGACGAGGAAAGCGAGAGTCAGTCCAAACGAGTCGGCGACCGCCCCCCACGCGACTGCCCCGAGGCCCTGCGCGCCAAACAGCACCATCTGGTAGACGGACAACCCACGCGCCCTGACCCAGTGCGGCAAGAAGAGCTGCAGCAACGTGTTGACCGTCGCGAGCATGCCGACCCACGCCATGCCGGTGGGGAGCAGGACCACGACGACCACAACGGTCGACCGCACGAGGATCACCGCGACGAGGGCAGCGGCGAAGATGCCGCTTGTCAATCCGATGAGGGCATTCGGCGACAGCCAGGCGCGTACCCTCGACAACACGACGGCGCCCGCGATGGCCCCGACCCCGAGGGCACCAAGCAAGAGTCCGTACCCGCCAGGTCCGAGTCTGAGCCGGCGGCTCGCGACGAGGGGAAGCAGTGCCCAAAGCGCGCTCGCCGGGACGAGGAAGAGCGCCGAACGGAGAAGAATCCGGCGGACGACCGGCGCGTAGCGCACGTATCGGCCGCCGGCCCGAAGTGCAGATAGGAATCGCTCGGGGATCTGTGGGGTGATCTCGGGGCTCGGCCGCCAGAGAGCGACCACGAGGCCGTAGAAGAGGAACGTCGCGGCATCGAGGGCAAAGATCGCCCCGACCCCGACGGCCGCGATCAGGATCCCGGCGATGGCCGGCCCGATCGCCCTGGCGAGGTTGACGTTGATGGAGCCGAGCTGCGCAGCTGCAGGGATTTGCTCGCGCGGAACGAGCTCGGGTACGAGCGACTGGTAGGCGGGGGTAACCAAGACCGAACCGGTGCCGATCACGAATGTGAACATGAGAAGCAGCGCCGGCGACATACGACCGGCGATCGTGAGCGCGGCGAGTGCCGAAGTTGCGACGACGAGGGCACCTTGAACCGACATCAGCAATCGACGCCGGTCGAGGGTATCTGCCAGGACACCACCGACGATGCCGAACATCACGTCTGGGAGCATGTCTGCCGTCTGGACGAGCGAGACGAGGATGGCTGCGTGGGCGGCGTGGACGAGGAACCATTGGGCTCCCACGGTCTGCATCCAGGTGCCGACGTTGCTGACGAGCGAGGCGAGCCATAGCCAGCGGAAGACGGTCAGCCGCAGGGGAGCCCACGTCGCGGAAGTTGCTTGTCTTTCAGCCATCACGCCCGAGCCCTCAGATCGTGGCCTGCACCTGCCGCCTCAGGCTATGGCACCCCTTGCTCCGCCTGCGGGCCTGCGCGACCATGAGTCCACATGCAGGGCCAAGCGACCGCTTGGCCGCGCGTCCGTGGTTATCGAGAAGTCAGGGCCCGGGTGGCCGGTCGCGGCATCGAGATGTCCGAGCCTGCGAAGCGGAGGACCGCGATGGCGAATGGAACGACGAGGCTCGCTGTGCTCGGACTGGGCACGATGGGCGGGGGAATGGCGCTTTCCGCCTTGCGAGCGGGTATCCCGACTGTCGTGTGGAATCGCCAGCCCGATGCGACTCGCGCGTTCGCAGAGCGAGGAGCCGAGGTAGCACCGACGGCGGCCGACGCCGTCCGGGCTGCTGACGTCGCCATCACCATGGTCACAGACGCCAGTGCCGTGACGTCGATTGCCGTCGATCTCGGCATGTTGGCGGCTTTGCAACCGGGTGCCGTTTGGGTACAGATGAGCACGATCGGTGTCGAGGCGACTGAGAGGCTTGCCTCGATAGTCAGTGAACGACGCCCGGATGTCTCGTTCCTCGACGCGCCGGTCTCGGGCAGTAAGGTCCCCGCGGAACAAGGAACGCTCACGATCTTCGCCTCTGGACCCGACGAGGCTCGTCGCAAGGTCGAGCCGGTATTCGCCGCCATCGGGGAACGGACGGTGTGGGTCGGGTCAGTAGGCGCGGGTTCGAGGATCAAGCTCGTGAACAACACCCTGCTGGCCTTCAGTGCCGAAGGAGTGGCGAGCTCTCTTGCCCTGGCGCGACGGCTCGGCCTTGATGCCTCATGCATCCTTGACGCCTTCCAAGGAGGTCCACTCATCTCGCCCTGGGTGGCCGGGAAGTTCCGGCGAATCGGCGCCGGTGACTATTCACCCGAGTTCCCTCTGGCGCTCGCCCTCAAGGACGTTCACCTGGCCCTGGAGCAGGGTGGCCCTGAGCGTTTCGTGGTTCTGGCGTCTCTCGCCCGCGAATGGGAGCAGATCGTCGAACAAGGCCATGGCGACGAGGACGTCACGGTCGTCACTCGCGAGATATCGGTCGGGCCGGTCGATCTCGGCCCGTTCGAATAGATTCTTCTCCAGCACCGAGACGGAGCAGCCACGACGTGACGACCTACCTCCCTGCCGAGGACCGCTACGGGTCCATGGCTTATCGCCGTTGTGGGCGCAGCGGGCTCCTCCTGCCTGCCGTGTCGCTCGGGCTATGGCAGAACTTCGGCGACGACCGACCCATCGACACCCAGCGCGCCATTCTGCGCCGAGCGTTCGACCTGGGCATCACCCATTTCGACCTCGCCAACAACTACGGGCCCCCTTACGGCAGCGCTGAGACCAACTTCGCCCGGATCCTGCACGACGACTTCCGCTACCGTCGCGACGAGCTGGTCATCTCCACCAAAGCCGGTTGGGACATGTGGCCAGGCCCCTACGGCGACCTCGGCTCCCGCAAGTACCTCCTCGCCAGCCTCGACCAGAGTCTGCAGCGCCTCGGTCTCGACTACGTCGACATCTTCTACCACCATCATTACGACCCCCAAACCCCTCTCGAGGAGACACTCGGCGCCCTCCACTCCGCCGTCACGTCCGGCAAAGCCCTCTATGTCGGGATCTCCTCGTACTCCGACCAGCGCACCGCCGAGGCCGTCACCATCCTCCGCCGGCTCGGCACCCCGTTGCTCATCCACCAACCGTCGTACTCGATGCTCAACCGCTGGATCGAGAACCGCCTCCTCGACGTTCTCGGCACCGAAGGTGTCGGGTGCATCGCCTTTTCCGTCTTGGCCCAGGGCCTGCTCAGCGACCGATACCTCAACGGCATCCCCGCAGGCTCCCGAGCCTCCCTGGACGGCTCACTCACCCGCGGCATGCTGAGCGACGACAACCTCGCCCGCATCCGAGCCCTCAGCGACATTGCCGTCGGCCGACAACAGTCCCTCGCGCAAA
>JBEKMC010000181.1:0-4257 GCA_050008715.1 Acidimicrobiales bacterium | reverse complement strand
TTCCAGGGCGAGGCGGCCAACCTGTTCTTCCAGCTGGTGTCGTCGAGATACGAGCGGGCGAGTGTGATCGTCAGCTCCAACAAGGCCAGTTCGCTGGGGCGAGGTCTTCGGAGACGACACCGTGGCGGCCGCCATGATCGACCGGCTTGTTCATCACGCCGAGGTCATCAACCTAAAAGGCGACAGCTACAGGCTGAAAGGCCGCGATCTCGGAAGGGTGCCCGGTGAGGACGACACCTGAGACATTGCGTGACGCTTGCGATCAACCCGCCCGCGAGCTCTTCGGCTGTGAGTGCTGCGGCCGGGAGATCGTCATCGCCGTCGAGGGCCTCTTCGCCGATCCGAAGCCGGGCTCGCCCCGACGGTTCTGCGATCCCGCCTGCCGCCAAGCTGCCTACCGTCGCCGTAGAGCCGGTGTCGCCGAGACGGCGCCGGCTCAGCGCTCAGGTGGTCGACGTCGCCACCTCGAGAACAAAGAGGAGGTGATGCCGCTTGCGAAATGACCGCGCTCAGCGGTCGGTGGCCCGAGGAGGGGGGTCAATATTCGACCGGTGGAAAGGGGTCAGTTTTCGGCCGGTGTTGACAACACTGATGTTGCAGTGACGGGGGCTGTCCCGCATGATCTCCCCTCCCGCCTGCCCACCAGCATTGTCGGCAGAATCCGCAAAACCCTCTCTCCCGCCTCTTGCCCGCTCGCCTCCTCCCGCCGTCCGTGCGCTCCGGGCGCTTGCCCTAGTGGGGCGCCGCACACCCCCCCACAACCGCCCTCCTGCCACCTGACTTACCCGTCGGCCCCCTCGCCACACGGGCGAACGTAGGCCCTCAGGTGGCCAACGGGCGACTAGGTGGCTGAGCGCCGGCGGATTGTCGATCCCGGCTGCCGCGACCGACGACTTCACGCTCACCTGGACTTACACGGCGGCACCGAGCGCCATCAGCGCATTCTGTGACGTGGTCGTCGGCTACTGACCTTAGTCAGGAAGCGCCGCTCTGCCGCGATGATGCGGCTCCGGCGGGGCTACACCCTCTCTCAGGGCTGTCTGAGTCTGTCGCCACTCAAGGGCTTCCGGTTCCTCCACGTAGGAGATCAAGAGGACCCCCAAGCGATCCAACAGCTCTCGGACCTCGTTGGGATGGACGCGGAAGAACTCGCGCCTCAGGTTCACCCAGTTCACTCGTCGATCTCGTAGCTCGTGATGCAGTTGCGTCTCGAGCCCAACAGCATCGTCGCTGAAGATCAACGCGTGAAGGTCGTACCGGAAGGGAACGGAAGCGTCACCGAGTTCGTGAATACGGTCCATGGGGTCGAGTCGCCTGGTCATGCCGATCTTCACCATCTCTTCACCGAAGGCACCGACGTTCGAGACGACGTACACGTGACCAGCCCGGACGTTGGCGGCCCGTTTGGTCAGACCGTCGAGGGCGTCCTCGATCTCCGCAGCCTTAGCTTCGATTGCGGCAGCCCCTTCGGCGTCACCGCTCGCCCGCAGCGAAGCGAGCGTGTTCGCGTAGTGCGTCTGTTCCTTGCGAAGGCGATCGAGCTCCCGTTCGATCTCTCGGCGGGCGATCTCTTCTTCGCGGAGCCGCTCTCGCTCTTCCCGATCACGCTCCTTCTGCTCGGCGACCTTCGCGAGGTAGTCCGAAGTGAGCTCCAGCTCCTGTCGCCGCAGCTCGTGATAGCTGTCAGTGACGCGAATGTTCATGGTCCCGCCGAGCTTGGTGATTGTGTCCCGAGCCTTGTCGAGCCGAGCGATCGATGATTCGAGCGTGTAGGGCTTCAACGTGCGCACGATGCTCTCTGCCTCGTTGTTGTAGGCGCGAAGCATGAGCTTCGAGAACTCACGCACCATGCGCGCGCCATCACGGGTCGACCCGTTGACCGTCCAGTTCGTTGAACCCCTGACGGCACTCCCGGCTTTCACGGCGTCTTTGACTTTGGCCTGAATCCCGCTCAGCCGCGCCTTGTAGGCGGGCGCGTCGTCGAGAGGATGTCGATACTCATAGATACCAACCTCTTGCAGGATGGCCGTTTCACGCGTCTCGATCACGAGGCGAGAAAGCTCCGCGTACTCGGCTTGCAATCGCTGGATGTCCGCAGCGGCGCGCTCGGCGACCTCTTTGTATTGCTCAAGCGCGCTTCGCTTCGACTCAAGCTCGGAGACCTCGGCGCGAATAGCCTGCAGTCGGGCCTCCGCACCCTGGAGGTTCGCTACCTCCGCTCGAAGCGGAGTCACAGCGCTGAGGAGCGCAGCCTGCTCCGATCTCATGGCAGGTATGTCCGACCGAAGCTGGATAACTTCCGCGCGCAGCTGGTCCCGCTCGGGTATCCCCATCTGTGCGATGACGGCTCGTAGCTGCTCGACCTCTTCCTCAAGGCCACGTTTGGCACCGAAGATGCCGTGCGACTTTGGCGACGCCTGCGGTGCAGCTGGGGCTGACGCGGTCGTCGGCTGTGTCGAGAACTGTGGAGGTGCTGGTGACGGTGGCGCTGACGGCCGTGTCGGGACGGCCGCAGGTGGAGGCGGGCTGGTGTTGGGCGCTGCGCCAGGAGCGGGGGCCTGCTGCTGGACGTATTCAGTCCAGGAACGGCCATCCCACCACCGAAGCAGACCAGCTACTTGTGAGTCGGGATACCAGCCGGGCGGCGTCGTTCGGTCCGACATTGAACCCCCTTCACACGGTGTCTGCTGGGTGCATCATCGCGCGGGCGGCGGGGGGAAGCGCCCGACCCACAGTGGGGAGACCATGTGGCGCTCAGGCCCCTGACCTACCACCCGCCGCCCCGTCGCCACACGGGCGAACGTGGGCGCACACGTGGCCGAGCTGGGGCGCCTGGCGAGAGGGAAACCGCGCCCGTCATCCCCTCAACTTGCCCCGGGGCCGGCCGGCTGGCTGGGCGCCTGGGACGACCGTCGACTCGCGTACGGCGTCAACTCCTGCCGGCTCGCGGGCTGCGCTTCGTGACGCTCTGGTCGCGCCGATCAGGGATCGCTGGAAATCCCGCGCCAGCTGTGCCCGTTGTAGGCGTCGAGATAGGTGTAGGAGATGTCGTTGGTGAGGTCGATGTAGTCCCCGCCTGCGTAGGCGACGCTCGGGGACTCGACGCTGAGCGAAGACATGCGGTAGTTGGGTCCGCCGACGACCTTCTGGGTGGTGAACGCGCCGCCGGTCGAGTGGAGCATCACGGTGCTGCCTGAGTTCAAGATTTGCCCCATGGCCCAGACGGAGTTGCCGGCCTGCCCCGCATAGAACAGCTTCTCTAACGGCGCCTTGACCAGCTTGGCCGCTGACCAGGTGTGGCCGTTGTAGTGCAGGACGACCGGGCGGACGGTGGTGGGGTTGTAGCCGACGGCGTAGGCGTTGGTCGGCGAGCTGGTCGTGACCGCGGTCAGCTGGACTCCCGCGGGCGCGGTTCCCTTGGAGATCCACGCTTTGCCGTTCCACTGGATGAGCGTGCCGTCGCTGAGCACGGCCCAGGCGTTGTTGGGCGCGGAGGTGCTCACCGAGAGCAGGGTGGAGTTGTCAGAGACGGGGTACGGGACCGCGGTCCACTTTTTGCCATCCCAGTGCATCGCGACCTGGGTCGAAGTCGCGTTCTTCAGCCACAGGCCACCGACCGCCCAGGCGTTGGTGGGCGAGCTCGACGCGATCTGAGACACGGCGGCCAGGCCGACCTCCAGGGCCGGCCACTTCGCGACGACCCACTTGCTTCCCGACAGGCTCCAGACCGTGGGCAGTTCCGAGATACCGCCAGCAACCTGGCGACTGCCGCCCAACCAGACGACGCTGGGTGATGCGGCGTCGGCGGCGCCGAGGACGCCGTAGCGCCCATTGAGCTTCGGCGCGGCGAGCCGCTTCCACTTCCCGTCGTGGCGGCGTAGCACGAAGTAGGTGTCGTTGTCCGTTCCCTCGCCGGAGTAGCCGATCGCCCACACGTCGGAGCTGTGGGGGACCCCGGTGACCGCGTCCAGCCCGGCGTGGGAAACCCCGGGCGGACTCCCGGCCAGTGTACGGTGCACGGCGCTGGCGCCGGCCGGCCCGGTTCCCAGCGCCAGCGCGCTCAACGCGACCACTGCGCCCATCGTCACCACGGACCGAGTCAGCATCTGGCGCACCCTAGTACGTAGTGGGTCACCGCCGATTGGAAGCCATATCTCGGAGCAAGAGCTACGCCAAGTTCGCAGGCTGAAAGGGATACTGCGGGGACGCTGACGACTCCCACAAGCAGCTCCTAGAGCCGGCCCCGACGCCACACGG
>JBEKMC010000180.1:0-6236 GCA_050008715.1 Acidimicrobiales bacterium | reverse complement strand
CGGCATCTGCCACGGCCGGATGCTCGAACAGCGCCGCTTCGACCTCGGCGCTGTAGACGTTCTCACCGCCCCGGATCAGCATGTCCTTCGCCCGGTCCACGATGAAGATGAAACCCTCGTCGTCCAGTCGGGCCACGTCGCCCGTGTGCAGCCATCCATCACTGAAGCTTGTCGCCGTAGCCTCGGGCTTGTTCCAGTAGCCCTTCACGATGTTCGGTCCCTTGATCCAGAGCTCGCCGGGCTCTCCGGTCGGGAGATCATCGCCGTGGGCATCAACAACTCGTACGTCGCAAACCGGTACGGGAGGCCCGCAGCTTGCGGGCTTGCGCACGTAGTCGTCACCCGTGTTCATGCTCGTCACCGACGACGTCTCGGTCAGCCCGTAACCGTTAGAGGCATTTCCACCGGGGAACTGCTGCTTGATGCGCTTGACGATCTCAGGGGGAGCGGGAGCTCCGCCGTAGGCCACCGACCGCACGCTGGATGTATCGCGAGCGGCGAAGTCCGGTGAGTTCAGCACCTGCCATGCCATCGTGGGAACCCCGCCGAAGATCGTGATCCGCTCGCGCTCGATGAGCTCCAGTGCCCGCTCGGGATTCCAGCGGCGCATCATCACGAGCTTTCCCCCGCTGGCGGTGTTCGCCACGAGGATCGAGTGACAGCCGGTGGCGTGGAAGAGCGGCACGGACAACAGGTAGGAGTTCTGCGTGCCCGACGGTTCCGATGGCCCATGTGCGTCCGCTGCCATCATCTGCCCGCGGGCCGCGATAAATCCGAGGCTCAGCAGGTTCGTGCAGATATTGCGCTGGGTGCCGAGCGCGCCCTTCGGTTTCCCGGTCGTCCCCGAGGTGTAGAAGATCGTGGCGTTGTCGTCCGTGTCGATATCTGCCGAAGGCAGATGCGGGTCGGTGGCGCTACCCGAACCGGCCATGAGCTCGGCGTAGTGCTGGACGCTCGTCGGCACGTCGACGGGATCCCGAGCGTCCTCCGGCCGCACGACGACCACGTTCTCGAGACCGGATGCCCGAAGCTGGACCAGGTGCGGCAGGATACGCCCCAGGCGCTCGGCGTCCACGACGGCGACCTTCGACCCCGAATCCTCCAGGCCGTAGGCGAGCTCAGCACCGGTCCACCAGGCGTTGAGGGGAACGATGACCGCACCCAGCGCCGCTGCAGCCCAGAACGAGATAACCCATTCCGGGTAGTTCCGCATCACGATCGCAACTCGATCGCCGGCCACCACCCCGTAGCGATCGGCCAGCACGTGGGCGAAGGCAGTGGCTTCCGCGAAGTGCTCCGTGAAGGTCATCCTCTCGTCCTCGTACACAAGGAAGGTCGCCTCGCCGAAGCCTTTCGAGAGCTCCAAGATAGAGCGAAGGGTTGGGGGGCAGTTCCTCCAGACGCGAGTTGCAAGACCGCGGATCTCGGTCTCCCCGATCTCAAAAGGCTGACCGGGTCCGATGAGCTGCGACGTCGCCTGGGCAAGAGTAAGCGCCATCGGCTCAGCGTAACGCTGGGTGTCTGGGACAGACAGTTCGTGGACCGGGCGGCGATCTGCGTGACGCAGGACCCGGACGCTTGCTGAGCATCCGCCGATCAGTTGTCGACCCCGAGAGGTCGAACGAGCGGAGGGAGGGGGATTCGAACCCCCGGGGCTCATCACCCAACGGTTTTCAAGACCGTCGCATTCGTCCGCTCTGCCATCCCTCCAGCTGGACTTTTATCCTTCCGGAACCAGCTAGGCCGCAATCGAGTCCGTAATCGGATCCGGTTGTGACATGGCCAGAATACGGGAGCGCACCCCGGGCGTCTGGCAAGTGACCGTGTCCACCGGCCGCGACCCGTTGACCGGCCGGTACGGGCAGATCAGCAGGCACGTCCACGGCTCGAGGCGGACCGCGAACCAGTTGGTCGCGGAGCTCGCTGCCGAGGTGGCCCTCCCGCTCATGGGTCGTCGTCGGCCTCGACAACGGCGGCACTTCCAACAGCGCGACGGTGCTCGACGACTCGGGGCGGTTCTTGGTGGACAGGCTGGTCGAGAGCCCGAGCCGCGTCCGAGAGGGACCGGACGTGGCGGTCGGCGCTCTCGTCGATGCCCTTGACCATGTGCTCGGCCTCACAGGCGTGGCGAGGGAGTCGGTGCGCGCCGTCGGCCTCGACACACCAGGTCCAGCGAGCGCGGATGGTGTGATCTCCTCGAAGGGCGCGACGAACTTCTCCCAAGCGGCCTGGCACGGGTTCGACTTTCGTGGAGCCCTCGAGCGTCGCCTCGACGTTCCCGTCATCTACAACAACGACGGCAATGCCGCCGCGCTCTACGCTCATCACGCCCATTTCGGGCGCGAGGCGGCGCTGCACTCCTCGGTCTCGGCGATCGTCGGCACGGGTCTTGGGGGCGGAGTGATAGAGGCTGGGCGTGTCATTCGCGGAGCTGTAGGGATGGCAGGCGAGCTCGGCCACGTCCACATACCGATGCAAGGTCTGCTTGCAGACGGCCAGCCACTTCCGAAGTGCAACTGCGGCTTCGTCGCCGATGCGGAGAGCGTCGCCTCGCTGACAGGGATCGAGAGGAACCTGCTGCCCTACTGGCTGACGCGCTTCCCCGACCACGAGCTCGCGAGAGCGGCCTCGATCGAGGAGGCTGCGAAGCTCGTCCGAGGCTACGGAGAATCCGAAGACCCGCTGGCACTCGAGATCTTCGGTCAGCAGGCGATGGCGCTCGGGCGGCTCTTCACGATCGCCGCCAACTTCATCGATCCGAGCGCCTACTTCGTCGGCGGCGGCGTCGTCGAGGCCTTGCCGAAGTTCCGCGAGTGGTTCCTCGCACAGGTCCGTGAACACACATCGCTCCGCAAGGAGCAGCTCGAGGCAGCGACGTTCGCGCTCATCCCCGATCTGGACATGGCGGGCGCCCGAGGGGCCGCGCTAGCGGCTCTTGACTCGCTCGCCGCTCCCTGATCGACACCTCCGACTTCCGCCACTGAAGACCACGGGAACCGACGCCAGCGCATGCGTCGGGGAGACTTGCTGGACCGGAGCCCACGTTGCTGAGGAGGGTCCCATGCTCGATATGAAACTGACCTGCGGCACGGTCGCGGACGGGACCGGCGCGCCGTTGCAGCGAGCTGATGTCGCCGTTCGGGATGGCCGTGTCGTGGCGCTCGGAGTGATCGACGAACCAGCCCATCGCACCGTCGACGCTACGGACTTGGTCGTGACCCCTGGGTTCATCGACGTCCACACGCACTACGACGCCCAAGCGTTCTGGGACCCGACCCTCAGCCCCTCGCCCCTGCACGGCGTCACGACTGTCGTTGGCGGCAACTGCGGGTTCAGCATCGCGCCACTCAACCCGGAGGACGCCGACTACCTCATGCGCATGCTGGCTCGCGTCGAGGGCATGCCCCTTGAGGCACTGCAACAGGGCGTCGCGTGGGACTGGTCGACGACGGCGGACTATTTGGACCGCCTTGACCGAACACTGACGCCGAATACGGGTTTCCTCGTGGGTCATTCGGCCATCCGGCGGGCCATCATGCACGACGACGCCGTTGGTCATGCGGCCACGCCTGCCCAAGTCACCGGGATGCAGCAGCTGCTCCACGAAGGTCTCGCTGCTGGCGGAATGGGTTTCTCCTCGACCTGGTCTCGGAGCCACAACGACCACCACGGCGATCCTGTCCCTTCGCGCCACGCGACGCGAGAGGAGCTGCTGGCCTTGTGCTCGGTGGTGGGCGAGCATCCCGGCACCACGCTCGAGTTCATTCCGGGGGTGGCTCCCTTCGATGAGGACCTCTTCGACCTCATGGCCGCCATGAGTCGGACGGCGGACCGGCCCATCAATTGGAACGTGCTGCAGGTCTACGGCCGCGCCGCCGACGCCGTCGATCGGCAGCTCGCCGGCTCCGACCTGGCAGCTGATCGTGGCGGTCGAGTCGTGGCCCTCACCTTGCCTGACAGCTTGCGGCTCTGGCTGAACTTCAAGAGCGGGTTCATTCTCGACATCTTGAACGGCTGGGAACGTCTCATGGCCCTGCCGGACGCAGCGAAGCTGGCAATGCTCAGCGAACGTGAAGGTCGGTCGGAGATGGACCGCCTCGCGCAGGACACGGACGGCCCGTCTCGCTCCATTGCCCATTGGGCTGCCTACCGCGTGGAAGAGAGCAGTGTTCCGGGTGCCAAGGGCCGGATGGTTGGTGAGCTCGCCACCGAGCAAAGTCGTACCGCCTGGGACGTGCTCGCGGATCTCGTTGTGACCGACGCGCTATCGGAGTGGCGCTGCCGGACACAGGACTCGGAGAGCCGCACGCCAGCCGCGCCGCACAGCACCGGCGGCGGCGGTCTCACTCGTCGTGCGGCCGGACGAATCCGAGCAGGGCCGAACGAAGGCTTTAGTTGTCTGCCTCGCCCGACACGTCATAGCGGTAACCGATGCCGCGGACCGTGGCGATCCGGGTCGGGAGGTCCGCATTCGACTCGACCAGGGCGCGCAGGCGGCCCACCAGAGTCGAGAGAATCTTGCTGCTTCCGCGAAACCCCGGCCCCCAGATCCGGACGATCAACACCTGGCGAGTGAGCACCCGCCCCGGCTTCTCGAGAAGCGCCTCGAGCAAGACGAACTCTCGCCGAGGGACGTCGAGGACTTCGCCTCGGAGAAGCACTTCATGTCTTGCTCGGTCAAGGCTGAGATCGCCGACGGTGAGGGTTTCCGCCGCGGCGTCACCGCCCTGGTCCGGTGTGCCACTCCGCGACGATCCAAGCCGAGGGCCAAGGGGTCGTACTGACTGGGACTGCTGGCTCAGACCATGCTGCGCGCCTGCCTCCGGGGAGCAGGCCGGCTCGCGCTCGCCGGATACGAACCCCTCGCCCCTCTCGCCCGGAGACGGTGCGGAATGGTTGATCGCCTGTCGGTTGCTCCGGCGAAGCACGGCTCTGACACGGGCCACCAGTTCGTGCATGCCATAGGGTTCGGCAAGGAAGTCATCCGCGCCCATCTCCATGGCGACGACGACATCGATCTCGTCAGATCGTGGACTCAAAACGATGATCGGAACCTGCGACCCGGCTCTGCGCAGGTGGCGACACACGTCGATGCCGGGCATGCCGGGAAGGATGGCGTCCACGAGTAGAAGATCCGGCATCTGTTGGGCCATGAGCGCGAAGCCTGCCGGTCCGTCGCCGGCGCACCGAACAGCGAAGCCCTGCTGTTCCAGCGCCGCCTCGATCGTGTGAGCTCGCATCTCGTCTTCGTCGATGACGAGGACGCGAGCGCTGTGCGGCGGCCCAGGACTTCGAGCAATCACACCGGAGCGAGGTTTCATCGGCCGGGGCCCACGCTCGATCAGCTCAGGCAGGCTGTCGCGGAGCGCAAGCCCGTGCGACCCGATGAGACGGCGGTCCACGATCCGTGGGTCAGCCGGAGTCCGCCCCTGCGTCCTGGTTATCAAACCTGTCGTGCTCCGCCCGTCCATGAGCAGGGACTATAAATGGACAGTGTGACTTGACACTTAACAAGTGATGAACAATCAGCCTCAGCTCGGCAAAGAGGGGGCAACGGAGCGGCAAATTCACAGGGTCCGACAGATTGACGTCCCGCCGAGTGGTGTACGGCGGGGACGCGAACGCTCAGAGTGACCGAGCATCGACCGCCCTCAGCGACACCTGCCAAGGACCATCTCGATCACACCCGGGATGGCGCGACCGGCCCGGCCGGGACGGATCATATAGAACGTGTCGGACGTCGCCGGCGGGCGCCCTGTATTGGTGGTGACCCGCAGACCGCCGGGCTCGACCGAGATGAAGACCACCGAAGGCACGGTGACCTCGAGCTGTTCTCCTGTGCGGGTCGCGAGCGGCGGACGTACGGTGCTCGAACCGAGCGGCTCCTGTCTCGTGACGGGACACGTCACTTGTAGCTGACCGGAATCCTGGTGCACTCGGCTAGCGATCCCTTGCGCCGCCGGGCCACTGAGCCCGCTGGCCAACCCGACTATGGCGGCGCCGGCGATCCCCAGTCGAATCAACGCCGCACATATCATGTTGGTAGTATCGGTAAGTGGCGGCAGTGACTGTTGGCTATTTTCGGAAATGGCCTCGGCGCGAGCTAGGTCGGAAACACCTGATCCGAAGTCTCGGACGGGAGAACGGACCTAAAACGCGCTAGTTCTTCTCTGTCCACCAACCAGCCGTCCAGACCAAGTTCAGTCTTGCATCTTGTGACGGGTTTCAGGCCTTCC
>JBEKMC010000018.1:0-37108 GCA_050008715.1 Acidimicrobiales bacterium | reverse complement strand
ATGCCTGGGAGGTCCTCCTCTCGGGGGTGCGGGATCGTAGCGACCCCATCATCCGCCAAGAGCTCGCCCGCATCTACATCGCCCAGGAGGTGAAGGAGATCACGGCGTTTCGTGCGAGCGCGGCGCGACTGGCAGGGCAGACTCCCGGCGCAGAGGGGGGCATCTCGAAGGTCTTCAACGCCGAGTTCAACCAGTACCGCTCGAACGTTGCCATGAACGCCGCCGGCATGTGCTCGATCGCCTGGGACGCTCACGCGCCCGGAGGCGCTGACGGCTTCGATGGTGGCGGTAGAGGTGCCGCCACGGCGACCGCCTTCCTGCGCACGCGGGCGAACACGATCGAAGGCGGCACCTCCGAGGTGCTCCGCAACCAGATCGGCGAGCGCATTCTCGGCCTTCCCCGCGAGGTCGACGTCGACAAGGGCCTGGTGTGGGCGGAGACGCGCCGCAGTTGACCGCTCTTCGCCGAGCCGTCACCGAGGCCGACAAGGCTTCACGTCGCGCCGACATCCTCTCCGCCGCCAAGCAGGTCTTCGCCGAGCGTGGCTACCACGCCACCACGGTGGCGGACATCGCCCGGCAGGCGGGACTCTCCTACGGTTCGATCTACTGGTATTACGACTCGAAAGAGGCGCTCTTCCACGAGCTCATGTCGGCCGAGGCGGCGTCGCTTCGAGCCTTCATCAACGGAGCTGCCCGCGCCACGGCGGCCTCGGACGGCCCTGCGGCTCCGCTGCAGGCAGCGGTCCGGGCGACGCTCGAGTTCTACGAGGCGGACAGCGCGCTCGTGAAGCTCTTGTTCCGGGACGCCTTTGCGCTCGGTGCTGCGTTCGAACAGCACCTCGATGCGATCCACGCCTCGTTCGTGGAGGACGCCGAGCGGCTCGTCCTGCTCGCCCAAAGCAAGGGCGCCGTTGTCGAGGGACCGCCCAAGATGATCGCCTTCGCGATCACTGCGCTCGTCGGTCAGCTCGCACATCGCCGGCTCACCTGCGACGACGGGCTGAGTGCGACGGTTGCGGCTGGTTTTGTCGTCGAGCTCCTCCTCGACGGCCTACGACCGCGCACGGGCAGCCTCGTCCACGAGCGGCGGGCGGCGGCGCAGGCGTGAGCCTCGATCCGGACCGGACGCCGGTCGTCGTCGCAGTCGGCCAGCACGAAAGCCGCGACCTCGTTCTCGGCCCCCTGGAGCTCGCCGCTGCCGCCGCCCGGCAGGCACTCGACGCCGCTCCCGGACTGGCAGCGGCCGTCGAGCGGGTGACGCTCGTGAACATCTTGTCGAGACGCGCCGGCGTCGCTCCCGCCAGCGCAGTGTGTGAAGCGCTCGGGCTCGAGGTCCCACGGGAGACGACAAGCGTCGGGGGCAACACCCCGCAAGCCTTGGTCGGGCGCGCCGCAGCCGAGATCGCGGCCGGCCGGCTCCGAGCCACTCTGATCGTGGGTGCCGAGGCCGTCCGATCCGGCCGTCTCAAGCCGGCCGGCAAGGCGGACGACCGTTCGACCCACGCCGCCGAGCCCGTGGAACGTGATCCCGTCTTCGGTGACGACCGACAGGATCTCTCCGACGAGGAACGGATGGCGGGACTCCTCATCCCCGTTCACGTCTATCCCCTGTTCGAGAGCGTGCTCGCCACTCGCGCCGGCCGCTCACCGTCATCCCAGCGTCAGTACATCGGCGGGCTGCTGGCACCGTTCAGCGAAGTGGCAGCGGGCAACTCGCACGCGTGGTTCCGCCAGGAGCGCTCGCCCGTCGAGATCGCCACGATCTCAACGGACAACCGTCTCGTGGCCGAGCCGTACACAAAGACGATGGTGGCGTTCCTCGGCGGCGCACAAGCCGCTGCACTCGCCGTCACCTCGCTCGGCGTTGCCAAGTCCCTCGGGCTCGACGAGGGTGCGATGTTCGTATGGTCGGGTGCTTCGGCGCACGATGTCTGGTACCCCGTCGCCCGTCCCGACCTCGGGCGGTCGCCGGCGCTCGAGGTCGCTGCAGCGGCCGCATTGCAGGCCGCCGGCCTGGGCGTCGACGACATCTCGGCCTTCGACCTCTACTCGTGCTTCCCCTCCGCAGTGCAGATCGCCGCCGCCAGCCTCGGCCTGCCGCTCGACGTCGACCGACCCGACGACATCGCCCGGTTCACGGTCACCGGCGGGCTGCCGTACTTCGGCGGGCCAGGCAACAACTACAGCACTCATGCCATCGCTTCGATGTTCGACCTCTTCCGCACGTCGGATTCGCCGGGCATCGGCCTCGTCACGAGCGTCGGCTGGTATCTCACGAAACATGCCGTCGGTGTCTACGGCACCCGCCCACTGGATGCGCCCTACGCGCCCATTGACACATCCGGCGCCCAGGCTGCAATCGACGCGTCGGCACTCAGCGCCGTGCCGGCGGGCGTGGAACTTGAGGGAGATGCAGTCGTGGACGCCTCCACGGTTCTCTACGACCGGGAGGGCACGCCGATCGGAGCCCCGGTGATCGCCACTCTCGAGGACGGGCGGCGCCTCGTGGCTGCAGCAGCCGCCGGCGTCGCCGACGACGTCGCCGGGCACTTCCTCGTCGGCGCGAGGATTCACACCGAGCGCGCCGCCGGCATCGACGGAGCCCCGACATTTCGGGTCGTCGACGGCCCGCCACTGCCTTAGCCCACCCCGCCAGCCGAACCCCGACCCACCGAAACCACAGACCGAAGGAGCTACGACATGTCGGACCCCACGACCGCCGCGCCAACCGAAGAGCCGCTCGTCCGCGAACGTCACGGCCGGGTGGAGCTACTGCGTATCAACCGGGAGCGGGCGCGCAACGCCATCGACGGCCCGACGAGCCTCGCCATCGGGCGCGCACTCGACGACATCGCTGCGGACGACGACGTCCTGGCGGTCGTGCTCACCGGGACGGGAGACAAGGCCTTCAGCGCCGGCATGGACCTGAAGGCCTTCGCCGCCGGGCAAGCTGGCGACATCATGTCGGCGGAGCACGGCTTCGCCAACATCGCCCGCCGGGCCTTCGCCAAGCCGATCATCGCCGCCGTCAACGGTGTGGCCCTCGCCGGCGGGTGCGAGATCGTGCTCTCGTGTGACCTCGTCGTGGCGGCTGAGCACGCCGCCTTCGGCATCCCGGAGGCAAAGCGCGGCCTTGTGGCTGGCGGCGGCGGGCTCTTCCGCCTCCAACAGCGCATCCCGTTCTCACTCGCGCTCGAGCTCGCCCTCACCGGCGACACGATCTCCGCGCAGCGGGCCGCCGAGCTGGGCTTTGTCAACCGGGTCGTGCCGGCGGAGCGCGTCGTGCCCGAAGCCATCGCCCTGGCCGAGAAGATCTGCGAGAACGCCCCGCTCTCGGTGCAGGCGTCGAAGCAGATGATGTGGCGGGCGATCGGCCTCTCGGAAGAAGCCGCCTGGGATCTGAACGCCGCCGTCATCGCTCCTATCTTCACGAGTCACGACGCCATGGAGGGCTCCATCGCATTTGCCGAGAAACGCCCGCCCGTCTGGACCGGCGGCTGAGCCCGGCTGGCAGAGAACGGCTGCCAGAGAACCGGGCGGATCTCTCATCCGCCCGGGCGTCGCGGCACGTACAACACGAGGAGGGGCTTGCGCTCCTCCGGCCGGCGACGCAAGCATGGTGGCCGCGAGGGCGACCCTCCGTGCTCGCGTTCGCCCGGCTCCGTGTCGCGTCTAGTCTGAAGTCGTCCTCATGAAAGGAGGGCAGGTGATCCTCGCAGAGATATTCGGTACCGATGGCATCATCGTCATCGTGTGTGTGGTGGCTGTCCTCCTGTTCGGTGGCGCGAAGCTGCCGAAGCTGGCACGCGGGCTGGGAAGCGCGTCACACGAGTTCAAGAAGGGCATGGAAGAAGGCGACAAGGACGGGACCCTGCCCGCCGGCGGGACCGCCACGGCAACCGGGATCCCGATCGCGCCCGAAGCGCTCCCGAAGGACTCCAGCACCAACTGAGGCCGAGCTGTGCGCCTCGTGAGGCCACAGCTCCATTCGAGCGGCTGACGAGCTGAGCCCTGGCGCGCCCCGGCACCGGCGACGGATGCGCAAGTAGCGTCGGCTACCAATGGCCGACATCCTCGAGCTGGCGGACCGCCTGTGGCGGGGTGAGGCGGACATCACCGACCACCATCCGCTTGGATCCGACGGTGGTCTCACCGAGGTCGCCGACGGTGTCGCCTACGTAGCCTCGTTCGCGAGAGTGTCGGCCTTCACGACCGGAGACGGCCTCGTTCTCGTCGACACCGGCCACGCACTGGCCGCTGATCAGATCCACACCGAGATACGCCGGTGGGCGCCCAAGGGCCCTGCCGGCCGGCTCCATACGGCGGTCTTCTCGCACGGCCACGTCGACCACGTGTTCGGCGTCGGGGTCTTCGAGTCAGAGGCGTCGACCCAAGGCTGGCCGGCGCCCACGGTCGTTGCCCACGAGGCCATGCCCGCTCGCTTCGACCGCTACATCCTCACGGCCGGGTACAACGCCATCATCAACCAACGGCAGTTCGGGTTGCCCAACCTGACCTGGCCGACGGAATACCGCTACCCCGACCGGACCTATGGCGATCACCTGGAGCTCGACGTTGGTGGGACTGCCTTCGAGCTGCACCACGCCCGAGGCGAGACGGACGACCACACGTGGACCTTCGTGCCCGACGGCGGCGTCCTTTGCACGGGCGACCTGTTCATCTGGGCGTCGCCGAACGCCGGCAACCCTCAGAAGGTCCAGCGCTACCCAGTCGAATGGGCCGCCGCGCTCCGCACGATGAGCGCCCTCGGGGCGGAGGTCATGCTGCCGGGGCACGGCTTCCCCGTCGTGGGGAGCGATCGAGTACACGAGGCGCTGACCTCGACGGCGGAGCTGCTCGAGTCCATCGCGGGCCAGACGATCGCCCTCATGAACGACGGCGCCCGCCTGAACGACGTCATCCACTCCGTCGAGATGCCTGCGGACCTGCTCGGCCGGCCCTACCTGCGCCCGGTGTACGACGACCCGGAGTTCATCGTCCGCAACCTCTGGCGCCAGTACGGGGGCTGGTACGACGGCGACCCTTCCAACTTGAAACCCGCCCCCGAGCGCGACCTCGCCCGGGAGCTCGCCGAGCTGGCCGGCGGCCCGTCCCGGCTGGCCGAGCGCGCCGAGGTACTTCTCACCGCCGGCTCGAGCGCAGACCTCCGCCTCGCCGGCCATCTGGCAGAGCTCGCGGCCCTGGCGGCACCGGAGGATGCCGGCGTTCACCGGGTGCGGGCGGCGGTGTTCGAGGCACGGGCTGCAGCTGAGACCTCCACGATGGCAAGAGGCATCTTCGGCTGGGCCGCGAGAGAATCCCATCTCCACCTGCCCTGATGGCGTGGCCCACGCCCGCCGCGGAGCCGGCGCGCACGCCCGTGAGCGGGCGATCTGGCTCGGCCGCGACGTCCGTGACTAATGTCGCAGCGATGCCCCGCCGACCTCGGAGCCAGCCGGCCTCGCACACCCCGCCTAAGCGACGGCTCGGTCCGGTCGCCACCGTCACCGCCCTCGCTTTCGTCCTCACCGGTTGCGACGTCCGATTCGGGCAGGCCAGGGGCGCGACGAGCCAGTCGCACCTCGAGTTCCGGCTCTGGTTCTGGATGATGGTCGCGGGTGTCGCCGTCGCCGTGTTCGTGTGGGCCCTGATCTTCTGGGCGATCTTCCGTTACCGGCGCAGGGATGACCGGGTGCCGAGGCAGTTCCAGGAGCACATCGGCCTGGAGGTGACCTACACGATCATCCCGCTCATCATGGTGCTCGTCATCTTCGGCTTCACCTTCGTCGTCGAGAACAACATCGACAACGTGCTCACACCTCCGCAGGTCGTCGTGAACGTCACCGGCTACCAGTGGGGCTGGATCTTCCAGTACTCGACGCCGGGACCGAACCCGCAGGTGAACTGCACGACCTCGCCGCAGGACTGCGTGACGGTCGAGACCCCTCTGAACGCCGCCGAGTCCGCCCTCGCCCAGCCCAACACCTCGTCGATCTACCCGCAGCTCGTGCTCCCCGTCGGTGAGACGGTCCGGATCTTCCTCCGCTCGGACGACGTGATCCATGGCTTCTACATCCATGCATTCAACTTCAGTCGCTACGCACAGCCCGGCGTGGTGAACCAATTCGAGTTCCATCCCACCGTTACCGGCATCTATCCCGGCCAATGCACGCAGTACTGTGGCCTCTACCACTCGGAGATGCTGTTCAGCGTGAAGGTCGACACCCCCAGCCAGTTCCAGGCCTGGTTCAGCCAACAGGAGCAGAAGCTGAAGACTCCCTCAACCCTCCAGAGCCTGGTGCGACACGCGTGACGATCGCCGCCGATCCGAGCATCGCGTTCGCCCCGGCTCACGAAGAGGAGCACGGGCCCACCGGCATCTTGAAGTGGCTCAGCTCCACCGACCACAAGGTGATCGGCAAGAGCTACACCATCACGTCGCTCGTCTTCTTCTGCTTGGCCGGCTGCATGGCAATGGTCATGCGGACGCAGCTCGCCTCGCCGGACAACACCCTCGTCAGCCAGCACCTCTACAACGAGCTGTTCACGATGCACGGCAGCTTGATGCTCTACCTGTTCGCCGGCCCATTCGCCTTCGGCGGCCTCGCCAATTTCATCGTGCCGCTGCAGTGCGGCGCACCCGACATGGCCTTCCCTCGCCTGAACGCCCTCAGCTACTGGCTCTACCTCGGTGGCGGCACGATCATGGTGAGCGGCTTCCTCACCGTCGGGGGAGCAGCCGACTTCGGCTGGGTCTCCTACGCTCCGCTCTCGAACGCAACGAACACTCCGGGCGCCGGCCCGGACATGTGGATCATCGCGATACTCCTGACGGGTTTCTCGGCGATCTTCACCGGCGTGAACATCGCCGCCACGGTGTTCTACCTCCGCGCCCCGGGCCTCACGATGTTCCGGCTCCCGATCTTCACCTGGAACATGCTCGTCACGGCGATCCTCATCCTCCTCGCCTTCCCGGTCCTTGCCTCCGCGATGATCATGCTCTGGTGCGACCGGCATCTCGGGACGCACATCTTCACGGTCGCGGGCGGGGGAGTCCCCGTCCTGTGGCAGAACCTCTTCTGGTTCTTTGGGCATCCGGAGGTGTACATCCTCGCCTTGCCCTACTTCGGCATCGTGACCGACGTGCTGGCGACGTTCTCCCGCAAGCCCGTGTTCGGTTACAAAGGCATGGTCTTTGCCACCATCTCGATCGCCGCCTTGTCGACGAGCGTCTGGGCGCACCACATGTTCACGACCGGAACGGCCCTGCTGCCCTTCTTCAGCCTCATGACGTACCTGATCGCCGTGCCCACGGGGGTGAAGTTCTTCAACTGGATCGGCACGATGTGGCGGGGCTCGATCACGTTCGACACGCCGATGTTGTACGCGGTGGGTTTCTTGGTCGTGTTCCTCTTCGGCGGGGTGACCGGCATCCTGCTGGCCTCGCCCCCAATCGACTTCGCCGTGCACGACACGTACTTCGTCGTCGCCCACTTCCACGAAGTGCTCTTCGGGAGTGCCGTGTTCGGAGGCTTCGCGGGCCTGTACTTCTGGTACCCGAAGTTCACCGGCCGCATGACGAGGCCGGGTCTCGGCAAGGCGAGCTTCTGGTTCATGTTCGTCGGCTTCTGGATCACCTTCGTGCCGCAGTACATCGTCGGCCTGCACGGCATGCCGCGGCGCGTCGCCGAATACGGACCCGGTACCGGCTGGAAGTTGCTGAACCAGATTTCGACCGGTGGCGCCTACCTTCTCTTCATCTCCGTGGCACTGACGCTCGCCAACTTCTGGGTGTCGTGGCGCAAGCCCGTCGCAGCCGGCGACAACCCGTGGGACGCCCACACGCTCGAGTGGGGCACCGCGTCCCCGCCGCCGCATCACAACTTCTACTGGATCCCGCCGATCCGCTCCGAGCGGCCCGTCTGGGACTACAACCACCCGGAGCATCTCAGCATCGACCCGCACGGCGATGGTCACACTCCCGCCAGGCAGCCGGCTCGCGCCGGTTCCGCCAGCGTTCGGATCGTGTCGCCCGAAGGCGCGGCCGACGAGAAGGGCGGCAGCGAATGAAGGTCGAGGCCTACGTCCTGCTGTTCATCGGGGCCTTCTTCGGACTGGTTTGCGTCGCCTACTGGTTCCTCAGCTACGAGACGAGCGGCACGCTGATGCTCCTCGGTGCCATGCTCCTCGGGTTCTTCCCAGGCGGCTACTACTTCTGGTGGTCGCGCCGGATGAAGCCGCGCCCGGAGGACGATCCCATGGCCACGCGGGCTGACGGTGCCGGCATCGTGGCCGCTTTCCCCTCGACGAGCATCTGGCCCTTCGTGCTCGGAGTCGGTGCAGCGGCCATCGGCCTGTCACTCGTGTTCGGCTTGTGGACGGCCACGATCGGCTTGGTCCTCGGGGTGGCGGCCCTTCTCGGAGTGATCCGCGAGAGTCGCCGCGGCGGCACCGTCTGAGCCGAGCCTGGCGGCGACGTCTACGGCTTCGGGTGGCGGCGGGACGCTGATCGTGCGGCCGCTGCAGCGGCTGCGGCTGCCCTCCGGGCGCGCCCGAGCTGGACGGCAAAACGGACGACGCAGGTGATCAGCACCAGCGACAAGACGACGAAGGCGGCGAAGACCACGATGAAGGCCGCCCTGTGATGGGCGATGGCGGCCATCCCGGCAGCAGCCGGCATCATGTCGGTGGCCGGCATCATGTCGGTGGCAAGTTCCACGTCGGCGGCGGCCCGATCCGGACGAGCCCCTCCTGCACGATGCTCACGACGAGATCTCCGGCCTGAGAAAACAGGAGTGCCCGAGCGAGCCCGCGGGCGCCGGCGGCCGTTGGCGACTCCTGATCGAACAGCAGCCATGAGTCGGCACGAAACGGGCGGTGGAACCACATGCAGTGGTCCAAGCTGGCCCCCATGAAGCGCTCGTCGTCCCATCGAACGCGGTGCCGGACGAGGATGGAGTCCATCATCGTCATGTCGGATGCGTACGTGACGATGGCGGCGTGCAGGAGCGGGTCGTCAGGAAGCTCGCCGTCTGCCCGGAACCAGTGCAGCTGATGAGCGTCCGGAGCCTCGGGCGCCCTGCGCAGCCACGGCAGGTCGCCGACGAATCGCTGGTCGATGGGGCGCGGCCGGTCGACCTCCCAGAGCAGCTCGGAATCCTCCAGCAGCTCCTGCACGGTGGGCAGGGTGTCGGGCCCGGGAACGACGGGCATGGGTACCTCGTGCTCGAGACTCTCCTCGTCGATGTGGAACGAGCACTGGAGGTTGAAGATGGCCCGACCGTGCTGGATGGCGACGACGCGGCGCGTCGTGAAGGAGCGCCCGTCACGGATCCGGTCCACCTCGTAGAGGATGGGGACGGTGGGGTCGCCGGGGCGGAGGAAGTAACTATGGAGGGAGTGGACGCGCCCGCGTTCGACGGTGCGACCGGCCGCCACCAAGGACTGGGCGGCGACCTGGCCTCCGAAGACGCGTTGGCGGGTCTCGTCGAGGTGCGACCCCCGGAAGATGTTCACCTCGATCGCCTCGAGATCGAGCAAATTCACGAGGTCGATGAGAGGCTTTGTCACGCTTCAGACGATAGACTCACAGCATGTCGTCCCTGATCGGGCGGTACCGCGCGTTCCGTGCGAGTCCTCACTTCACTCGGATTTGGAAGTTCGCGACCGTTTCCCTCATCGCAACAGCGGTCTCCCAGACAATGCTGTTCGTCTTCTATCCGCATGTGCTGGATACGGCGATGGGTGCCAACGTCGTGGCCACCTGCATCTCCACGGTGCCAGCGTATTACCTGAACCGTCGCTGGACATGGGGCAAGCGGGGTAAGTCGCACCTCTGGAAAGAGGTCATGCCGTTCTGGATCATCGCCCTCGTCGGCCTTATCCTCTCCACTCTGATCGTCGGGATCGCCGCAAAGAACGCAGATCGCGTCTCGTCCTCGCACGACGTCAAGATCCTCATCGTCCACCTCGCCAACCTCTTCTCCTACGCGTTGATCTGGGTGGCCCGGTACTCCATCCTCAACCGGTTCCTCTTTGGTCCCAGCACGCAGGGACCGGCCGACGGGGTGGTCGTCGACACGGCTGCCGCCGCTGATGCCACGGCGTCGCCGGTCGACACGGCCGAGGCCAGCGGCGGAACGCTCGTCCCGGTCGATCCCTCTCACTGACGGCGCTCGGCCGCTGACGGCGCTGGCCGACGCCCTCGGGCGTCTCGCTCCTTCCGACACCACCGCGGCTGCCGCCGCCCGCCAGCGGCAGGGACGCCTCACCAAGCCTGCCGGCTCTCTCGGCCGACTCGAATCGCTCGGTGAGCGTCTCGCTGCCATCTCCGGGGTGTGCCCACCACCGATACCGGTCCGCCCTGTCGTGGCGGTCTTCGCCGGCGACCACGGCGTACTGATCGAAGGCGTGACACCGTGGCCGCAGGCCGTGACGGCCCAAATGGTGGCGAATTTCCTCTCCGGCGGGGCCGCCATCAACGTCATCGCCCGCGAGGTGGGAGCGCGAGTCGTCGTGGTCGACGTCGGCGTGGCGACGCCGATCCCTGCTCTCGAGGTGGCGGCGGCGGCCGATGCGACGGGTACCCGGTTCTACGGCGTCAACGTACGTCGCGGCACCGGCAACTTGTCGGTCGAGCCGGCGATGAGCACGGCCGAAGCCGATGCCGCCCTCGAGGTCGGCGCCGACATCGCCGCCCAACTGCTCGACGAGGGTGCCGACTGCCTCGTCACCGGCGACATGGGAATCGGGAACACGACGCCGTCGGCAGCGCTCATCGCCGCGTTCACCGGTCTGCCTGCCTCCAGTGTCACCGGCCGCGGCACCGGCGTGGACGACGACACGCTGGCGCTCAAGACCTCAGCCGTGTCGAGAGGGCTCGAACGAGCTGCCGCCGTCCTCGGGACGGACGTCGCCGGACTGGCTGCTGCGCCAGGGCGCGATGTCTTGGCGCAAGTCGGCGGTCTCGAGATCGGTGCGTTGGCGGGCTACGTCGTCGGGGCGGCGGCTGCACGTGTACCCGTTGTCGTCGACGGTGTCATCGCCCTGGCGGGGGCGCTCGTGGCGTGCCGGATCGCGCCGGCGTGTGCCGACTACCTCGTCGCCGGCCACCGGTCGACCGAGCCGGGCGCATCGGCCGCCCTTGAGCATCTCGGTCTCGAGCCCTTGCTCGACCTGGGCCTGCGTCTCGGCGAAGGCACGGGCGCATGCCTCGCTCTGCCGATCGTGCGAGCTGCGGCCAGTGTCCTCAATTCGATGGCGACGTTCGGCGATGCCGGGGTTGCCGTGCTCGACGACTGAGCGCCAGCAGCCAGCCGAGGAGAAGCAGAGCCAGCGCCGAGGCCAGCACCGGGTCGTCACCGAAACGCTTGTACCAGGTGCTCCCGCCGAGCAGCGGCACGGAGGCGGTGAGGATGTTCTCCACGGAGAGTGGCGTGCGCAGCCTCACGTCGCCGTCGTTGTCGATGACGGCGCTGTAACCCGTCGGAGCCGCCTGCAGCACGTACCGGCCCTCCTCGACGGCTTGCAGCCGGGAGGCGGCGATCTCCTGGGCAGGAGCCTGCCCGCTCGAGTACGACGAGGTGTTGGTCGGTACGAAGATGACCTCGCCCCCCGCCCTCACGCCGGAGCGCCCGCGATTCGCGAAGAAGACCTCGTAGGACACGAGCACGGCCGCCGGCCCGACCGGGGTCGAGATCATGCCCGAGCCGTGCCCTGGGACGGCGTCGCGGGGGATGTCCTTCAAGTTCGCCAGATGCTTGAAGAAACCCCGATCGGGCACGTACTCACCGAACGGCACGCGATGGACCTTCTCGAAAGTGGCGACGAGGGAGCCGGTCGGTGAGAAGGCGACGATCTCGTTTCGGAACTGGGTTGCACTGACGGGGTAGGTAACACCGGCGACGAGGGTGGCATGGTGCCCACGGGCGATCGACGCCAGCTCGTCGTACGCGCTCGACCCGAGAAACGGCCCGTTCAGCCCGACCACGTCCTCCGGCCACAGGATCAGCTGCGTACCGGCGGGTACGTTGGCCGTGGCCTTCACGGCAGCGGCGAAGACGGTCGACGCCGGTACTTGGAGCTGGTCGAGCCCCCGTCGCCCGCCCCCTTGCACGATGGCGACCCGGAAGTCGCCGCGCGAGCCGGAGCCGTTCGGGGCGAGCGCCGCCACCGCCGTCACCGCTACCGCAGCCACCAGTCCGAGCACGCCTGCGGTGCGACCATGGGACATACCCGGCTGAGGGAGAAGCTTTGCCGCCTTGACCGTTGTGGCCGGGGCCGGTGCGCTCGGGAGCAGAGCGGCGAGGGCGGCGCCGGCGAGGACGGTCACGCCGACGACGAGCAGCGGGCCGCCGATCCGGGCGGTCAAGCCAATCGGGCCGTCCATCTGGCCGAGGGGAAGTCCCCCGAGTGGAAGGCCGCCGAACGGCCAGCTTTCCCTGGCGAGCTCGGCGAAGACCAACGCACCGGTGAGCGCCGGTAGGCGCCCGCGCCCAGGGGGCACGAGTGCGCACGCGAGGGCGACGAACAGCGCCTCCACGATGGCGAGGACGACGTAGCCGCCGATGTTGAACTGGATCGCCCATGCGAGCGAGATGGAGAACTGGCCGATCCCCGCCAGCATCCCGAGGGCGAAGCGGCGGCGGAGTGTGCGTCCCTGGAGAGACCAGGCGACGCTCATGACGCCGACGATGGCCATCGGCCACCATCCGATCGGCGGGAGCGAGAGCCCGACGAGCGCCCCGCCGGCGACGGCGGCAACGAGGTGCAGCCGGGCGGCGACTGCTGCCACCGCTCTCCTCACGTTGCTGTCCTCATGCCGCTGCGGTCACGGAGGCGCTCACGACCTCGGCGGCGCGCTCGCCGCTCGTGATGCACGCCGGGATGCCAATCCCGCCAAGAGCCGCGCCGGCGAGGGCGAGGCCGGGTCGTTGGCCGAGCAACCGTTTCACGGTCCGCATGTGGGCGCCGTGCCCGGGGGCGTACTGCGGGAAGGCCTCGCTCCACCGTTGCACGAGGCTGTCGCTGACCGAGACGGTGGCGCCGATGACGTGAGCGAGCTCACGAGCCAGTGCCCGGCAGAGCTCCTCGTCGCCGAGGGCGTCGATCCGGCCGTCGAGATACCGTCCGGCAGACACCCGGACGAGGGGGCCTTCGGCCGTCCCGCTCGACATCCACGGCCACTTCTGGCTGAGCAGCGTGAGTGCGGTCATCACGGTCCCCTCCGCACGCGGCACGAGGACGCCGCTCCATCCCTCGAGCGCCGCCGGGAGGGCTCTGTCGAGCGCGAACGTGACGACGGCCACGCTCCCGTAGCTGATCGTCTGAAGATGAGCGGTCACCTCAGGCACGACAGCCTCGAGCAGGCGCGCTGCAGCCTGCGCCGGGAGGGCGACCACGATCCCGTCGGCGGCGATCTCGCCACCAGGCGTCTCCACGACGTAGGTGCCGCCGTCCTGAACGGCGCGTATCCGGAGTGCCGGGCACTCCAGACGCACGTCGCATCCAAGCTCCTCGAGCTCCGTCTGGAGCCCGCTGACGACACGCCCGAGGCCGCCGGCCAGGCCGAAGAAGGGCGAGGTGCGGCGCTCGCCGACCGGCTCCGGGTGCGTGCTGGTCGCCTGCTCCGGATGTGCCCGTACCGCTACCACGGACATCGCCGCCGCCAGCGGGGCGATGACGTCCCGGTGGCCGACGAGGAGCCGAGCGACCTGTGGAGCAACGGTCCCGAGCGAGAGTTCGTCGATGCTGCCGGCGTTGATCCCACCGATGAGCGGATCGACGAGGCGGTCCACGATCTCGTCACCGAGGCGAGGGCGGAGGATGGCGCCCGCCGACCGCTCGCGTGCGGGCTCGTCGCCGTCGCACTCACCATGGGTCTCGAGGCCGACATCGGCGGCTTCGAGGACGGCGCCCGGGCGTTCGGCGTCGCCCCCGGCGAAGTCGACCGCCGCCTGGCCGACGATGCCGCTCCGTTCGAGGGCGTCGAGGTCCGTGGGGATGCCGAGGACGAGCCCAGTAGGCAGCTTGCGGGGCCTGCCGCCGGCGAGCACGGCGGCCGAGCCGGCGCTCGGCTCGACGAGGTCGTCTCCGAGGCCGAGATGGCGGCACAGGCGCTCGGCGCTGGGGTCCCGGCGAAGGAACTGATCCGGACCGAGCTCCACCGGCGCGCCCGAGAACGTGCCCGTCAGGATCTTGCCGCCGAGCCGCCCGGACGCTTCGAGAAGGACGACCTGCCGCCCCGCGGTGTCGCCGGGTCTCCCGCCGTCGGCAGGCGCCCCGGCGTCCGAGTCGCTCACCGGGCTGGCGCCGGCGAGGAGGCGCGCCGCCGCCAGGCCGCTCACACCGCCGCCGATCACCACGTAGCGACTCACCGTCGGGTGACCTCTGGCACCGCCGAGAGCACAAGACCCGCCAGGGCGGCACACAGGCGGCTGTCGGCGTTGAGCGAGGCCGTGCGGGCGAAGCGGAGCCCTAAGCCGACGGCGAGCGCGCTCGCCTCGATGTCGAGGTCATAGCTGACCTCGAGGTGATCGGACGTGAAGCCCGCCGGGCACACGACCGCTCCCGAAAGGCCGGCGACCGGGAGGCCACGGAGGACGTCGAGCACATCAGGACCCAGCCACGGTTCGGGCGTCCGGCCTGCGCTCTGCCAGCAGACTCGCCAGCGGGCAGCGCCTGTGGCGGCGACGACGAGCCCGGCGGTCTCCTGCAGCCGTCGGTCGTAGGTGTCTCCGCCTTCGATGATCCGCACCGGTAGGCTGTGCGCCGTCACCAGCAGCTCGACGCCCGGATCGCTCGGCTCGCTCCCAATTGCGGAGTAAGCCGCCAGCACACGCTCGGCGAGCATCTCGATGAGCACCGGGTGATCGTGCCAGTCCTCGATGGCACCGACGGAGATGCCGTGCGCCGCCGCTGCAGCTGTGGCTCTCGCGAGGTATTCACCCACGCTCCCGACGGAGTAGTGCGGCGCGAGGACGAGGGCGACGAAGCGCTCGATGCCGTCCGTCGCGAACGAGGACACCGTATGTTCGATGGACGGCGAGGCATGCTTGGAACCGAAGCGGCACGAGAACGTGCCGGGCGACACGGCCTCGAGGGCGGACTGCACGCCTGCTACCTGCTCGGCGGTGCGAGCTGCGAGTTGTGAGATGCCGCCGACGGCGTCGTAGCGCCGCTGCAGGTCGGCCAGCTGCTCAGGGGTCGGCGGGCGTCCGCGCCGTACGTCGGTGTAGAAGGCCTCGACGTCCGACGGCCGCGCCGGTGTCCCGTAGGCCATGAGAAGGACGCCCACTTCGGCGGGTCCGGCGCTCATCGAGGCCACGTCGTGCTCATCGGGGGACGGTGGCAGCCGTCTGTGCGTGCACGAGCTCGACCACGGCTTTGAGGACGTCCGGCTCGGTCTCCGGGAGCACGCCGTGGCCGAGGTTGAAGACGTGCCCGGGAAGGCCCTCTGCTTGTCGGAGGACGGCATCGGCGGCGCCGAGGACGACGTCGACGGGGGCGAGGCAGATGGCGGGGTCGAGGTTGCCCTGCAGGGCTACGCCGGGACCCACGCGCCGGGCGGCAGCTGAAAGCGGCACCCGCCAGTCGACTCCGACGACGTCCGCACCTGCTTGTGCCATGAGGCCGAGCAGCTCACCGGTGCCGACGCCGAAGTGGATCCGGGGTACCGGCAGATCTGCGAGGCCGGCGAGAATTCTCCTCGAGGACGGCATGACGAACTCGGCGTACTCGTCTGGCGAGAGTGCGCCCGCCCAGCTGTCGAAGAGCTGGATGGCAGCCGAGCCCGCTTCGACCTGGGCGCGGAGCGCCGCCAGGCAGATGTCCGCCAGGCGGTCGACGAGGCGGTGCCACGTCGCCGGCTCGGCGTGCATCAGGCGCTTGGTGAGCCCGAAGGTGCGCGAGGGACCACCCTCGACCAGATAGCTGGCCAGCGTGAACGGTGCCCCGGCAAATCCGATGAGTGGTACCTCGAGCTCGCCCACCAGGATCCTCACCGTCTCGATGACGTGGGCGAGGTCGACGTCGGGCTCGATCGGACGGAGCCGGGCGAGATCGTCGTCGTGGCGGAAGGGCCGATCGAGAACCGGACCGCGCCCGGGGACGATGTCGATGCCGACACCGATTGCCACGAGTGGCACCACGATGTCAGAGAACAGGATGGCGGCGTCCACGCCGTAGCGCCGTACGGGCTGCAGCGTGAGCTCCGCCGCCAACTCCGGCGTGGCGATGGCGTCGAGGATGTTGCCGTCGGCTCTCAACGCCCGGTATTCGGGCAGGGATCTTCCCGCCTGGCGCATGAACCACACCGGGGTATGAGGAACGGGCTCCATCCGACAGGCTCGAAGGAAGGCATCGCCGGCGGGCACGTCCGCGACCATATCCCGATGCGTCCGGCGGCCACGAGCAGGGCGCATTCGCGGAAGGGTGACCGCTCGGACCTGCTGGGCACCTGCGTTGCCTGGCAATCTGGCCCGGTGCCCGGCGGATCGACTAAGAAATGCACCCATGGCAGACGCCACGGCAGCCCTCGAGCGCTCACGCCCGCACGGCCATCCCGTGGCGGAGCGGCCCCAGCTGCTCGCGGTCGGCGTCATCATTTGGCTCGGCTCGGAATTCATGTTCTTCAGCGGGCTCTTCGCGGCTTTTTTCACGATCCGGTCTGCAGCCCCCTCCTGGCCTCCAGCCGGCACGAAGCTCGACACGGTCCAGGCGGCGATCTTCTCCGTCGTGCTGCTGGCATCCAGCCCGACGATGCAGTTCGGCGTCTGGGCGCAGGAGCGTGGCAACTACAAGAAGGCAAAGATCTGGATCGTCACGAGCTTGATTCTCGGGGCGGCGTTTCTCGCGAACCAGGCCTACGAGTGGAGGACGCTCGGCTTCAAGCCCTCCAACAACGCCTACCAGTCGCTCTTCTTCATCATGACCGGGTTGCACGGGTTGCACGTGCTGCTCGGACTCGTCGCCATGGTCGCCTTGCTGGGCCGGCTTGCAGGAAGCAAGAACGACCCGGGCGAGACGGCCGTCTACCAGGGGGTCAGCTACTACTGGCACTTCGTCGACATCATGTGGATCGGGCTGTTCAGCGCGCTCTTCCTGCTGTCCTGAGCTGACCTCACCCATGCGCCTCCTCCGCCGCTTCTTGCTGCCGTTCGCCGTGCTCGTCATGGCGGCCGCCCTCGGTACCTTCGTGATCGGCCGCGTCCACGTCGCCGCTTCGTCCTCGGCGATGCAGAACCCCGGCATGAAGCTGACCTCCTCCGACGGCTTGGACAGCGCCGGTATGATCGCCGCCGGCCGCGTCCTGTTCACCCAGACCTGTTCCACGTGCCACGGCGGCGACGCCCAGGGCACCTCACTCGGGCCGAACCTGCAGGGGGTCGGCGGAGCCACGGTGGACCTGTGGATCTCCGCCGGTTGGATGCCCCTGCGCACACCGGAGACCCAGCCCGAGTCCAAGCCGACGTACTTCACGCGCCAGCAGATCAACGAGATCGTCGCCTACGTCGTCTCGCTCAGGCCTGGTGGCGTGCCCGTTCCGACGCAGATCCCCCTCAACTCTGCGAACGCCGCCGACGGCTTCTTCGTGTTCTCCCTCAACTGCGCGCCGTGCCACACGATCACGGGCGCGGGCGACGCTCTCGCGAGCGGTGTGCACGCCCCCTCGCTCCACGGAGCGACACCGACCGAGGTACTCGAGGCCATCCGCACCGGACCCCAGAACATGCCGCGGTTCGGACCGGGCGACATCTCCAACCAGGAAGCCCTCGACGTCGTCCTCTACGTGACGAAGTACATCAAGACCCCGTCGAACATCGGCGGTGTCGGTCTCGGCGGTGTCGGTCCGGTGGCCGAAGGCTTCATCGGCCTGTTCGTCGGCGTCGGCGTCTGCCTGCTGGCCGCCTACTGGGTCGGGGACCGGACGGCACGAGACGACGAGGACGAGCACGGACCCGACCATGACGCCGAGGCTGGTCCTGTAGCGCATGGAGACGGCAGTTCTGCAGGCGCTGGAGACGACAGTGAGACGGACGATGCCTGACAGCCTCGACGAGACAGGAAGGACTGCAGCAGCGTGAGCGCCACCGGCGACAACCACGGCGAAGCCACGCCCGTCACGATCCGGCTCGACGCCGACCAGTACAAGGTGGCGGCGGCCAACCCGCGGCAGGTCGAGTGGGGGGTGGCCGTCACCTTCCTGCTCGGGCTTGCCGGCTTCATGGGCTTCGGGGCCGCCTACTGGGTGAACGCGTCGAATGCGTGGCTCGGATTGAGCCTCGGGGTTGGGTTTCTCGGTCTCGGAGTCGGCATGGTGGCATGGGGCAAGTACCTGATGCCGCGGGGACCCTTCTCGGAGTCACGCCACTCCATGGTGCCGACGCAAGCCGAGAAGGACCGGATCATCGAGGACTTCTCCAGCCGCGGGAAGGTCGTCGTCGAACGGCGCACTTTCCTCACGAAGATCCTTGGGGCTGCCGGCGCCGTCTTCGGTGTCGTCGTCATGTTCCCGCTGATCCGCTCGCTCGGCCCGCTTCCGAAGAGCTTCTCCCAGGCGACCACGTGGCACAAGGACTCTCCGCTCGTCCGAATCGACGGGACCCGCGTGCACATCGACGCCGTCGAGTTCGGCGGCATGCTCACGGTGTTCCCGGAGGGGGATGCCGGCGGCGCCCTCTCCCAGACGATGCTCGTCCGTCAGCAGCCGCCGGCGGGCGAGACGAACATCGTCACGGCTCCTGGGCGGGAGACGTGGAGCCCGCTCGGTTACATGGCCTTCTCGAAGGTGTGCACGCACGCCGGCTGCCCGATCGGCCTGTACCAGCAACAGACGCACCAGCTCCTGTGCCCCTGCCACCAGTCGCTGTTCGACGTCGGGCCCGGCAAGGACGCCCAGCCCGTCTTCGGCCCGGCGCCCCGACCGCTGCCGCAGCTGCCGCTCTACGTCGACTCGTCCGGGTTCCTGCGGGCGCAAGCGCCCTACGACCAGCCCGTCGGCCCGAGCTTCTGGTGGCGCCGTGATTAACGGCCTCTACGACTGGATCGACAACCGGCTGAACATCTCCGGCGGCGGCCGGAAGATGGTGAACAAGATCTTCCCGGACCACTGGTCGTTCATGATCGGGGAGATCGCCCTCTACTCCTTCGTCATCCTGCTCGCGACCGGTGTGTTCCTCACGCTGTACTTCGTGCCCTCGTCCTCCGACGTCGTCTACAACGGGCCGTACCTGCCGCTCGACGGCGTGCACATGTCGGAGGCGTATCTCTCCACCGTCAACCTGAGCTTCAGCGTGCGCGCCGGGCTGCTCATGCGCCAGATGCACCACTGGTCGGCGAACATCTTCGTCGGGGCCATCGTCGTCCACATGTGCCGGGTCTTCTTCACCGGCGGCTTCCGCCGCCCGCGTGAGCTGAACTGGATCATCGGCATGAACATGCTGATCCTGGCGATCTTCAACGGATTCCTCGGCTACTCGTTGCCGGACGACCTCGTGTCGGGCACCGGCATCCGCATCTCGTACTCCATCCTCGAGACCATCCCGCTCGTGGGCACGTACCTCGCCAACTTCCTCTTCGGCGGGTCGTTCCCAGGCTCTGCGCTCATCCCGCGCTTCTACACCATCCACGTACTCATCCTGCCGGCCATCATCGCCGGGCTCCTCGGTGCCCACCTGACGCTGCTCGTGCGCCAGAAACACACGCAGTTCAAGGGCCCAGGCGCCACCGAGCACAACGTCGTCGGGGCGCCGATGTGGCCGACGTTCATCGCCAAGACGAACGGCTTCCTCTTCCTCGTCGCCGCCGTCACCGCCGTCCTCAGTGCCGCCGTGCAGATCAACCCGATCTGGCTCTATGGCCCCTACCGGCCCTACGTGGTCACCTATGCCGTGCAGCCGGACTGGTACATGGGCTGGCTGGACGGTGGCCTGCGGATCATGCCGCACTGGCAGACCGTCATCGGCGGTCGCGTGATCATCCCGAACGCCTTCTGGCCGGCCATCGTGTTGCCGGGCATCACGTTCACCATCCTCATGATGTGGCCGTTCATCGAACAGCGCCTCACGGGCGACCGCGAGGACCACCAGCTCCTCGACCGCCCGAGAGACCGGCCAAAGCGCACGGCCCTCGGAGCGGCCGTCCTCAGCTTCTACTTCGTGCTGTTCGGGGCGAGTGCGACCGATGTGCTTGCGAACTATCTGAACGTGTCGCTGAACGCCGTGCTGACGTCGTTCCAGGTCCTCGTCTTCGTCGTGCCCATCGTCACATACCCCGTGGCGCTCAAGATCTGCCGGGAGCTGCAGGCGACCGAGGGTGGCGGCAAGACGAAGCTGCACAACATCGTGATCCGCTCGCCCGAGGGCGGCTACTCCACCGTGCGGTCCGAGCCACGCCCGGGCGACAGTGCTCCTGAGCTCGAGCCCGTCGCGCTCGACACGAGCGTGATCCTGCCGGCGCTCGTCGGCTCGCCTTCCTATGAGCCCGTGGACCGCTCCGCCTTCGGAGCGAGGGCCGCGGCCGGCGACGGGAGTGACGGCAACGGCGCGCCGCCGGACGGCAACGGGTCCACACGGCGCGGCGTGTTCCGGATCCCTCGCAACTACCGCTAGAGAGCACTCGCAAGCCGTACCGCCGCCCGCGAATGAAACGCGGTGTTATCTTGCCTCGGACACGTCCGATGGCGGGAGGACAGAACATGCACACGCGAACCAGGCTTGACGTCACGATTCGGGAGTGGTTGCCGGCCATCCTCCGCCGTGGCGGTGCGGCAGCCGCCGGTGCCGCCCTCGTGCTTGGGCTGCTCGCCACGGCGCCTGCCGCCGCCTCGGCTACTACGGCCGTCACGCTGTATGTCAGCAAATCGGGCACGGCGACGACGGGCTGTACCTCGGCGGCCAAGGCCTGCAAGACGATCACCGACGGCATCACGGCGGCCGGCCTGCTGAGCGGAGACGACGTCACCGTCGACGTGGCCGCGTCCAAGACGCATTACGACGAGAACCTCGTCTTCGGGGATACGTCGAACCCGACGCTCACCATCAAGGGAGCCGGGGCGGCAACCACCACGCTCGACGGCACGAAGGACAGCAGCCCCGACGTGGTCGTGAGCTTCGGTGTCGTGATCATCAGCGGGCTCGCCATCGTGAACGGCGTGTCTACTAGTGACCCGGGTGGCGGTGTGGAGAATGGCGCCACCCTCAGTCTCACCGACGACTCGCTCACGGGCGACTCGGGCACCTTTGGCGGCGCCATCCACAACACCGGCACGCTCACCCTCACGGGCGACACGCTCTCAAAGGACACCGGGAGCGAAGGCGGTGGGGCGCTCTACAACCAGGGGACCGCGACGCTCGATCACGATGAGTTTTCCGGTGATTACGGCTACGACGGCGACGCCGTCTTCAACAACGGCAAGGTGACCGGGACGGATGACACCTTCTCCAGTAACCCCGCAAATGAGGGCGGGGGTGCTCTCTACAACGACACCGAGACTGCCACGCTCACCGACAGCACGTTCACGAAGGACGCGGCGGACTATGGCGGCGGCGTGGAGAACTACACCGGCCACGTCACCCTCACCGGCGACACGTTCTCCAATGACTCAGCGGCGGACGATGGTGGCGGCGTGGAGAACTACAACGGCCTCGTCTCGCTCACCGGCGACACGTTCTCCAGTGACACGGCGTCCCTCTTCGGGGGCGGGATCTACTCCGACACGGGCACGCTCACGCTCACGGACGACATGGTGTCGGGCGACAAGGCCGTCACCGACGGTGGTGGCGTCTTCATCGAGGGCCCCGCCACACTCACCGACGACACGCTCTCGTCCGACACCGCACCGAACGGAGGCGGGGTCATGAACTACGGCACGGCCTCTCTCGTCGACGACACACTGTGGCACGACAGCGCCACCTCCTCAGGGGGCGGAATCTACAACGAGGCCTCGGCGACGCTCACCGACGACACCCTGTCGGGCGACTCAGCGCCCGTCGGCGGCGGTATCGCCAGCTTCCATGCTCTGACGATCTCCGACTCGATCGTTGACGCCAGCCCTTGCTCGGCGCTGGCTGGCGCTCTCACGGACGGCGGCCACAATGTGGACTCAGACAACACCTGCGGATTCGGTCCGGAGAGCAAGGTCAACAGCAAGACGATTGGTCTTGCCACGTCGCTCGCGCCCAACGGGTCGAAGGGATCCGAGACACTGGCCATCGCCCCAGGAAGCTCTGCCTACGAAGAGGTGCCGAAAGCGGCGTGCACGGTCACGACCGACGAGCGCGGTCTACACCGGCCGGGTGAAATCGGTCAGACGTCGTGTGATGCCGGGGCGTACGAGTTCCAGACGAGCGTACCCTCCGTCGTCCAACACGTCGCGGCCGCGCCTGGCAACAAGATGCTCACCCTCCACTGGAGCCCTCCGTCGTCCAATGGCGGGCTCGCCATCACCGCCTATCGTGCGTATTGCTCGAAGACGCACCTGGTGTCCATCAAGGGAAAGGCGTCGGCGACCGTCAGCGGGAAGGTCGACTCCGCCAAGGTGACGGGGCTCAAGAACGGCACCAAGTACTACTGTGTCGTGATCGCAGCCAACGCCAAGGGCAGCTCGCCGCCTTCCGCGACGGCGAGCACCACGCCGAAGAGTTGATCGCTACCGGCCAGAAGTAGCGGGGCCGCCAGCAGTGTTCTTGCGGGTTCGTGCCATTACTTCGGTGTTCCGGTCGGCATTCGAGAACCCGACGCTCCGTCGGGTCGGCTTCGCCTACGCGCTGTTCGGGACGGCCGAGTTCGGAATCTGGATCGCCCTGCTGGTCTTCGCATACGGCCACGGCGGGGCGACAGCCGGCATGCTCATGGCCCTCGTTCAACTTGTCCCGAGCATCGCCCTTGGCCCGTTCCTCGGCGCCCTGGCCGATCGCCGGCGCCCAAGCCGCGTGCTCTTCGTCGGATACGCGCTCCAGGCGTTGTCGATGGCCGTCGTGGCGACGGCCGTCGGGCTCCGAGCGCCCGTCGTCGTCGTATTCGCTCTGGCACCCCTCACCTCGCTCGCGATCACGGTGACGCGACCGTCGCAGGCGGCGCTCCTGCCGGCGATCGTTCGAACGGCCGACGAGCTGACTGCTGCGAACGTGATGAGCGGTTGGACCGACGGAGCCGGCGCCCTCGTGGGTCCGGGAGTATTGGGGATCCTCCTTTACTGGCGGGGGCCGGCGCTGGCGATCGCCGTCACGGCCGGGATGACAGCCGTGTCCATGTTGCTGGTAGCCCGCGTGACCGGACCTGCCGCCGCCATCTTGCCTGAGCACGCGGCAGATGTACGCGACGACGACCGCGACGGCGCTGGAGATGCTCTGGCGTCGGGCACATGGAGTGCTCTCGCTTCGATTCGTGCAGGGGCACGCGCCAACCTGGCGGTGGCGTTGCGCAACCCACAGATCAGGGTCCTCTTGACATTGCACACCTTCTATTTCACGCTCATCGGCGCCCTCGACCTGCTCTGTGTCATTCTCGCCGCGAGCTTCCTGCACATGTCGTCGGGCGGTGCCGGCTTCCTCAACGCGGCACTGGGGGGTGGGGCGCTCCTCGCGGGCTTCGTCACCGCCTTCCTCGTCGGTCGGCGCCATCTCGCCAACACGTTCGTTGTCGCCATCACGGTCGCGGTGGCCGCCCTCGCGATCATCGCCGCCGTCCCCCGAGTCGCGCCGGTCATTCTCCTCATCGGCACTGTTGGGCTTGCGGGGGCCGTCTTCGATGTCACCGGCCGGACGCTGCTGCAGAGATCGGCGCCCGCTGATGCGATTGCTGGCTCATTCTCGATCCTCGAAGCCCTGATGGACTTGGGTCTCGCCCTCGGCGCCATCCTCGTCCGCGTCGCCCTCGCGATCGGCGGCCTGAAGGCGGCACTGTTCGGGCCCGCAGTCATCGCGTTCGTTCTCATCGGCGGGCTCTGGCGTCAGCTACGGAAGATCGATGCGTCCGCCACGATTCCTCAAGTGGAGATACAACTCCTGCGTTCCATCTCCATCTTCGCCGCGCTGCCCGCGCCCTGCCTCGAGGGCATCGCCCGGGAGCTCGAGCCCGTTGCGGCCAGGAGCGGAACGGTGGTGATCGCCGAAGGCGAGCCTGGCGACTGCTACTACGCCGTGGCCGATGGTGAGCTTGCCGTGACTCGCGATGGCCTTCTTCTGCAAACAGTGTCGAGAGGTGACGGATTCGGCGAGATCGCCTTGATCCGTGACATCCCCCGGCAGGCATCGGTGACGACCGTCTGCGACGCCTCGCTCTTCAAGCTTCACAAGGAGCTGTTCATCCAGACGGTCACGGGTCACGTCAGGGCTGCCTCGGCGGCGAAGGCGATCGCTGCCGGGCACATCGGGGAAGACCCCGCTGACGGACCCGGCAAGCTGGGACCAGACATCAGCTGATGTGGCGGGTTTCGACCGGAAGCGCCGGCCGGGCTCTTTCCACGGCCTCAGGTCGCTCCGCAGCGCTGGCCGATGACCGTGCTCGTCGTCCCGACCATTGGGGCATACCACGTGTTGCCTACTACGCCGAACGCCGAAATCAGCTGTGCGCCTTTGGGGACAGTTGGCGCCGCGCCCTTGTTCCACTGGCTGAACGTCAAGGTTGTGGTCGCTGGTCCGATTCCCGAGAGCTGCATCTCGATCGGGTACGGAGTCCCTGAGGCGGCGATATAGAACGTGTCGACCTGGACGAAGGTCGGCGGGGGCGTTCTGGGGCCGACTCCACTCGGCGACGGGCCTTCCTCCGTGTTGGACTCTCGAACCGGCACGACGTCTTGTCCGTTGATCGTCTCGACAGCTCCGAAAACACGAGCCGAAGCAGCTCTTGGTCCGAAGGGTGCAGTTGCTCGAGGGCGCCTCGTACGAACCCGTTGATCTCGTCAGATTCGGGGCCAGGGCGGAGTTGCCCGCGGTCCAGTCGCCTCACGAGCCGACGGCGCCGGAAGTCGCCGCGATCCTGATGCATGACGGCATGCCGGGCGACTCCGAACAGCCACGGCCGCTCCTCTGGCTGGGCTGGGATCGCATCGAGATGTCGCCAGGCGACAGTGAACACGTCGACCACCACGTCAGGGACGTCCACACTGTTCGCCAGCCGGCGGTGAATGTAAAGGAAGACCGGCCGGAATTGCCTGGCGTAGAGCGCCTCGGACCGCTCGTGACGATCCTGGTCTTCGGTCGCATCGCTCGGAGTCATGCTGTCCCCAAACTGTTCACAATCGTTCTAGTCCCGGCAACGGGCGGAATCTGTCCGGGCTGCAGAAGTTGGACCAGCTGGCAAACCGCTGGTCAAGATTTCACAGTGAAGACCTCCGGCATTGCGTACAGGTCGGCGCAGTGCCCGGTGTCGATGCAAGGAGATCTTGCCGTCGAGGTCCAGAAATGGACTAAAGACTCTGGCGCTCCCCAAGCCCGGGCCGACACTGAGTGGCAAGAAGCGAACTGAGCATTGAGGAGCAAGATGTCTGAGAGGGAGAGCCATGGCTATCTTGCTGAGGGAGGCCCGTCAAGAATCGATTGACGAACTAGAGGGTGCCCGGCAACGGCGCCGGAGGCAAGCACAAGGGACGCGTGCAGCGCACCGCAGGTATCGCATACGTATTGCGTTGCTGCTTCTCGGGGTCCTGCTCATCGCGTCGGCGGGCGTCGTCCGGTTCGCGGTCCTGCCTGCAGCCTCCAAGCTGCCGGCCGACACGAATACGACGAACGTCTACCAGGGGACAGCCCGAGTGCTGCTCAACCAGGCTGCCCTGGCGCCAGGTTCTACGGCGCCGTTGCTCCTTCGTGATCTTCCCTTGCAGATCAAAGAGACCGTCAGGGTGCTGAAAGCAAACGGCTCTGCGGCCGTTGTCGATTACCGAGTGACCGGGAGCGCGGCGGGAAAGTCGCTCCCGGGACTCGACAACCGCTACGTGGTGGACCGAACAACGCTCGCCCCGACGGCGTCGATCTCGATGCCGGGACTCACGGCAGCGCGTGGGCTCACGATCAGCTTCCCGATCGGCACGGCGCGGCAGGACTACACCGGCTGGGTACAAGACACCGGCTCCACGACCAGACTTCGTTTCGCGGGCACCGCGACGACCGTTGCCGTCGCCACCCCGGCCGGAACCCGGAGCTACCCGCTCGGCTTCGAGACCTACGTCTTCGAGCAGACGACACCGCCCGCGTTGATCACCGACACGCAAGAGCTGGCCTCTTTGCCACGGGGCCTGCCCAAGGCCGAGGTCCCGGCGCTCGTGGGGCGGCTACACCTGCCGGCCACGGAGATCGCGCGGCTCGGGTCCGCGTTCGCGAAGCTCCCAAACGTAATTCCACTCGCGTACACCTACTCCGCCAACTTCACGTACTGGGTGGCGCCACGCGACGGAGTCGTCGTGGACCTGCGGGCCACCGAGACGCGGGCGGTCGAGTTGCCGGCGCACCTGCTCGGAGTCGCAGTGCCGATCGCGACCGTGTCACAGTTCGTCTACACCGACACGCCGCAGACGCTCCTGTCAGCGATTCACGAGGCGAGGAATGACTCGTCCGCTTTGACCCTGCTCGGGTCCACGCTGCCGCTTCTGGCCCTGACTGTTGGGTTCGTCTTGCTCGTTGCCACGGCGTTGCTACGGCGGCGCCGGCCCGGCGAGGGCCCGCGGCCAGAACGCGCCCGGTCGACCACAGTGCTCGGGATCTAGCGGGGCGGCGTCGGTGATGAGCCGGACACGGTCGATCCAGCACCGCTCGGACGGTCGCTCTCGGGAGCTGCCGCCCCCCGGCGGCCGTCGCCCCGGCATGAGTCGGTGGATGATCTTGGCGGGCTATGGCCTTCTGGCCGGGAGCACACAGCTGCTGTGGCTCACATTCGCGCCGATCACGACGCAGACCGCTCGAGTGATGCATGTCTCGAGCGGCGCCACGGGAGACCTGGCCATCATCTTCCCGTTCGTCTACATCATGCTCGGGCTGCCGACCGGGCGATGGCTGGACGGCAGCTTCGCGAGGGCGCTCGGGACCGGTGCAGCACTCACTGCAACTGGAGCGCTCATCCGCCTGGCGGCGCCGACCTCGTTCGCGGTACAGCTGTCCGGACAGGTCGTCATCGCAGCAGGGCAGCCGCTGGTGCTGAACGCGATCACGAAGATCGCGGCCCAGCACTTTCCTCCAGGTGAGCGGGCCACGGCGATCTCGATCGGCAGCGTGTCGCTGTTTCTCGGCATCCTCGCCGCCATGCTCACCGGTGGGCCGCTGTTCGACGCCGGCGGCCTGCGGTTGCTGCTCGCCGTGCAGGTCGTGCCCGCGCTGATCGCTGCCGTGTGGATGCTGGTGGCGCTTCGGACCCCGGCCGCGTACCCGGACAATCCCTCGACGTCCGTGGCACTCGGCTGGCTGAGGCGGGATCACTTCATGTGGGTGCTCGCCGGCCTGCTGTTCGTCGGCATGGGCATCTACAACGCCGTCGCCACCTGGCTGGAGACGATCCTCGACCACTTCCACGAGGGTTCAGCGGCAGGCAACCTCGTCGCCCTGATGACCTTCGCCGGCATCCTCGGGGCCGGCCTGCTGCCGCCCATCATCGCGTCGAGGAACCGCAGGCGAGCCATGCTGTCGGTGGCGACCGGGCTGTCGGCTGTTTGTTTCCTGGCGATCGCTGCCACTCACGGACTCGCCTGGATCGGGATATGGCTGTTCGTCGAGGGTTTCGTCCTGATGACGAGTCTGCCTGTCACGCTGGACTGGTCGGAGCTACACGCAGGACCTGAACGTCAGGGAGGCGCCGTGGGGTTCCTCATGCTCGCCGGCAACCTCGGTGGTGTCGTGCTGGCGCTCACCACGCAGGCACTCATGTCCAGGCCTGACTTTGCGTTGGTGGCCCTGGCGATCGCCGCCTGCATCGGGCTCTTGTTGTCCACGCGACTGCCGGCCAAGCTACCGGAGACATCCGAGAACACACCGGTGTGAGATGAGCGAAGGCGCCGCCCGGTCCCAGCACGTCCTGGCCATCGACCTCGGTACGTCGGCATGCAAGATCGCCCTTGTATCCACGGGAGGCGAGGTCATCGCGTACGAGGAGGAAGAAACCGCGCCGACATTGCTTCCCGGCGGTGGGGCCGAACAGGACCCCGATCAGTGGTGGGAGGTCATCGGTCGGGTATCACGTCGCTTGCTCGAACAAGGGCTCGTGCCGGTGGAGTCTGTGGAGGCCGTGTGCGCCACCGCGCAATGGTCGGGAACGGTGGCCGTCGACGGCGGAGGAAGGCCGCTTCGAAACGCCATCATTTGGATGGACACACGCGGAGCCGAGCACGTGGCCAGGGTCAGCCGAGGGCTGATGAACGTCCAGGGGTACGGAGGATTGAAGCTTCTCCGTTGGATCCGTCTGACGGGCGGCGCGCCTGGCAAGAGCGGGAAGGACCCGATCGCTCACATCCTCTGGCTGCGGGAGGAGGAGCCCCTCACGTATCGGGACACCGCGGTGTTCCTGGAACCGAAGGACTACCTGAACCTGCGGCTGACGGGCCGGGCGGCGGCGTCCTACGACTCCATCGCGCTCCACTGGGTCACCGACAATCGCGATCCCTTGCGAGTCCGATACGACCCTGCGTTGCTCCGAGCCGTCGGAGTGGCCCGAGAGAAGCTCCCCGAGCTCATGCCCGCCAACGAGATCCTCGGCCCGCTGACGCGATCGGCGGCCTCGGATCTCGGCGTTCCCGAAGGCATCCCGGTAGTCGTCGGCACACCCGACGTTCAGTCCGCCGCGATCGGCTCTGGCGCGACGGGCGACTATCAGGCTCACCTGTACGTCGGAACATCCTCGTGGCTGACTTGCCACGTGCCGTTCAAGAAAACCGACTTGTTGCACAACATCGCGTCGCTGCCTTCGGCCATCCCTGGGCGCTACTTCGTGGCGAACGAGCAGGAAGCGGCCGGGGCCTGCCTCACGTTCCTGCGGGACGGAGTCTTTCTCGTTGACGACGATCTGATTCCGGCTGACTCGCTGACAGCCGCTCGCTCCGAGGCTTACCGGAACTTCGACAGACTCGTTGCGTCGTCGGCGCCCGGTGCCGGTGCCGTGCTGTTCACGCCGTGGCTCTACGGTGAGCGGACCCCGGTGGAGAACGCCTCGATTCGAGGTGGCTTCCATCACGTGTCGTTGTCGACCACACGCGCAGACCTCATCCGAGCGGTGTTCGAGGGTGTCGCGCTGAACTCGCGTTGGCTGCTGGAGGCGGTCGAGCGGTTCACACGTCGGCGCTTGGACCCCATCCGCTTCATCGGTGGCGGCGCCCGTTCGAGAGCTTGGAGCCAGATCTACGCCGACGTCCTCAACCGGACAATCGAAGTCGTGACCGATCCGGTGAACGCCAACGCCCGAGGGGCGGGGATGCTGGCGGCGACGGCTTTGAAGAGCGTCACGTTTGAAGAGATGTGCGACCGGATACCGACTGCGGGACGCTTCGAACCCGACCCCTCGAATCACGCGCTGTACGACAGCCTGTACCGAGAGTTCTTGGCCACCTACCGGCGCGACCGCAAGCCGCATGAGCGGATGGCCGAACGTATCCCGGGCACCTAGCTACGACACCCTCTATTTGCGGCCGGGCACGCGCTGCAGGGTCCGCATCGCGACAGTCATTGCCTTCGCATACGCCCTCGATGTCACGAACTTCGGAGGGGCGATTTGGATGAGCCGCTGGATCGAAACGGTTTGCGAGTTCGTGTACTTGAGGATCCCGTGCTCGCCATGTCTGCTTCCCACGCCGGAGTCCTTCCAGCCACCCATGGGGGCATCGACCGATCCCCAACTAGCTGCATACGCTTCGTTGACGTTGACACTTCCGACCTGCAGGTGGCTGGCGATGCGGCGCCCCGTGGCGGTGTCCTTCGTCCAGAGCGAGAAGTTCAGCCCGTAGTTGCTGTCGTTGGCTCGCGCGATTGCCTCATCCGCATCGCTCACGCGGTAGAGCGAGATGACTGGCCCGAAAGTCTCCTGGGAGTAAAGGGTCATGTCGGGAGACGTGTTCGTGAGCACGGTGGGTTCGAAGAAGTAGGGACCCAGGTCGGCTCGCGCTCTGCCACCGGCGAGCAACGTCGCGCCCTTGTCGGTCGCGTCGTTCACGTGGCGGACGACCGCGTCCAGCTGCGCGCCCGAGATCAGCGAGCCAATGTCGGGCTTGTAGCCGAGGGAATGCTCCAGCCGAAGTGAACGGGTGGCCGCCACAAATCGCGGAACGAACTCATTCCAGATCGCCGTGTCGACATACATTCGCTCCATCGAGATACACAGCTGGCCGGTGCTGGAAAATGCTGCACGCACGGCCCCCGGGACGGCCTTGCCGAGATCGGCATCGGCGAGGATGAGGATGGCGTTCTTGCCCCCGAGCTCCATCGAGTAGTCGATGAGCCGCTCGGCAGCCTGGGCGGCCACGATGCGCCCGACGCGTGTGCTGCCTGTGAACATCAGGAAGTCGCTGAGCTCGATGACGGGCGTCCCGAGCTCGTCGCCGGAGCCGGTCACAACCTGCAGCACGCCCGGCGGCAGTCCTGCCTCCTCGAGGAGCTCCGCCGCCCAGAGCGTCGAATACGGCGTCTGCTTGTCTGGCTTGGCGATGACGGCGTTGCCCGCGACGAGCGCTGGGAGAGCATCGCTGATGCCGAGCGTCAGCGGGTAGTTCCACGGCGAGATCACGCCGACCAGACCCTTCGGGTGGTGGTACTCCCAGGTCCGCGTGAGCATCGGTAGGGCGCCCGCACGACGGTGTGGCTGCAGGTATCCGGCGGCAGTGCGCGCGTAGTATCGGCTCACCTGAGCGACGTCGATGATCTCTTCGAAAGCGTGCCGGCGTGCCTTGCCGTTCTCGAGCTGAATCAGGTCGAGCACCTCGTCCTGCCGGTCGAGCACGAGCTCGGCGAAACGGAGCAACACCTTCGATCGATCGGTGATGGCTAGCCGCTGCCAGTCGCGTTGCGCCCTGCGTGAGACCTCGCTCGCCGCCGCTACGTCGTCCGCTGTGCAGCGCGGGACGTAGCCGAGTATCTCGCCGGTCGCCGGCATCTCGATCGCCAGCTGGTCTCTGTGCCCCGTCGTCGGGACGCGGGCCGCCAGCCGGTCCAACAGACTGGCAGTGATCCGCGGACCAAGGTGTTGGTCAGCGCTCTGCGAACCGATACCTACCGTTGTCGTCATGGAGCCCCTTCGAACGCTGCGATTGTCTCTCCGGCGCGACCTCTCACCGTACGTGCTCCGAGTCGGCTCGTGAGCTCAGTTGACCCTGTCCGGCCTGTCCTCTCCCCGTCGCCAACCATGGGTTCGGTGGTGCAGACGAGGTTGGACCGGGATACGAGAGATCACTTTTCGTGGGTCCGCGGCGGTGGCGCCAACGGCAAGAGCCGCGCTACTTGGCGACGCCTTGGGTGATTGAGGAAGCTGACTTGCGATTCAAGTACCAACCCACACCGTACGTGGCGATCGCGCCGAACCACCCGAGTCCCATATCGCTCAACGCGGAGTTGTCCAAGGTAGAGACGTACTGCTCGCCTGTGGCGAAGGCGAAGATCACGAACGCCAAGCCGATCGCGGAGACCGCTACCCAGGGTCGTACACGGCTGCGAACGCTCCGAACGAGCAGGACGATCGCCCCTAGCAGCACGAGGCAGCCAAGGATGATGTGGAGGAGAATGGTCGGGTGGGTGAGGACGAAGTTCCAATTCTTGGAGCTCGACTGTCCCTTCGGAATCTTGATGTCGTAGGCGACAAGGGCCACCACGATGACGAGACCGAAGACGAGCCCTCGCGCGATCGATTTGAAGGTCTTGGGCTGCATTCTCGTTGGCTTCGACACTGTTGTCACCTGACGTAGTCGTACGTTGTACGCTTAAACGTAGCAGGTCCGGTACGCTCACACCTGATGCCGCGTCCTCGCTCGCTCGATCACGACGCAATCGCGCACGCTGCCCTCGCTCTCGTCGATCGAGACGGACTCGCGTCGCTCTCCATGCGTGCCGTGGCCGCTGAGCTGGGCGTCGGCACGATGTCGCTCTACCGATACGTCACCGGGCGAGAGGAGGTCGAGCGCCTCATTGTCGACAGCGTCTTCTTCGCCGCGACTATCCCAGTATCCAAGACGGCGAACTGGGAACGTGATGTCACCGAGCTCTCCGAAGCGATGCGTGGGGCCATCGCAGAGCACCCTGCGGTCATCCCGCTACTCCTGGCCCGTTTTGCCGCTTCCGCGGCAGCATGGCATTGGCTCGAGGCGCTGCTTCGGGCGCTGAGCCGGGCGGGGTTTGACGCGGAGCAACGAGTGACAGCGGTCCGCACTCTTCAGGCGTATGTGATCGGAGCCGTCCAGAGCGAGTACCTCAATTCGCTGGCCGGACAAAGTACAGCCGCGCTCGCGTCGATGCCGTACGACGACTTCCCGCTCATCGTCGAGACGGCCCGATCGGCGATGTCCGTTTCGCCCGATCAAGAGTTTGCACAGGGACTCGCGACGGTGCTCACCGGGTTACGGGTCAGCTTGAGAGCACGCTGAGGATCGTTGCCGAAAGTGGACCGCGCAGGGGGTCGCTGTACCGAATCTCTACGAACGCGAGTTCAATCGGTGCCCGATTGACGCCTCTTGGTTTGATAACAGAAACTTCTTGGAGCCGGTGGTGGGACTCGAACCCACGACCTGACGATTACAAGGGACCTCTGGACTTTGTCGCTCTGTTCCACGGCGTGTCGTGACATCGCAATATCCCAGGTCACAGGCTTATCGGCGCTGACCGTAGCTGGAGCCACGAGACCGCTTGAGACACCGAGACACGCAAATGTTGGGATGGGTGTTGGGATGACCGGCAAAGGCGGACCTCGAGTACGCGCTGCCGGGCGGTAGGGACTTAGCCGCTCGTGCCCCGCACGCGACTCATCGGCCTTGCCATTGTCGGGTGACGGGCAAGCAACTCGACGATCTCGGAGATCGAATGTGGCGGGTTCGTCCAGCGGGAGCTCATGCGTCGCAGTGCGTAGCTCACCAGCTCGGGAGCCTCGTCGAGTACGGCTTCGACGAGCTGGCCGGGAGTTACAACGCTGACGCCGCCCGCTTCGAGTATCCGGCTCCGAAAGTCCCTCATGTTGATCGTGACGATGGCGTCGGCACCCGCCTTCACTGCGACCGCGGCTACATGGCGGTCCTTGGGATGATTGTCGAGCCCGTCGATATCGGCCTGGCCGACGGAAACCACTGCCTCCGGAAAGTGTCTGCGCATCTCGGCGAGCGTGTGGCTACTGAAGCGAGCAGCGTCCAGTTGAGGGCTGTCGGCGACGACGTTGCGGCGCAGCTCCTCGAGGATCGTCTCGCTCCAGCGGACGTCGAAGGCATCGAGGGCGGCGAGCGTCAGCAGCAGATCACGAAGTGAGGGCGGATAGAGGACGCAGGCATCCAGGACAACCAACACCAGAGGCGGGCTCTGGGCGGCTCAGCGGTACGGAACGCCGGCTGCAACGTCGGCCTCAGCGATGGAGTCGACGCCGGCGAGTCGATCGTCGCGGCGAGCTTTGTACGAGAGAACGTCGGCAGCTCGGAGCCGGCGGTGAGTGCCGACCATATGAGCGGGAAGTTTGCCGTTGTCGATCAGACACACCACGTAGGTTCGCGAAATGCCGAGGATGTCGGCCACATCCTGGGTGGTCAGCTCGGTGTCGTCCGTGAGCAGGTGCACCGCCGTTCCGGCCGCAAGGTCGGACAGCAGCTGGCGAACGGCGGCTCGGGCGGTCGGCGGTAGCTCGACCTCGCCTTGGTCGGTGCGAATGGCTACTGGACCGCCGCCGTCCGGGCCGCTGACCAAGGCCGCGATCCCTTTGCGCTCGGCTCGGGGAACTTCAAACGAGGCGACGTCGGACACGAGAGAAGCGTATCAGCAAACGACACAAACACAACCAACGAGGAAAGGGTACAGCGAGCTCGTTCGCGCTTCCCGATCACCGCCGGCCGAACTTAGAAGCCGTCGAAGGGCTGATTCGCGTCGGCGGAAGACGGGGTCCAAGATCGGTGTCACACAATTGCACAGAGTGCCCCGGCCTCTTCGAGCACGGACCCGGCGCCGCTCCCGGGCTATCTGATAGAAGGCCTTAAGCCGGCGACAATCCCCCAACTCACGCTGTGGACAAATCTCTGCCACGCCGTTGCTGTGGCGCACACCGGAGCCGCGCGCCGGCAGGCACGGTCCGCCCCGCGTTCGAGTGTGACGAGCCGACCTTCGGCCGTCTCGCTGCCGTCCTCGGTCGCTGGCGCTCCCTCAGTTGGCGTCTAGGAGACGCAGACCCGCTGTGCTGAGCGGAATCCTCCGAGCGGTTCCGCAGTCTCGAACCGCACGCCGCTCCCTGTTGCCGGAACGCGGCTGATCGTTGTTGGCCATGCCAGCCGGCTCGCCGGTTCCATGGAGGTTCGTGGGCCGTGGGGTTCACCTATCCGATCGGGCCCCATAGGCCCGCTTATGGTGCTGCTTGCACCGCCCAGACGCGACCGTTCCAGCTCTCCACAAGGGGATGGGGGTGAAAAGTCATCTGCTCGTCGGTACTCCCTTCGTCTCCCACCGCAATGCAGGAGTTGGCTGAACCACAGGAGAGCGAGTGGAGTTCGCTGATCGGAGCCGACACCGTCGCCGTGGAAAGGATCTTCCATTCGGATCCGTTCCAGTGCTCGGCGATTGCCCCACCGGCCCCCTGCGAGGTCGAGTAACCGCCCACTGCCGTGCAATCGGTGACCGAGATGCACTGCACGCTCTCGAGGCCTGTCGGTTGGGCAGCGTCGTCCAATCCGATAGATGACGGCGTAGCCGGCAGCGCCTGGATCGACCATGACGTCCCGTCCAGCTCTCGGCGAGCGGGTAGGCGGCCGAGGAGCTTGTGAAGTACTGCCCGACGGCCTCGCATTGGTTAGCCGACAGACATGAGACGCTCTCGAACTGAGACTGTCAATGGCCATTGAGTTCCGCCTGGCTCACCGTGGTAGGCCGAAGGCACGTCCAATGGCCCTTCGAGGGTCCACTCTCTCCCGTTCCAGCGCTCAGCCAGCGCCGCGTCCGGTCCGCGGCTGTTCGCCCAGCCCACCGCCATACAGCCGCTTGGCGACCAGCAGGAGACGCCGAGCCAATTCACGTCCTTGCCTGGAACCCCCGGCGCGCGACCGAGCGTCCACACGCCGTCCTCCGTGGCGACAAACGGGGCTCCGGTCGTCCCGTTTGAGCCCACGGCAACGCACGAGGTGAGAGAGGGGCACGAGATGGCCGACAGAATCGAGCCACTGCTGTAGTAACACAACGCGTCGCTCGGGCACCGTGTCCTGCGCAGGGGCGTCCCCGGAGCAGCGATCAAGCCTCCGTGTGCCCAGTTTGCGCCGTTCCACTGCTCCGCAAGGGGTGCGTAGGTGCGATGGTCGAACGCCTCTCCAACCGCGACGCCATCAGAGGTGGACGGACACGAGATTCCGGCTAACTGTCCGTCGTCTCCAGCGATCCCAACGGCGGGACGCGTCAGCCACTCGGACCCATTCCAGACCAAGCTGAGCGGGCCGGACCCGAAATTGCCGACGGCGACGCAACTCGTAGCGGACTGACAGTCGACGCTGAAGAGCGTCCCAACTCCGGCTGGGGGAACGATGGGCTGTCCCACCACGGCGTACTTCTCGGTCACCGGGTTGGACCCACCGCCAGCTGCGAAGAAGATGCCGACCACGAGGAGCGCCAAGGCGGCGATTCCGACGAGTAGCAGCCGATACCGTTGATTCGGAGGCGAGCGCCGAGAGCTGCGCTGGGCCTCCTCTTCACGTCGCCGCGGGCGGTGTCGTACCGATTGCGAAGGCCGCTGAGTCCGCGACTGAGGCGGCGACAAGGTCAGCGTCGGATGTCATCGCCATCAATCAATTCTTCGCCTAGGGGACGCCGAGTTCGCGGATTCGCCTGGCAACGGTCACCATCTCCGAACGATCGGCGATCCGGATGTGTCGCCGTGTGAAGCTTCGCGTGAAAGCTGGCGGTGTCTGATCTGCGTATGAGACGCGGTACCGAGCCGACACAGCCCTCGTGCGAGTGAGCCAGCCCACCCGACTGACGCCGACGGCCGATCTACGTTCCAAGCCGTTGCTCTCACTCGACGAGGCGGCGATTCTCATGTCGATCGGCCGCGCCACCGTTTATCGATCTGTGAAGCGCGGCGACTTTCCGGTGCCGGTGCTCCGGATCAACGGTCGTATGCGCGTCCCGCGACTCGCTGTCGAGCGTCTCCTTGCCGGCGACGTGCCGGGAACCGCCGCTGCGGAGCCGGCGGACGCAGCTCCGGCTCCGCACAGCTCTCAACGCGAGCGAGAACGCGACGCCCTCTCCCCGGCGAGAACCTTTCCGACGTGATCAGCTGCCCGGCGATCCTCGCTCGACACGGCGTCCGTGTAGTGGCGGGCCATTCGAACGGTCGCCCAGCCAAGCCGGGACTGCTTTTGCGATTCAGAGATCACCGCGTCGAGCGTCGTCGCCTGGAAGTGCCTCAACGAATGAAGATGAAGATCGGATGCAGCGCCCGCCCGCGTGCGGACTCGTGCGAACGCGTGACTCATCGTGTCCGGGTGCGGCGGGACTAACCCGCCCGGCTCGAACGAGAACACGAACGATCGCTCGTACAGCGTCAAGCCACATGACGTTGCCAACGTCGTCTGCAGCCGGCGCAACGCCTCCAGTTCGGCGAGCGTCCCGTCGTCGACCGCGACCGACCGCAGGCTGGCCCGAGTCTTGGGGTCGCTTACGGCCACGGTCCCTCCGCTCTGCACGACCGCCTCGTCCACTCGGACTGTTCTGTTATGTGTATCGACGTCGTCCCAGCGGAGTCCGCAGGCCTCGCCGCGCCGCATCCCGGTTGCGGCCACTATCCGGATCACGCCGGCGACGCGAGGATCGTCCTGCCGCGCTGCCCTCAGGATGGCGACGACCTCCGAGGCATCCGGAGCTCGAGTCGCTTCGGGCAGTTCGGCAACGCGCCACGAAGGCAGTTCCGTATCGGCGACTGGGTTGGGTAGCCGGTTGCCGCTCCACTTGCGTGCCAACCGACACGACCGATGAAGGAGCGC
>JBEKMC010000179.1:0-4321 GCA_050008715.1 Acidimicrobiales bacterium | reverse complement strand
CGTCGATCCAGGCGCCGTTCGACAGCGCCGTCCTCCGCACCGACGGACCGAGCGGCCGCGGCCCGGGTGCCTCCACGAGATCCAACAGCGAACCCTGCAACGTCACCATGAGGACAAATCTAACTCCGGACGTACATACGTTCGTGCCAACCGTCCGAGGCGCTCGAACCTTGTGCACAGAGCGACCGCAGGGGGGGTCCCCCGGTTACCCCGTGCACTCGGTTCATGTTGTGCGCCCGCTCCACGCGGCGTCAGGCTCGGCCGGCGCCGGATCCCGGCCGCCGCCGGGGCTCGGCCGGCCGGGCGTCAGATCGGTCGGCCGGGCGTCAGGCCGACGACGTCGCGGGCGAGAACGCCCACGAGCTCGTCGACCGTGGGGAGCGCCCGCATCTCGCCGGCGATCCGCTTGGCGGCCTCGGAGTACGACGGCTCGCCGAGCACCGCTTCGATGGCGGAGCGCAAGCGAGGTACGTCCGATTGCCGCAATGGCGACATCTCTCCACCGGCCGGCGCTTCGGGCTCGACGAGGGCGCCCGCGCCGGCAGCTGCCACGACGCGCCCGTTGGCCGGCTGGTCGGCAAAGAGCGGGACGACGACGAGCGGGACGCCGGCGGCAAGGGCACCGAAGGTCGTGCCCGAGCCCCCGTGGCACACGACCACTGCCGCCTCCGACAACACGCCGCCTTGAGGGATCCACGCTTCGACATGGACGTTCGCCGGCACGGGGCCGAGCGACTCGGCGTCCATCGTCCGACCCACAGTGAGCAGCACGCGGGCCGGAAGACCGGCAACCGCATCGAGGGCCGCCCGAAACGTCGGCACCGCGATCGGCAGCCGCCCGGTAGTGCTGCCGAAGGTGACGTAGACGAGCGGATCGCTCCTTCCCTGCCACCAGTCGGGCAACGGGCCCTCGGGTTGCTCGTCGACGGCCCGCCAACGCCAGGTGCGGGGGAACGGGGACGGGTCGAGCGAGGCGGGAAACCGCGTCAGATACGGCGATTCCCGCAGGGCAGCTTCGAGCTGGTCGCCGTACTGGGCCAGCACCGGCGCAACCGTGGACGTGGCGGACGCCTCGACCTGCGCCTGCGAGATGGCGACCTGAACATGTGGGACGCCCTTCCGCTCGGCGACGACGGCGGCCGCGTACGCGCAGGGCTCCCGCACGACGAGGTCCGGCGGCCACTCGGCGAAGAGCGATTCCACCGCCGGCAGCATCGCCGCCGTGCACAGCCGGCCGAAGAGCTCGCGGTCGATGAGGCCGGCGGTTTCTTGGCGGGAACCCGTGGCGAAGCGGTGCCAGATCGCCTCCTGCTCCTTGGCCGGCGGCTCGGCCGCTGCCCGGAACCGCAGGCCGGGGTCCTCGACGGCGGACGCGAGCGACGGGGGGCCGAGGACGATGACGTCGTCGCCGCGCCGGATGAAAGCTTCGAGGACCGGCACGAGCGGATTGAAGTGACCGAACCCGGCGGTCGATGACGCCAGAACGCGCACAGAAGCGAACCGCCTAGAACGCCAGCGGATCGCTGGCGGGGAACGACTCCATTCCCGCCTCGTCGGCAGCCTCGTCGTCGTGCCGGTGGCGCTCGTCGCCAGCGCGACGCTTCCACTCGTCCTCGAGGATGCCGAAGACCACCTCGTCGAGAAACTCGCCGTTCACCCAGGCCGCCTGCCGCAACAACCCCTCCCGCACGAAGCCCAGACCCTCGGCCACTCCGATCATCGCAGCATTGTCGGCCAGCGTCTCCAGCCCCACCCGATGCAAGCCGCGGATCGCAAAGGCGTAGTCGCACATCGTCCGAAGGACGTCGCGGCCGAGCCCGCGCCCCCGGAACGCCGGCCTCAGCGATACGCCGAAGTGGGCTTTCCGGCTGTGCAGATCGATGCCCCAAAGGACTGCTTCACCCGCCAAGGGCTCGCCTTCGACGAGCTCGACGACGGAGAACACGGCAGCGTTGTCCGGGGGGTCGTCGATTCGGTACGGCGCCGACGGCGACTCGGGCGAGATCGGGCGCCACGCCCGACCGTCCGCACGCGATCGCGTGAGCACGTCGTCGTAGAGATCGGAGTGCAACACAGCTACGTCGCTCTCGATCCGCGCCCGCAGGCCAATCCTCTCGCCACGAAACATATGACGTTGCTACATGACGCGCCGGCGGCAATCAAATGGGGTCTCGCACAGGGCGGTGGTCCAGCAGAACGGGCGTCTCGCTCAGTGCCGCTTGCCGACGTACAGCGTCTGCAGTGCTCGCCCCACGGGCCCCGACCTGTCGGCGAGGATGGTCTCGGCGAGGCCGGTGCCGCTCGGTTCGATGGTCGTCCGGCTGCCGAGCAGGATCCACTCCCCTACCGGCTCACGCGACAGCACGACGGTGAGATCCACGTTGATGAACACCCACTGCGTCGCATCGAGCGCCGAGCTGACCCCGCTGCCCGAGTCTGCGATCACCACCGCCCGGCAGAACGGTGACATCTCCTCGCCGGGAAGCAGAGGGACGCGAGGCCGCGCCCAGACGTCGGCAGGGCCGAGCTGGCGGAGCGAGCCCCGGCCCGAGCGCCACTCGATGGCCGAGAGGTAGCCCGAGGCGCTGAAGCCGCCGAGGTCGCTCGGTGCCAGCTCTTCGCCCACCGGCGGGAGCTCGTAAGCGGCGCCGATCTCGGGTGGTGGCGGATCCGCTCGCTCGATCCGCCATCCGGACGCTCGAACGACCGGTTCGCCGCCGTTCGTCGCCACCGCGTCGACGAGTGTCACGCGCCGGCCGGCCCGAACCACGCGCGTCGTGACGGACAGCTCGCCCACCGGGACCGGGCGCAGGATGTCCACGCTCACGCGAGCGAGGCGCTGGGAAGCTTGCGGCTCGCACGTTTCGATTGCCCGCACCAAGAGCGCACTCGGCGGGCCGCCGTGCTGGCTCTGCGGATCCCACGGTCCCGACGTCAAGGGCGACGAGGCGTATCGTCCCCCGCCGAGATCCTCGTAGAAGCTCTGCACGTCCTGCTGTGGTCCGTTCTGCGCCGAAGACGCTAGGACGCGATCCGGGCCGCCCGGTCGCGGGCGACCTCGTCGTAGGTCTCGTAGTCGCTCGCCGTGTCGTCGGCGAACTCGAATTCGAGCAGGCCGGCGGCGCCCCACTGCTCTCGCAGGTAGCCGTTGTTCGCATCGAGCAGGCCGAGCTTGCGGACATTCGGGACCAGCTTGGCGAAGAAGCCGCGCCGGAAGCCCACAAAGGGGCTCACCTTCATCTTGGAGGCGGCCGCGGCGATGAACGGGACGACGGCTTCTGCGCTCAGTCCCATGCGCTCCCAGATCTCTGGCGTCGTCGAGCGGGCGCGGTTTCGAAGGGTGTTCTCGATCAGGAACTCCTGCCGGTCCTTCAGCTCTGCCTGCGACAGCTCGGCGTAGAACTCCTTCAACGACAAGACGCCGAAGGCGACGTGACGGGCTTCGTCGGACATGACGTAGCGGAGGAGCTTCTTGAGGAGGGGCTCGGTCGTCCGGCGCAGCATGTCACCGAATGCCGCCAGCGCCAGGCTCTCGATCACGATCTGCATCCCGAGGTAGGCGATGTCCCAGCGGCTGTCCTCGATGAGCGCCATGATCTGGGCCTCGAGAAACGGGCTCATCGGGTACGCACTCCCGACCTTCGTCTCGAGGTACTTGGCGAAGACTTCGGTATGGCGTGCCTCGTCCATCGTCTGGGTGGCGGCGTAGTACTTGGCGTCGATCCAGGGCACGGTCTCGACGATCTTCGCCGCGACCATCATGGCGCCCTGCTCGCCGTGCATGAACTGGCTGATGTTCGCCTTGAACATCTCGATGCCGAGGGCGATGAGCTCTTTGTCCGACCACGACGCCATCGGCGAGCCGGGTTCGAGGGTGGCTGACCGCATCAGCTGCATCCCCGGCGAGCTCAAATCGACGAGGCCCTCCGGATCGACCTCGGTGCTCCAGTCGAGATCGGTGACGCTGCTCCACTGCGAAGCCATCGCTTTGTTGTAGAGCGTGACGAGCTGCGGTCGGGATCGCTCGTAGTTCCAGGTGTAGATGCGATCGGCGTGGTCTTCGATGATCTTGATCGCCGAATGCATGGCGCTGTCGTCCTGGCTGTGGTTTAGCGTCGGATCCGACCCGAAACCACAGCCAGATCCCTCGGACGCCGGGGGCCTCGCACTGGACATGCAGGCAAGGATACGACGTACCGGGCGGCAGGCACGGCTCGGGTGCCGCCGGCCGCTCGCGTCAGTCCGGCAGCAGCGGAACGGTGAACCCGGTGTCTCGCCCCAGCAGCACGGCGCGCGTCACCGCCGCCGACCCGAATCGACC
>JBEKMC010000178.1:0-4365 GCA_050008715.1 Acidimicrobiales bacterium | reverse complement strand
GTCTTCCTCGCGAGCGACTACTCGTCCTACATGACCGGCGAGGTCGTGAGCGTGAGCAGCCAGCACCCGTAACCGCCCTCACGGCGGCGGGCCGTCAGTGGACCTCGGCGGTGAGCTGACGGAACAACGCCGGGTGCACGAGCCGGATCGTGACGAGCACGACGGCGAGGGTGGCGGCAGCTGCGACGGTCGTGCGCGGCAAGCCGAAGTGATCGGCAATCGGACCCTGTGCCAGCGACCCGATGGGATAGGCGACGCCGAGGGCGACGAGATAGATGCTGAGGATGCGCCCCCGGTACTCCGAGGGCGCCCTCAGCTGCACGACGGTGGAGAGCCCGGACAGCACGCCGATATAGACGAGGCCCACGACGAACAGGCTCGCAGACGCCCAGACGAGGTCTGGCGAGACGTCGTAGCCGACGAGCACCGGCGTGAGGAGGCAGAGTGATGCCACGAGCACGCGCCCTCGCCCGAAACGCTCCGCCAGCGGTGCCATCAAGAGGGCGCCGACGACGGCTCCCACGCCCTGAGCCGTCGTCAGCACAGCTGTCGCCGATGCCACTGAGGTGGCGCCGGAGTGGTGCCCCAGTTCGCTGAGCCGGTGGGCGACCGCCGGCACGAGGGCGATGAAGGGCGACGCGAGCACGGCGACGATGCCGATGAGGACGATGGCAGCCCAGCACCCTGGCTCGGCTCGGGCCGCTCGGAACCCTGCCTTCAGCGACTCGCCGAGGGCGCTGCGGTCGTCCCGCCCTGGCGGCGGAGCAAGGTGAACGAAGCCAAGGGCGGCCACCACGGCGAGAAACGAGACGGCGTTGGCGACGAACGCCATCGGGTAGCCGACGGCGAGGACGGTGGCGCCGGCGAGCGCAGGGCCGACGACCCGGCCGAGGTTGAACTGAGCGGAGTTGAGGGAGGCTGCCGCGAGGAACTCCTCGCGAGGAACGAGATCGGGCAGGATCGCCTGCTGGAACGGGCCGGTCACGGCGCTCACGGAGCCTTGCGCCGTCACGAGCAGGACGAGCACGAGTGGGCCGAACTCGTGTGCCGCCACGAGCAGGGCGATCACGAGCGCCACGACTCCCGCCACGATGTTGCCGGCGATCAACACCGGCCGTCGAGGGAGGCGGTCGGCGAGGGCGCCCCCGATGGGTGACAGGACGCCGATGGGAAGAAACCCGCCCGCCGCAACGGCCACGACCCACAGGGCGCTGCCGGTGTGCGAGGCGATGAGCGCACCGACGGCGACGGTCTGCATCCACGAGCCGATGATCGAGATCAGGCCGCCTGACCACAGGAGGGCGTAGTTGCGGTGCCGGAGCGGGCGCAGCGACGAGAACCCGCGTGGCGCCCGCTCCGACGCCTTCGGTTCGACGCCGGGCATCGCACCGATCTCGCCGAGGGCCGCGGAGGTCGTTGCCGCCGTGGTCGCTGACGTTGCCTCGGGTTCGCCACTGCCGATCCCGTGAGTACTCGGGGAGACGGCGTCGTGTCCGGCTCGCTTGCCTCGACCCCCCGTCCTCACCCTCGCGAGGCTATGGCGATGCCGCCCTCGGGCGGGCGCTCAAACGGTGGGTGCCTTCGTAGCGCTGGCTATGGCTTGGCGCTGTCGCCGGCGAGAGCGTCGTAGGCGACGCCGGTCTCGGCAACCGAGGCCTCCCAGAGTCGGCGCCCGATCGTGGGATCGATCGCCCTCGCTTCGACCCGATCGCGCTTCGGGTAGCCCCGCATCCCCGACGCCGGCCCATACAGCTCGCCGCCGTGCACGCCCGGCGCCGTGGCTGCGTACAGCTGTGGCCAGGCGCCCGCATAGGCGGGTTGGGCGAACAGGTTGCCGAGCGCGTAGGCGGCGCGCTGGACGGGCGCTGTTGCCGTCTGCAGGTTCGTGGCCGCATATCCCGGGTGAGCGGCCACGGCGATGGCTTCTGCCCCTGCAACTCGCAGCCGCCGGCTGAGCTCGACGGCGAAGATGAGGTCGGCGAGCTTCGACTGGCCGTAGGCCGCCCAGCGCCCGTAACGGGCGCGTCCGTGCAGGTCGTCGAAGTCGATGCGCCCGATCCGGCGCGCTTGGCTGGTGACCGCCACGATGCGGCCGCCGGGAGTCGAGATGATCGCCGGCAGGAGCAGGCCGGTAAGGGCGAAATGGCCGAGGTAGTTCGTGCCGAACTGCATCTCGAAGCCGTCGGCCGTCTCCGCTCGCGGAATCGCCATGACCCCGGCATTGTCGAAGAGGAGGTCGATCGTGGGGTGGTCGGCGAGAATCTGCCCGGCGGCCTCTCGGATCGAGGCGAGAGACGCCAGGTCGAGGATCACCGGCTCGACCTCTGCGGCCGGGTGTCGGTGTCGGACCTCCGTCATGGCGGCTTGCAACCGATCGATGTTGCGGGACGCCATCACGACGGTGGCGCCGTGGGCGGCCAGGGCGGCGGCGGTCTCGAGACCGAGGCCGCTGTTGGCCCCGGTGACGACGGCCGTGAGGCCCGATTGGTCAGGAATGTCCTCGGCGGTCCAACGTGGCATGGGAGCAGTGTGCCGGAGTCCGGCGCCCTGCACACCCTCGCCCAGGTAGCAGACCTGACGGCAAGGACGCTTTGGCGGTATCTAGGCTGCCGGGATGATCAGCGAACAGGCTCGGCAGTTTCATGCGATCTTGGCCGCTCTGCCGGTCGGCGTGAGCGAGACGCCGCCGACGATGGAGCAGGCGCGGGCCGCGAGTGACCTGTGGTCGGTGGCCACCGGGGAGCCCGAGGGGGTTGTGTACGAGCCGGTCGACGCCGGCGGCGTGCCGGCGGAGTGGGCGATCCCCGCCGGCGCCGACGCCACACGGGTGCTGCTGTACCTGCACGGCGGCGGATACTCGGTCGGCTCGATCGTCTCGCATCGCAAGCTGGTCGGTCACCTCGCCAAAGCGGCCGGAGTTCGCGGGCTGTCAGTGGCGTACCGCCTGGCGCCGGAGAACCCGTTCCCTGCCGGGCTCGACGACGCCGTCACCGCCTACGCATGGTTGCTGGGTGACGGGATTGCGGCCGCTCACATCGGCATCGGCGGCGACTCGGCCGGCGGGGGCTTGGCATTGGCCACCGCCCTGGCCCTGCGGGAACGAGGTATGCCGGCACCGGCCGGGCTCGTGTTGCTGTCACCGTGGACGGATCTGGCCTCGACGGGAGAGTCCCTCAAGACGAACATCGGAAAGGACCTGCTGATTCGTGGGGTGAACGACGATGCACCGGGGGTGACCTCCTACGCCGGCGACAACGATGTCAAGAACCCGTTGATCTCCCCGCTGTACGCCGACTTCAGCGACTTCCCGCCGTTCATCGTCCACGTCGGTGGCGACGAGCTCCTGCTCGACGATTCGACGCGGCTGGCGGAATGGGCCTCGGCCGGCGGCTGCGAGGTCACGATCGAGATCTGGCCGGAGATGCAGCACGTGTTCCAGATCGCCGCCGGCAACATCCCCGAGGCGGACGAGGCGGTGGCGAAGTTGGGTGCCTGGCTCTCGAAGCGGCTGCAGGACTGAGCGGCGGTCGCTCGCTGGAGCAGAGGGATCGTACGTGGCCGGGGCGCCGGGATCGGCCGGCGACGTCGTTCGATTCCCGCCGGCTGCGTCAGGTGTAGTCGCTACCGGCTCGGCTTGACGACGCGGGACACCCCGCCACGCCGGACGGCGAGACCTGCCAGCACCTCGAGCACGGCGCGGTGGGCGTTGTTGATCGTCGTCTCCGCCCAGTCGTAGGCGGGTGCGACTTCAACCACGTCCATGGCCACAATCGGCGTGTCGAGGGCGAGCCTGCGGACGGCGCGCAGCAGATCTGCGGGATTGAGCCCTCCCGGCTCCGGCGTGCCCGTGCCGGGCGCGAAGCCGGGATCGAGGACGTCGATGTCGAGCGAGAGGTAGATCCCGTCGGTGCCCTCGAGCGCTTCTGCGACGGCGTCGTCCATGACCGCCGGCAGGCCCCGCTCCCAGATCTCCTGCATGAGATGCCAGCGCATGCCTTGCTCCTGCATCCACTGGAAGACCTCCTCGGGAGGCCAGTAGCCGCGCAGGCCGATCTGCACGAAGTTGCGGCCAGGGACGGCACCGGACTCGATCAACCTCCGCATCGGCGTGCCATGGCTGGCGAGGTTGCCGTCGATGATGTCGGCGGTGTCGGCGTGGGCGTCGAAGTGCACGATGCCGATGCGACCCCAGCCCTTCGCCTCTGCCACGGCGGTGGCCGCCGGCCATGTGATCGAATGGTCGCCGCCGAGGATGATCGGGATGATCCCGCGGCCGGCGATCTCGCCGACTCGCTGGCGGATGCTGGCGTGCGACGCCTCGGTCATGCCGTGGGGGCAGAGGGCGTCGCCGTAGTCGATGACTTC
>JBEKMC010000177.1:0-4386 GCA_050008715.1 Acidimicrobiales bacterium | reverse complement strand
GGATCCTCGGGGCGAGCGCCTCCGACCCGAAACCACCCGAGTCTCCTGTCTGCCTGGGCTGGGTGAGCAGTTCAGCGTTTGAGGAGCCCGTCGCTCTCGGCTGCTTCGAGCACCGCACGACCGAACGACCACAAGGTGGCCGAGCCTTCGGCGATGCGCGAGTTCACGGTGAAGACCTGTTCGGCCCTGATGCCGTGCTCACGCCAGGTGCGGGCCTCTCCGGCCCGGTTCATCATGAGGGGCAGCAGCCGGTCGATCGCTGCCGCCATGCGCGCCGTCGGGGTCTTGTGCTCCTCGAACTCCTCCCAGAGGCGGGCGAACTGCCGGGCTTGGTCCTCGGGCAACAGGCCGAAGATCCGTTCGGCGGCAGCCTTCTCGCGGGTGACCTTGTCGGCCTGAGCGTCGGCGCCGGCATAGACGAAGGTGTCGCCGGCGTCGATCTCGACGATGTCGTGCACGGCGAGCATGAGGGCGAGCTCTGTGGCGTCGACCGGCTCGTCGGCGTGCTCTGCGAGCACGAGCCCGGCCAGCATCACGTGCCACATGTGCTCGCCGTCGTTCTCGAGGCGGGAGCCGTCGGTGATGTAGGTGCGCCGGAGCACCGACTTGGCCCGGTCGAGCTCCATCACAAAACGCAACTGCCACCCCAGCCGCTCCGTCGCGCCCGAGTCGTCAAGTGCCCGTTCCAACCAGTCCATCGCCCCATCATGGACCGCCTCGGCGCATCCGGGGGTAGTTTGGCGGCGACCCCAGCCCGCCGGAGGCACCGAAGTGACCGTCGACATCCCCATCGATTCCCGTTTCGTTGCCACTGACGAGAGTGGGCGGCAGTTCCACGATGAGGAGATCACGCGCTGGTCGCTGCCCGGAGCGGGCGCCGACGGCCCCACGTCGGGCACGGTCGCCGAACCCGCCCCAGGTGGCGTGAAGCTGCTGGACCTCGACGACCTCCTCGACGACCTCGGCGCCCGCATCTTCGTCGCCGCAGATGTCGACGGCCGCCCTCAGCTCGTGGTGGAGACGACATGGTCCCTCGACGTGGCCGCCCGGTTCGCACTCGACTGCGCCGAGCACGTGCTGGCGAGCACGAGCTCGTCTTCGCCGGAGATCGCCAGCACGCTCACGAGCGTCGTGGGTGCGGCCCGCAAGTGGCTGGACGAGTCGGCCGACGCCGATACCGGACTGCTCGGCCGTTACTCCCGTTTCGCCATGGCGAGGCGATTGCGGCACCAGGGCAACCTCGTCGGCGACCTCGCCTTCAGCCTCGCCATCGATGCGGAGGCTGCCGGCGTCGACATCTTCGACGACGCCAACTGGACGGCAGTTGCGGCCACCCGCGACGCCGTCCTGGCGGCTGTCGAGGCGGTCCGGCACGACTCGGCCCCCCATCTCGTGCAAGCCGGGAACGCCCGCTACGAGGAGCATGGCACGGGCGACCTCCAGTCGGGGAGCACCACCTTCGAGACCCCGTGGGGGCCGTTCCACGCCGGTCTGCGCAAGGGTGCCCTGCCGGCCTGGGTGGCGGCGACCGAAGCGGCAGAGCGAGCGCGCCAGTCGGTCGGCGACGCATCAGGGCTCGCCGCCGCCGCTGCCGAGCGGGCATGGCAGCGGGATCGGCTCCTGCAGGCCTTGCGGGGGGTGTAGCTCCCGAACGGTAGGTTGTCGCATGCCTGAGGGTCCTTCTGCCGGTGATGGCGTCGGAGCGTCGCCGCTCGACGAGCTCGGTGGGCGCTCGGTGGCGGCCGCCGGCGTCGTCGCCCTCGCCTCCACGGCGCAGAAGGACGAGGCCCTGCGAGAGGCCGCGGACCTCCTCGGTGACCGGAGCGGGGACATCCTCACCGCCAATGCCCGAGACGTGGAACGAGCACAGGCAGCCGGCGGGAGTGCCACCGCCGTCGACCGCCTTCGGTTGAGCGACGGCCGCCTGCGGGCCATGGCCGACAGTCTTCGTACCGTGGCAGCGCTGCCGGATCCCGTGGGGGAGGTCGTCGAGGGTCACGTGCGGCCAAACGGTCTGCGGGTGGAGCGCGTCCGCGTCCCCCTCGGCGTCGTCGGCATCATCTACGAGAACCGTCCGAACGTCACCTCGGACGCTGCTGCCCTCTGCCTGAAAGCCGGCAACGCCGCCCTCCTGCGAGGCTCGTCGGGTGCCCTCGAGTCGAACAAGGCCGTCGCCGGCGCACTTCGCGACGGGGCGGCGAAAGCCGGCCTGCCGGCCGACGTCGTGCTGCTCGTCGAGGACACCAGCCACGCCACCGCCGAGCAATTCGTGCAACTGCGAGGCACGATCGATTGCCTCATCCCTCGTGGGGGCAGCGCCCTCATCCAGATGATCCTCGAGAAGGCGACCGTCCCCTACGTGCTCGACGGCGACGGCAACTGCCACGTGTACGTGGACCGGGCGGCCGATCTCGACATGGCCGAGCGCATCTTCGTCAACGCCAAGACACAACGACCGAGCGTGTGCAACGCGGCCGAGTCGCTCGTCATCCACGCGGACGTGGCCGACGCGTTCCTGCCCCGGCTCGCCGCACGCCTCGCCGCCGCCGGCGTCGAGCTCGTCGGGGACGCCCGATCGCGCGCCATCGTCCCGGCAATCGGCGCGGCGACCGACGAAGACTTCGCCCGGGAGTACCTCGATCTCAAGGCGTCCGTCGCCGTCGTCGACGATCTCGATGCGGCCATCGCCCACATCGCCCACTACGGTTCGGGTCATTCCGAAGCGATCGTGACAGGCGATCTCGGCGCTGCGCAGCGTTTCGTGCGCGAAGTCGATGCTGCCGCGGTCGTGGTGAACGCGTCGACCCGGTTCGTCGACGGCGGGGAGCTCGGGCTCGGCGCAGAGGTCGGGATCTCCACCCAGAAGCTGCATGCCCGCGGACCCATGGGTCTGCAGGCGCTCACCTCGGTGAAGTACGTCGTCTACGGAGAAGGGCAGGTCAGGACGTGACAGCGGGAACGTCAGGAGACGAAGCGGCCACCGGCACGGATGCAGTCGGCGATGGCGTCACCGCAGAGGTCGTGCGGGCTCCATGGAGCGACGGGTTGCCGACGGGGGAGCCTCGTTTCGAGTCCATCCACGCATTGCGCGATGCCCTCGCCACCGTCGCATATCTCGCCGACGACGGTCTCGCCGGCGTCGTGTACCTGGCCGACCGGCTCGCAAAGCCGGTCCTCGTGGAGGGACCCGCCGGCACCGGCAAGACCGAGCTGGCCAAGTCGGTCGCCCGCCTGCTCGGCGCCCGCCTCATCCGCCTGCAGTGCTACGAGGGCCTCGACGAGTCGAAGGCCCTCTACGAGTGGAACTACAAGAAGCAGCTGCTTCGCATCCAGGTCGAGAACGCCGCCGAGCCGGGTGAGCACCGTGCCGGCTGGGAGGAGATCGAGGACGACATCTTCTCCGAGGAGTTCCTCCTCACGCGCCCGCTTCTCGAGGCGATCCGGGCGACCGAACCGGTCGTTCTCCTCGTCGACGAGGTCGACCGCCTCGAGATCGAGACCGAGGCGCTCCTCCTCGAGATCCTGAGCGACTACCAGGTATCGATCCCCGAGCTCGGCACGGTGAAGGCGACGCAGATCCCGCTCGTGTTCCTCACGTCGAACAACACCCGCGAGCTGTCCGAGGCTTTGAAGCGCCGCTGCTTGTTCCTCCACCTCGACTACCCGTCCGTCGAGCGTGAGCGCGAGATCGTGCTCACGAAGGTGCCCGGAATCTCCAACGAGTTGGCCGACCAGGTCGCCCGCATCGTCCGCTCCCTGCGATCGCTCGACCTGAAGAAACACCCCTCGATCTCCGAGACCCTCGACTGGGCCCGGACCCTCGTCCTGCTCGGCATCGAGAGCGTCGACGAGAAGATCGCCACCGAGACGCTCCACCTCCTGCTCAAGTACCGCTCGGACATCGATGCCGCCGCCAAGGAGCTCAACTCCGCCAAGCCGGGGTCGTGACCGCCGGCGGCCGATGCCGGCGAGACGTGGTGAGGCGATGGAGGCGTCGTGCTTGACGTACTGACGGGCTTCGTCCAAGAACTGCGCCGCGCCGGCCTCCCCGTGTCGGTCACCGAGGCGGCCGATGCCGCCGAGGCGATCCACCACCTGCCCTTGGAGGACCGCCAGGCCATCAAGTACGCCCTCGGAGCGACGCTCGTGAAGTCGTCGGCACACTGGCGCGCCTTCGACACTGCATTCGAGGTGTACTTCTCGATGCGCGGGCCGCAGTTCGACATCGACGGGCAAGGGTCGGGGTCGGACCGCTCGGAGAACGCCGAAGGCGCACCGGGCGCCGGCAGGGGAGAGGGCGAGGCCGGTGCCGGCGGCGGTGAGCTCGTGACGCCCGAAGAGATTGCCGCCATGCTCTACAAAGCGCTGAGGGACGGCGACCAGGCG
>JBEKMC010000176.1:0-4524 GCA_050008715.1 Acidimicrobiales bacterium | reverse complement strand
GAGAGATCGGGAACGTGGACAACCACGTCGTGGCCGAGCTTCGACAGAGTCGCGGCGAGGTGGCCGCCGACGAACCCCGTCCCTCCGGTGACGGCTATGCGCATGGGTTTGAGGGGGAAAGCTGCCATAGTCGCTAGTTAGCCATATAGCTACATGAGAAGCAAGTTGTGCCACTCGACGAGCTAGCTGCCGGTTCCATGGTGCTACTATGTAGCACTGTGGAACGGATCGGGATCAGAGAGCTTCGCCAACATGCAAGTCGCTACTTGGCCCGGGTCGCAACGGGGGAGACGATTGAGGTAACCGATCGAGGGCGGGCCGTCGCGCTTCTTGTTCCCACCCACGAAGACCGATGGCAGGACCTCGTGGCCAGCGGCCAGGTCCTCGCTGCGACCGGTATTGGCGATGTGGTCGCTGACGCACCGAAGGACTACGGCATCGACGTCTCGGCGCGACTGGCAGCGATGCGCGCCGAGGAGCGATGAGGCTCTACCTCGACTCGTCCGCCTTGGTGAAGCTCGTCCAGCGAGAGGCGGAGTCGGAAGCGTTGCGGCGGTTTCTCCGGCGTCACCGCGCCGACCGGCTCGTGACGAGCGCACTCGCCCGGGTCGAAGTGCTGAGAGCGGTCCTCACCGGTGGTCCCGCCGCTCTCGCGCAGGCACGTCGGCAGCTCTCCCGCCTCGACCAGGTCCTGCTGAGCACCGAGCTGCTCGACCGCGCCGCGACGTTGGCCCCGAACGTCCAGCTACGAAGTCTCGATGCGATCCATCTTGCCGCCGTCCAGCTCGTTGGTCCTGAACTGCGGGCCGTCGTCACCTACGACCGTCGGATGGCGGACGCCGCCAAGGATCTGGGTTTCGCGGTCGAGGGGCCGGTCTGAACCCAACTGCACGAGCCGGCGCCGCTCGTAGGCAGATGCCGGGAACCTGACGCCAAGACGGCGGCGGGCGCTCGCTCGGCCCGGCATGGGAGTGGGCCGTCACCCCATCCCCCGGCCGACCCGCCGGCAGAAATGCGCCTGCCGGTCGGCCGGGAGCCTCTCAACGCGGTGGAGGGCGTTGCTCGTCAGCGCGGAGTGCGCTCGTCACACGCCCAGGGCGCACCGCTGTCGTTGAGAAGGTCGAGGAAGGGCTCGGCTGGCAGCGCTTCGGGGCCGAGGAGCCCGACGCCCTTCCAGGTGCCCGTGTCGATGAGCTCGAGTGCGAGCACGGGGTTGATGGCGGTCTGCCAGACGACGGCCTGGGAGTCGTACTCGCTCATGCACCAGTCGTTGTCGACGGCGTGGTGGAGGTAGACCTCGCGGCGCTTGCCGTTCACGCCCATGCCGGTCACCCAGGTCCCGGCACAGGTGACGCCGTGCATGAGGTGGCCGATCTCGGCCGGATCCGGCAGGCCGGCTGCCACGACGTCGCGGGGCGAGACGCTCCCGCCCGGCACGTTCACGGGCTTGGTGGAGTCGAGGCCGAGCATATGGATCGTCTTCAGGACGCCGATGAACTCGTCACCGAGGCCGTACTTGAACGTCACGCGGTCGCACTCCACCCAGCGGGGGATGAGGAGCACCTCCTCGTGCTCCACGTTCACGCACTCGACCGGACCGATGCCCGCCGGGAACATGAACGTCTCCGGTTCGCTGAACGGTTCGGTCGTGTACCAGCCGCGGCCCTTCTCCCAGATGATCGGCGGGTTCAGGCACTCCTCGATGGTCGTCCAGATGGAGAACGTCGGGCAGAAGTCGTAGCCCTCGACGACGAGGTTGGCCCCGTCGCGCACGCCCACCTCGTCGATCGTGGCGAAGAGCTTCTCGGCTGCGTAACTGGCGAAGACGTCCGACAGTCCGGGCTCGACGCCCATCCCCGCGAGGGCGAGGAGACCCCGCTCCTCGAACTTCGAGGCGAGCTCGAACTGCTCGTCGCCGAGCTTCACGCCGGTGGCGCGATACGGGTCCGTCGGGTGCGGCTGCGACAGCGACATCGCCATGTCGAGGTAGGTCACTTCCGCCTCGAGGGCGGCACGGTACAGCGGCATGACGAAACGGGGGTCGCAGGCGTTCACCAGCGCATCGAGCCGTTCCTCCCGCAGCAGCTCGACGACGGCCCGTTCGTCGGAGGCGTCAAGCTTCACTCCGGTGAATCGGTCCGAGGCGCCCGCGGCGAGCTCGGCCCTCGACAGGTCGTAGTCGCCGAGGACCACCTTCTCGAAGGCACCTCTCCGCGCGGCGATGTGCGCGAACGCCCGCCCGACGCCACCAGCACCGACAACAAGAACACGCATCGCTTCCTCCTCTCGGCTGGCGAGAGCAGGCCGCGGTGGCCTGACTGGGCTTGCGGCGTCGTCGGCAGATGACCGAACGCAACTCTCCCTCAGTCAGCCCGATTGTGCGACCACAAAGGACCAAGGACTAGAGCCGAAAGTCCCTACCGCCGAGGGGCAAACCGGTTTACAGCACATCTTGGGTCGAGTGAAAGGGGCTTCTCTCATGGTGATGAGCACAGCAGAGGCACCAGCGTTCCGCCCGTCAGCGCCAGGCGCGCCCGACACGATGGAGGACCGAGCCGACAAGGGCCTCAAGCCGGGTGCCCTCGGGCTCGTCTCGAGCGTCGTCATCGGCGTCGCCTCCACGGCTCCCGCCTACAGCATCGCCGCCACCCTCGGCGCCATCGCCCTCGCCGTCGGCCTCCGCGCCCCCCTTGTCGCCGTCATCGCCTTCGTCCCGATCCTGCTCATCTCCCTCGGCTACAACGAGCTCAACAAGGTCGACCCTGACTGCGGCACGACCTTCACCTGGGCGACGCGCACCTTCGGCCCGCGTGTGGGCTGGCTCGGCGGCTGGGGGATCATCGCCTCCGACGTGCTCGTCATGGCGAGCCTCGCCCAGGTCTCGAGCCAGTACAGCTTCCTGCTCGTGAACGCCAACGGGATCGGCCAAGACCCCACCAGCACCTGGGTGCTGCTCCTCGGCGTGATCTGGCTCGTCGCCATGACCTGGGTCTGCTTCCGCGGCATCGAGGTGTCGGCCCGCGTGCAGCGGGTCCTGCTCGCCATCGAGCTCGTCATGCTCGTCGTCTTCGCCGTGGTAGCGCTCACCCGCGTGGGCCTCGGCGATGCCCCCCACGGCTACCTCATGCCGCGCCTGAGCTGGTTCAATCCCCTGCAGGCCCACTCGTTCTCCAACCTCGTCGACGGCCTCATCCTCATGCTGTTCATCTACTGGGGCTGGGACACCTCGCTGTCGATCAACGAGGAGACGAAAGACAAGGACCGCGTGCCCGGCCTCGCCGGCATCACCTCCACCGTCATCCTCCTCGTCATCTACCTCATGGTCACCCTGGCGGCACAGGCCTTCGCCGGAGAGGGCACGACCGGAATCGGCCTGCTCAACCCGGCGCACGCCTCCGACGTCATCTCCGTCCTCGGGACCGCCGTCTTCGGCTCTGCCGTCGTCGGCAAGGTCTTCTCCCATCTGCTCCTCCTCATGGTCCTCACCTCTGCCGCCGCCTCCGCCCAGACGACGATCCTCCCGACCGCCCGCACGGCTCTCTCGATGGGCGTGTACAAGGCCCTGCCCGACTCCTTCGGCAAGGTCCACCGGCAGTACCTCACCCCGACGGTGGCCACCCTCACCATGGGCGCCATCTCCGTGGTCATGTACGCCGGCATGAACTACCTCTCGAGTGGCAACGTCATCGCCGACTCCGTCACCTCCATCGGCATCTGGATCGCCTTCTACTACGGCCTCACGGGCTTCACCTGCACGTGGTACTTCAGAAAGGTGCTGAGCCGCAGCCGTCGCGACCTCTGGATGAAGGCCCTCCTCCCGAGCTTCGGAGGCCTCATCCTCTATTCCGCCATGATCTGGAGCATCAAGACGGACTGGAGCTACTCGAGCGGGGTGAGCTGGACGTCCTGGAAGCTTCCGTTCGTCCCGCACGCGCAGGTCGGCGGCACGTTCCTGATCTTCTTCGTCTCCTTCGTGATCGGCCTCGTCGCCCTCGTGTACATGCGATTCGCCAGCCCGTCGTTCTTCGCCGGCGAGACGCTCAACCGGGCGACTCCGACGCTCGTGCCCGAGGACGGCGACGTTGTGCTCACGTCGCCGCTCGTGGGTAGCTCAGCCCCAGTGGGAGACGGGCGAGGGCCCGGGGCGCCGCCCGACGAGCCGGTCTCGGCCGACCCAGGCTGACCTGCCGGCGTCCCGAGCGTCGGATCCCGGCGCCGGTACGGCTGCAAGCGCCCTTCCGATCTGAAGATGAACGTCAAAGAGCAGTGAGAACGACGGGACCCTGTTCGGTGACTGCGATGGTGTGCTCGCTGTGGGCGGCTCTGGCGCCGCTGGCGGTCCGGAGGGTCCATCCGTCGCGATCGGTGACGTAGCCGTCGGTGCCGCCCGAGATCAGCATGGGTTCAATGGCGATGACGAGCCCGGGTCGGAGCCGATAGCCACGGCCCGCTCTGCCCTCATTCGGAACAAAGGGATCCTCGTGCATCGCACGGCCGACACCGTGACCTCCGTGGAACTCGAGA
>JBEKMC010000175.1:0-4547 GCA_050008715.1 Acidimicrobiales bacterium | reverse complement strand
CGAAGGTGCCGTTGCGTATTTGTACGATCGACTCCTCGGCACCCACTGGACCGCGTAGCGCTGCCACTCGTTCGTTCTTCTCGAACAGCACCCGGTCGCCAACAGAGAAAGCCTTGCCCGAGGCCATGCGCCGCTCCGGCCCTAGCTCGCCAGCGGCGCTGCGCCGCTCCCGGGCCAGGTCGTTGAGCGCGGCCACGTCGGAGCGTGCCACGGCCAAGATGGCGCTCGACTGCTCGTGCACTGCCCACCACGCCTCGATCAGGTGGGCCCGGGCCATTTCGAGGTCTTCGGCCAGCGTGAGCCGTCCGTGTTCGATGTAGGCAGCCACGGCGGGTGCGATGTCACCGTTTCGGAGCCGGTCCAGAGCGTCGCGTTCCCAGGCCTGGTCCACTCCGGCCTGGCGTCGGTTGGTGGTGAGCTCGACCACTTGGGTACCGAGTTCTCGTGACAAGGTCCGCAGCGCCCCGCCGGCGTCGATGGAGGAGAGCTGGCGGTTATCGCCGACCAGGACCACCTTGGCGCCCACTGCATCGGCGTAGCGCTGAACGAGATCGAGCGATCGGCTCCCCACCATCGACGCCTCCTCGATGACGACCACGTGGCGAGCGCTGAGACCGACACCACCGGGAGCTCCGAGGTCGATGAGGAGGCGGGCCATGGTGGAGGACCGGATCCCGGTGGAGGCTTCGAGCGCGGCGGCGGTGCGCGAGGCGACGGCCACCCCGATGACCTCGTACCCCGCTTCCTGCCAGCCGACCCGGGCTGCGCCGAGCATGGTCGACTTGCCCGTCCCGGCCTGACCGATGACCACCTCGAGGCCGTTGCCCGAGCTGAGGAGCATCTCGACTCCCTTGCGCTGCTCGATGTCGAGAAGAGGATGGGCGTCGAGTGCCTTTGCCACCCCTTCGGCACTCACCTGGCCCGAGCCGGCACCGATGCGGCGCTGGGCGGATTCGGTGATGCGGCGTTCGACGCTCAGCATCTCCATGGTCGAGTACCGGCGGTCGCCGGGGCTCGCGGCGGGGAGAGTCCCTGGCCTGATTCGGATCTGCTCCATATCAGCGCCCGGGCCGCTGAGGACGCGGACGACGCTCGGGCGGGCGAGCAACTCGTCGGTGAGGGCGACTACCTCGGCGGTGGTGGCGTCGAAGGCCTTGGCCAACGCCCACAGGGCGTCGCGGCGGCTGAAGGTCGAGGCCAACAGGGTGAGCGGAACCGCCCGGGCACTCGACGCCGCGTCGAGGTCGTAGTCCAAGACAGCCACCCCGTGCTCCCCGGCCAGGACGGCGAAGATCGCTTCGGTGTCGACCTCGGCGTCACGCGTGCGGTGGCTGTCGACGACACCAAGGACGTCTTCGATGCTGGCAGCTCTGAAGCCACCCTCGTCGTCTGGCACGGCAACCGCAGCGAGCTCGTTCTCCCAGCCGGCCCGCAAGGTCTCGGTGGACCGGGTCACCTCCGGCTTGGCACTGCGGGTGGAGAGCGTGGCCACCTCCGCGGCGCGGGCGGAGTCGAGCCCTCGATCGGCCAGGGCCTTTTCGACCTCTACCCGGCGTTTGGAGAACGCCCGCAGGACTTCCTGGGGGACCCCCGACACTTCGCCCAGCCCGCTGCGCCGCACCTCCCAGGCGAGGCCCAGACTGGAGAGCTCGGCGCGTAGCGCCGATTGGTACATCGCGCTCGCGGCCTTCTGCCACCGGTAGAGCTGACGGCCGTCCGGAGCGCTCCAGCGCCCGTCCTCGCCGAGGACGACATTGGGCACGAGGACGTGCGTGTGCACCTGCGGATCACCGGCCCGACTGGTGCGATGGCGAAATGCCGCGGCGAGGAACCCGGACCCTACGTAGCTGTCTTTGCCATTCGCTCCCCGACGCACCACGCACGCCTCGCGCGACAGGTGGTCGATGACCCCTGCCACGGCTCGGGCGTGGGCGGATGAGATCCTGTCACGGACGTCGGGTGAGCCGAAGGTCCACAGGAGCGAGACGCTCTTGGGGGCCGAGAACGTGAGGTCATACCCGGGGCGACGCTTCTCCCGGTGCACGATGCCGAGGTCGGTCCCATCGGCGCCGCGCCCGTCGAGCAGGTTCCGGAGCGCGGCGGGGTCCACCTCACGGATGAGCCCGAGGCTCGCCGATGTCGCTCCGATCCACTGTCCCGGTGCCTCGCCGTGGCCGAGGTAGTAGTCGTCGACGGAATTGGCGACGCGTTCGAGGTAGTAGTCCGCACCGGTGGCAACACCGAGGCGTCCTATCGAGAACACCGGAGCGCACCGATCGGAGACCCCACGAACAGAGAATCGGCCATGGGGCTTCATGATCCGGATGGACGTCACCCCGCACGTCATCTTCCGAGGCCAGAGGGTGCGTCCTACTAATCGAGCTCTTGTCGGGGATCATCTGCGACCGGTCTAAGTCAATGTCACCCTCCCTGGTCAGCGACGCGTTTGGCCGTCAGGGCGCGCCCAACGTCACCCTCGGACGACGCCGACTCCGGTGATCAACCGACCCGGCCCGCGCACGCGGGTCGGAACCGCCCGAAGGGCGGGGCATTGTACAATGCAGGCGTGTGCTCATATCGAGCAGTGAATCTTGAGCTGAAGGTTGGGCAATGGCACCCCTCGATGGTGAGGAGGGAAATCGTCGGGTTGGCCTGAATACACCACCCGAGAAATGGCGACGCTTCGGACGGTGAGGTGCTATTCGCAATACGCGTGGCTGCGCCCTTGTTTCAAAGCGAATGGTTGTTTGGGGTGCTTCGTATAATCCCTAGTTATCGTCGCCTTGAGACATCAGAAGAGGAGGAGCCGGCATATAGTTTCCGCACGCTGGTGCGACGGTGGGGAAATTGTTCGATGACGGATCAGCAATCGGGGAGGTTGTCGAGGCTGCCGATTAATCCGAGTAGGTACCGGAGCATCCGCATGGAGTCGCTCGCGTCATTGGCATCCGAAGGCGTCCTCGATGAGGGCTCCCCTTAAAGTCAGGCGGATGCGGTTGTGTTGAGTGAGGATCGAAAAATAGCGCATCGCATTGCGGTCCCGGTGAACTTTGGTCACCGTCGTCTACTGGCCACGCTCCTTTCGATCCAAATCGCGGTCTGCATATGAAGTGACGCCATGGGCAGTGCACCACGATCTAAAGCGATCCTCTTCGATGGGAACGGGATGTCTCCATGTAACCTTGAGCCCAAACTCTTTACCCGCGGAGGTGAAGTATCGGTGTCGTAGGAAGAGCATCGCCACTACCGAAACCGTTGGGACGAACAGGAGCGCAAGGCCAATCTGAATCACGGTCGATTCTCCAAGAATCACTCCACAAATCGTCACCCAGGTGGCTAAATTTAAGCCCACTACGAGGGCGATCTGGGCCCGAGCAGCCTGCCAACGGTAACGAGCGGCCGTCGGACCACTTTGTCGGGTGGTGTTCTCGATAATCCGAGTATGAACTTCTCTCAGCCAATTTAGCATCAAGCCTCAAGCGTACTACTACTGTCTGAGCCCCCGCCTTATTTATTGTGATCGCCTGCTGCCGAAGCGATGCCAGTCAACACCGACCAACCACCGAATTGCGCAGTCCAAATATTCTTCCCTTGAGTGGCCCAGAAGCTCCCAGTACCAACCAAGCTGCTGGAAGTTCCAGCGGCTGCAGAGAGTCCTTTGAACAGGGCCAGACCACTACCTACGCTACCCGTTGCAGCGGCTACACAACTTGCGACCTTTGCTCCTCCATGTCCAGTGATACATCCTCCGATGTCAGCGATCGTCGCGACAAATGCCGCCGCATCAGCCGCACCAGATAGGCTCTCAGCCAGCGCCAGAGTGGGTGCCAGCGCCGCTCCTCCGGTAAGGACAATCGCTGCCAATCCAGCGGCGATGGCCGTCACTGCGATCGCCAATCGCCAATGTGCTTTGGCAAATCGAGCTAGTGTTTGGGAAACAGAGTCGAATGCTGCGACGGTTCGCTGGTAAGTGTGCACGGCCTTGCTATAGGCGCTTCCCACGTAGCAGAACGGGTTCCAGCCGCAACTCTTCAACCCAAGTGGGTCGGTCTGATTAACTGGGTCACTACCTGCAAATTCATATGGCTGCTGCGTCGTGGAGAGATAGGGATCCACGCTCAGGAATTGGCCCGTGGCTGGATCGTAATAGCGATGGATGAGGTAAAGGAGCCCGCTGGGATCGGTGTAGCCGCCTTGGAATCCGAATGGGGTTGCGGCGGAGGAGCTGTTGGTCTGCGCCCCGTAGGTGGAATAGGAGGATTTGTTCAGCACAGTGTCAGAGCCGTTGAAGACAAGCTGGACTCCGGACGGTGTGGAGGTGAGGTAGCTCGGGTGGCTGCCCGAGAGTGATATCTGCTCGACCGGAGCGTCGCCGCCAAAGACCTGGGGGCCATAGATGTAGGCGTTGGTGCCATCCTCAAGGAGCAGGGGGTCGGACTCCTGGTTCGAAGCCCGCTCAACCTGCTTCGAATCGGTCCGACTCCAGACGAGAAGGACGTCGAGATCGCGGTGCTTCGTCATCAGCTCGCCATACTTCGTCGCCAGAT
>JBEKMC010000174.1:0-4572 GCA_050008715.1 Acidimicrobiales bacterium | reverse complement strand
TCGGTGAGGCCCGCCGCGTTGGCCGCCAGAGCCTTCTGCTTGAGGCCTCCGATCGGCAGCACCCGTCCCTGCAGCGTGACCTCACCGGTCATGCCGACGGTGTGCTTCACCGGCCTGCCTGAAAGCAGCGAGGCGAGTGCCGTGACCATCGTGACGCCAGCACTCGGACCGTCCTTGGGAATTGCTCCGGCCGGCACGTGGATGTGGAATTCGCGCTCCTCGAAGGCATCCTCGGGAATGCCCAGCTCCGCCGCGTGGCCGCGGACGTAGGAGAGCGCGATCTTCGCGGACTCCTTCATCACATCGCCCAGCTGACCGGTGAGGACCAGCCCGGCTGAGGAACCGTGCGAACTCATCGAGGTCGCCTCGACGAACAACACGTCGCCGCCTGCACCGGTGACGGCCAACCCGGTTGCGACGCCGGGCACCGCGGTGCGCGCGGCCGACTCCTGGAAGAGCTTCTGGCGCCCTAGAGCGTCGCGGATCGCCGCGAGATCGATCTCCACCGGCGCGGTGGCCTTGTCGGAGGCGATCCGTGTGGCGGTCTTGCGCAGCAGCTTGCCGAGCTCGCGCTCCAGGTTGCGTACGCCGGCTTCGCGGGTGTACTCCGAGATCACGGTCCGCACGAGCTCGTCCGAGATCACGACCTCGCCGTCAAGCAGCCCGTTGCGGTCTCGCTGGCGCGGCCACAGGTACCCCTTGGCGATCGCCAGCTTCTCCTCGCCGGTGTACCCGTCGAAGGAGATGACCTCCATGCGGTCGAGGAGCGGGCCGGGGATCGTGTCGGCCTGGTTGGCGGTCGCGATGAACAGCACCTGACTCAGGTCCAGTTCGACGTCCAGGTAGTGGTCGCGGAAGCTGTGGTTCTGGGCCGGATCAAGCACTTCGAGCAGCGCTGAGCTGGGATCGCCTCGCCAGTCCGCCCCGACCTTGTCGACCTCGTCGAGCAGAATCACCGGGTTCATCGTGCCCGCGTCACGCAGCGCACGCACCAGGCGCCCCGGCAGGGCGCCGATGTAGGTGCGCCGGTGGCCGCGAATCTCGGCCTCGTCGCGGACGCCACCGAGCGACATGCGCACGAACTCACGTCCGGTCGCACGGGCGATCGATTCGCCGATCGAGGTCTTGCCGGTGCCGGGCGGGCCGATCAGCGTCAGGATCGCTCCCGAACGGGGATCGGCCTCGATGCCGCGCTCCTGGCGCAGCTTGCGCACCGCGAGGTACTCGGTGATGCGGTCCTTCACGTCCTCGAGGCCCTCGTGGTCGGCGTCCAGCACCTCACGGGCGGCCTTGACGTCATTGTTGTCATCGGTGCGGACGTTCCACGGCAGTTCGAGCACCGTGTCCAGCCAGGTCCGGATCCAGCCCGCCTCGGGGCTCTGGTCGCTCGCGCGCTCGAGCCGCCCGACCTCGCGCAGCGCCGCTTCGAGGACCTTGTCGGGAAGATCGGCGGCCTCCACGCGTGCACGGTAGTCGTCGGCGCCGTCAGGCTCGCTCTCGCCCAGCTCCTTGCGGATCGCTTGAAGCTGCTGGCGGAGCAGGAACTCGCGCTGGCTCTTCTCCATGCCCTCGTGCACGTCGCTGCGGATGCGCTCGGCGACGTCGAGCTCGGCGAGATGCTCCCGCCCCCATTCGATCAGCTTGGCGAGGCGTTCCGAGACCTCGACGGTCTCGAGAAGCCAGAGCTTCTGGTCGTTCGTCACATAGGGGGCGTAGCCGGCCAGGTCCGACAGCTCGCCGGGATCGGAGATGCGCTGGACGGAGTCGATCACCTGCCAGGCACCGCGTTGTTGGAGGATGGAGACGACGATGCTCTTGTACTCACGGGCGAGCTCGGCGACGGCGTCTCCATCGACGACGTCGTCGAGGATCTCCGCCTCGACCCACAGAGCCGAGCCGGGACCGGTGACACCGGAGCCGACGCGGGCGCGCCCGGTGGCGCGCAAGACAGCGGCTGGCTCGCCGCCGGGGAGCTTGCCGAGCTGCTCGATCGTGGCCACGACACCGACGGTGGCGTATTTGCCCTCGAGGCGGGGCACGAGAAGCACCCGGTCACTGGCACCCGCCTGGGCCGCGTCGATGGCAGCCTGCCGTTCCGAATCGTCGAGCTGCACCGGCACGACCATGCCTGGGAGCACGACCACATCGGCCATCGGCAGGACTGGAAGCTGTTGAGTCTTGGACACGAGTAGATCTTTCCTCTCAGTTGAGTCTTAGACACTCAACCGTTTTGAGCATCATGATGTTCCCAAGATAACGGAGCAGGTCAAAGGGCCCGTCCGCGACCGTCCTAAAGCCCTGTCGAGCTGCTCCGAGGCATCGCGGGCATCGGCGTGGGCGGGCCTCGGCTGCTCAGCGGCCCCAGCGTGCGAGACTTCGCCCCGCTATGGGGAGCGAGCGGGTGGCGGAAGAGGAAGCCGAGTCGGACAAGGCGTTCGCCGCCTTGCTGGACAGGGCCACCGTCGTGACACCAGATGGGGTCCGGCTCCTCGGACCGGTCTCGCTCGCCATCCGCAAGGGGGAGCACTGGGCAGTGCTAGGCCCGAACGGGGCGGGCAAGACGACGCTGTTGCGCCTGCTCGGAGCCGAGCGCCATCCCTCCTCGGGGACCGTGACGGTGCTCGGCGCCCGACTCGGGGCGGCGGACCTCCGGTTGCTCCGCTCCCGGGTAGGGGTGGTCAGCCATGCGGTCGCCGATCGTCTCCCGTCCTCCGCGAGCGCACTTTCGGTGGTGCTCACGGGCGGACGCGGAGTCCTCGCTCCCTGGTGGGCGCAAACCAGCGAGGCCGATCGGGTGCGGGGCCTGCAGATCCTCGCCGCTCTCGGCTGTGCACCGCTCGCCGATCGTGCCTTCGCCTCCTGTTCGCAGGGCGAGCGCCAGCGCGTCTTGCTCGCCCGGTCCCTATTCGTCGAGCATCCCCTGTTGCTCCTCGACGAGCCTTGTGCCGGCGTCGACCTTCCCGGCCGGGAGGCGCTCGTCCTCGCCCTGACAGCTCTCGCCCGTTCCCGGGGCTCACCGACGACGGTGCACGTCAGCCACAACCTCGAGGAGCTCCCGGCGACGACCTCGCACGTCCTCTTCTTGCGCGGGGGAGCCGTCATCGCCTCCGGCCCGGTCGAGGAGGTAATGACCGAGCGCTCGCTGCAACGTTGCTTCGGCTTGGCGATCTCGCTCAGCAGGGAGGAGGGGCGATGGGCTGCACGCGCCTCGCCGTCATGGTGAGCCTTGCCTGATCGCTCGTGCGCGAGCCTTGTCGATCACTTGTAATTGTGTAATATATATTCATGACTTACAAAGAACATGAACATGAGCACGAACATCAACGCGAGCCCCGCCAGCGGAGCGGTCGTCGCGGGCCTGGGCCGCGTTGGGGTCGGGGCCGCTGGGCCGCAGCCTCCGAGGAACGCCCCTCCGCCGAACAGCGGGCCGAGATGAAGGCCTGGTTTACGGGCCGGCTCCCCGACGACTTCTACACCGGTGGCCCCGAGGTGACGGTCGACAACGACGAGATCCTCGTCGTCGGGTCCCTCAGCCCGGTCGAGCTCGAGCAGGGCGCCACGGCCGAGGCGACCACGACCGCAGAAGAGGCGCGCATCGAAAGGTTCCGCGAGGACACCCGCGAGCACCGGATGCGCATCGCCGAGGAGGCACAGGCCCGCTTCGGGCGCGTCGTCTCCTGGGGGGCGACGGCCGGCAGCACCACTCGGCTCTTCACGACTGCGAACGTGCCCGTGATGACGCGGTTGCGGATGTCGCAGCGCCAGGTGCTGGACACGCTCATCGACGCCGGCATCGCCCGGAGCCGGAGCGAGGCCCTCGCCTGGTGCGTGGAGCTGGTCGGCAGGAACGAGTCAGAGTGGATCGACGAGCTGCGGGACGCCTTTGCCCGTGTCGAGGAAGTAAGGGCACAGGGACCGGGCTCGAGCCGCCCGACGCAAACCTGACGGCCGCGCCCCAACCCTGACGGCCGCGACGCAGCGGTGCAGCGGTGCAGCGGCACAGGCTGACAGCACCACCACGGTGCTGCGGCAGGGCAAGCTCCGTCAGCTGACCGACTAGGCGGCTCGGAGGGAGTGGAGGATCGTGCGGGCGATGGCGCCGTCGCCGCCGAGCCCGATGGAGACGAGGACGCGCACGGCCCTCCCCGGCACGTTCACCCAGACGACGAGGATCGAGTAGGCGGGGGCGGTACCTGGGCAGGCCGTCAGTCCGTGCAGGCGGAAGCAGCGTTGCTTCGGAAAGCTCAGCGTCACCTGGAAGTGCGGATGACGCCCTGAGTCGACCTGTACGCCGTCCATCGGGGGCTGCACGGTGTTGTAGTGCGATCCAGTGGCACACACCGGGGGCGCGAGCAGGTGCGCGTCGGTGCTGAGGGTCACACCGAAGCTCAGCAGAGCGGCGGTGTTGTCGGGGAAGGCCACGCCCGGCGACGAGCAAAGGTTCCCGAGGCCGGCCGGCGTCCCCGATGTCCGCGTGACGGGCCAGTTCGCCGGGACCGACAAGCGCAGACCTGCGAACGACACTGTTTGCCATGACGCCGGGACCGCCGGCGCGAGGCCGCCTGCGAGCAC
>JBEKMC010000173.1:0-4844 GCA_050008715.1 Acidimicrobiales bacterium | reverse complement strand
AGTTGACGATGGGATAATTACCGCAAATCCCGGGTCGAGCTAGATATCGTAATAGAGCATGAAGGCTCTGGGCCCTCCGACTGGACGGCTGCAGACGGCAGAAGTGGAGGTCAGGGACTTATGACTCTGGTTCGGCGCGGTCCACTAGGCCCAAGGATGCGGGAGTTCTAGACACGAACCTAGACACGTCGATGCCATCCGCATCGAATTCGAACAAGTGGAGATGCCCGTCGACTGAGCCGGCCCTCGCGAGCCCTCAATAGAGGCGACCAATGTTCTCGAGGTCGAGACACCTCAGTTGACGAACTGAATGACCGAGCTTGCGGCGGAACGGCCCTAGCCCGAAAGTGCGGCTGCGTTCGGAGGCAGAAGTCGACTGACATCTGAGGTTGTCCTTTGGACGTGCAATAAAGGCTACGACGACGTCGGGAGACGTGCGGACCTGGCGGACCAGACCGTCCAGCAAGGGCCGTTCCGATGCGGGATGAACTCGAGCTAGCCGGTAATGAGGTTGAGCGGTCGAAAGGCCAATCGGCACTTGGGCCCACGACGAGTTACCGGCGCTTTTGATCTCGACCTGCCACGCGCAAAGAAGGCCCAACCAGAGGTTGGGCCTTCTTTGTCGCCCCGATCCAAAATCTCAGATCGAACTCCGCTCGGCGTCACGCGTGGTGAACCGACACCACCTCGCACACGACAGGCGCTGGAGTCCCGATCTGACCGAGCTCCCTGAGACATGCAGCCGCCTCGGGATTGAGCCGCATGGCGTCGAACGCATCCTGACTCTCCCACTGCGCGTAGTTGATCACCCTGGTGCCGTCGAGGCTCCGGTGGACATTCGCAGAGATGAAGCCCGGGAGGTGGCGGATCACTTCGTCCGTGGCCTGCTGCCAGCGCTCGACGAGTCGCTGCTGGTCCTTCGGGTCGACAGTGAAGACGTTGACCAGGGTCACTGTCGAGGTGCCCTCTTGAATGATTGAAGTCGTCATGATCGTTTCTCCTGCTGTGTCGTTGGTTCTTGGTGGCTAACTGACGGTGGACGAAGCCATGGTGGTCATGGCGGGGTTGACTTGCTCGAAACCTGCGGGCGCGACCTCAGCAGCTGGCCCAGGGGCTGGCACCATCGCCCGGGCCGGCAAGAACCGGGCGGCCACCAGCGAACCGAGGGCGGCGGCCACGACGGCGACGAGCATCGCCCGGTCGGAACCGGCCATGAACGCCTGGCGGGCCATGTCGACGATGGACTGTCCGAATGACCCCGGAGCATGCTGCCCGACAGTGACGGCGCCACCGATCGAGCTCTTCGCCTCGGCGACGTAGCCAGCCGGCAGGTGGGTGAGCACGGGACGGAGGTGGCTGGTGAAGACCGAGGAGGCGATTGAACCGGTGAGAGCCACTCCGAGGGCGCCGCCGACGAACCGGGTGGTGTCGTTGACGGCCGAGCCCACGCCGGCCTGGGTCCGAGGCAGCGAGCCCATGATCGACTCAGTGGCCGGGGCCATGGCCAGGCCCATCCCGGCGGCGACCATCATGCTGGCCACCATGAGTATCGGGTAGCCGCTGTGCTCGGTTGCCATCGACAGCACGCCGAAACCGACCGCCATCGCCGCCAGACCAGCTGTGACAACCACCGTGGTGCCGACCCGGGCCGCCACCTTGGCCGACTGCGCCGAGGCCACCCCCATGGTGAGGGCGAAGGGAAGGCAGCGCACGCCGGCCTGGAGCGCCGAGTACCCGAGGACGAACTGGAGCTGCTGGGTGAAGAGGAACAGCCACCCGAACAGGGCCAGGAAGATCATGGTCACAGCGAAGCTGGCCGCGCTGAAGCGGCCGTTGGCGAAGATGCGCAGGTCGACCATCGGATGCGTACTGTGCAGCTCGAAAAAGCCAAAGCTCACGAGCAGCGCCAGGCCCACCGAGACGGTTCCCAGAGTGACGGGGCTGAGCCAGCCATGCGACGGGGCCTCGATGATGGCGTAGACGACGGAGACGATCCCGGCCATGGACAGCAGAGCGCCGGCCGGGTCGAGAGCCCGGGGATGAGGGTTCGCCGACGGAGGGACGACCAGACGCCCGGCGACGAGGGCCACGCCGACGATCGGCAGGTTGACCATGAAGATCGAGCCCCAGGCGAAGTGCTCGAGGAGCCACCCACCGAGGGTCGGGCCGATCACGACCCCGAGACCGGCGACCGCCGACCACATGGCGATGGCCTTGGCCCGTTCGGCGGGCACGGTGAAGACATTGGTCAAGATGGAGAGGGTGGCGGGCATGACGGCCGCCGCGCCGATCCCCATCACGACGCGGCAGGCGACGAGTTCGCTGGCCGAGGTGGACATGGCCGCCAGCGCCGAGCCCAACCCGAAGACGAGCAGTCCCCCGGCCAGGGTCCGGTGCCGTCCGATGCGGTCACCGAGGCTGCCCAAGGTGAGCAAAAGCCCGGCCACGGCCAGGGTGTAGGCGTCGACCACCCACTGCAGCGCACTGGTCGAGGCGTGCAGGTGGCGCACCAGCGTGGGCAGCGCCACGTTGACGATGGAGCCGTCCACCACCACGACGAGCAGCGACAGGCAGAGCACGCCGAGGGTGGCCCAGCGCCGGGAGTGGATCTGTTCGGGAGTCGGGGTCTTCATGATTCCTCCTACATGTTGAGATTGACATGTCATACTCAACACCACTTGCCTTGACATGTCAAGATAGACATGTAGAATCTTTTACATGAGCCTGCGCCACGGACTGCTGGACCTCTTGGCTGGCGAGCCCATGAGCGGCTACGACCTGACCCGATTCTTCGGGGCCTCCATGGGCAACGTCTGGCCGGCCCAGCACAGCCAGATTTATCCCGAACTGGGCAAACTGGCGGCCGAGGGTCTGATCTCCCAGACCGGTGAGGGTGCACGGGGTCGCAAGGTTTACGAGACGACGCCGGCGGGCATCGAGGAGCTCCGGCGCTGGCTGCGCGACAGCGAACCCGACTACTCGTTTCGTAACGAGGCCCTTCTACGAGTCTTCTGTCTGTGGGTGCTCCCGACCGAGGAGGCGCTCGAGTGCTTGGTCCGCGACCGGGTCGAGTATGTCCGCCACCTCGGCTACATCGAGAACGTCATCGTCACCCGGGACTGGGCCGCCAACTCCGTCGCTCGGGCCAGCCGTCTCTCGATCGAGTTCGGCCGCCGCTTCTATGCCATGCAGATCGAGTGGATCGATTGGGCCACAGAGCAGGTCGCGGCAGGGACACTTGAACCCGGCGGAGCGCTGCCGGCACTCGTCTCAGGCGTGAGTGTCTGAGCAGGCTGCGTAGATAGGCACCAAGCGCCAGGGTGAAGTAGTGCCCAGAAAGGGCCTCTCCGAGGCAGGCTCAACCAGAGCAAGCGTCTGAGGTGCACAGTAGGCGCAATGGTCGGTACGTATTGTTTCGCCCTCGTCAATATGGACGGTACTTAGAGTGCCGGACAAGGACGGCGGTCACGCCACGGCGATTCTGCCCAGAAAGAGTCGGCGTCGCCGTGGTCATTTCGACCGGCGTCAAGCGCGGGCCAGAGAGACCGACCTACCTTGGGCTTCGGATTCAGACGAATGTCCGCCGTTAGTCGCTGATCGTCAGCGTATCGTCGAGCCAGTCATAGATCCGGGCGTAGGCCAGGCGTTGAGCTCCGAACTGAGAGTGGGCGCCTGCCCCCTCGGCGTCGGTGAACCGGAGAAGAGTCTTCGGGCAGTTCAGGTGGTCGAACAGTTCCTGAGGCTGGCCGGCCCAGAACATGTCAGCTTCGCCGTCGCACACCAAGGTCGGGCAGGAGATCTGCTCGGCGATACCGCCGGCGAGGGTGTAATCGAGATAGCAAGCGGCAAAGGCTCGCGGTGAGTCCACACCCATGACGTACATACCGTTGGTGATGGCCCAACGTACCGTCGGGTCACTCGCCATGAGGTTCTCCATGGCGGCGTCGACTTCGGGGGCGCGGTCGGCCCGCAAAGCGACCTCGACGTCGGCCCGGCTGCCCGGGAAGTGGCTCAGGACAGTGGCTCCGAGCTCGTAGATGCCGTCGACGGCGACGCAGGCGGCGAGACGGTGATCGAAAGCGGCGGCCCGAGGGGCAAGCAGGCCCCCCATGCTCAAGCCGAGCAGTCCGACGCGGAACTGGTCGACTTCGGGGCGAGCCATGACCCAGTCGAGCACGGGAGTGACGACGTTCTCCCAGTCGGATCGGAAGACGAGGCCCTCGAAGTGGCGAGCGGCGCCTTGGCCAGGTCCGTCGAAAGTGAGCACGTGGTAGCCGCGCTCCACTCCGGCGGCGCCGCCGCAGTGGTGCATCTCCTCAGCGGGACCGTCGAAGCCGTTGTGCAGGACCATCGTCGGGCGCGGCGTGTCGTCGCCTTCGCTTCCGGCGGCCCGGTAGAAGTAACCGTGCAGGATGGTGTCCTCGTAGGGGATCTCCACGATCTCGATAGCCGGAATGGACAGCGCTGCGGCCGTTTGGAAGCACTGCCTTGCCCGGTGGTAGGCATGATGGATGCGCGGGTCGGTGGGGTCGCCGTGGAGGAAGAACTCGGCAGCCCGGTAGTAGTTGTTCGCCCGCAGCAACCCGTCACGGGCGCTGACTCGGTGCCCTGCGGCCAGCTGGGTTTCCGCTTCGGCGGCGATCCTGTCTGCTGTGGCCAGCCACTCGTGGTGCCAAGCGTCATAGTCCCCGGCGACGATATTCTGCGCCGTCGTGAGGACCTCGGCGATGTCAGCCCCGCCGTAGGTGGCGTGGCCCATGGTGCGCAGCGTCTCGAACCAAAACTGCGGGTCATCGGCGAACAGGACAGGGTTCATGGACGCCCCTGAGTGAATGGCACTCGAC
>JBEKMC010000172.1:0-4867 GCA_050008715.1 Acidimicrobiales bacterium | reverse complement strand
CGACAACCGCAGCCGGCGGGAGCAAGTTCCTCGCCTGTGAGGTGACCGACACCGGCGGCATCAACGACCGCTCGTTCAATGCCTCCGCCTACCAGGGGCTGCTGGACGCGGTCAAGGTCGACGGGAACATCGTGCCCAAGTTCCTCTCGTCAAGCTCGACGAGCGACTACACGCCGAACATCGACGACTTCATCAGCGAGCACTGCGGCATCATCATCACCGTCGGTTACGACATGGCGTCGACCACCGAGACCGCCGCCAAGGCGAACCCGAAGGTGGACTTCGCGGTCGTCGACTGCCCGGGCGGGGCTGCAGCGGGTTGCCCCGGCTTCACCTCCTCCGAGACATCGCTGCCGAACATCGACAACCTTGCCTACGAGACGAACCAGGACGCCTTCCTCGGTGGCTACCTCGCCGCCGCCATGGCCAAGTCGAACTCCATTGCCCCCGGAGGCGCCGTGGGCGAGTTCGGCGGTCAGAACATCCCGACCGTCACCATCTACATGGACGGCTGGGTGGCGGGGGTGCGCTACTACGACAAGCTGAACAACAAGTCGGTGAAGGTGTACGGCTGGTATCCGACCACCAAGGCCCGGACCGCCGACAACTACGCCGGCACCGGGCTGTTCACCAACAACTTCACCGACGACGGCCTCGGCAAGACCGAGACCTCGACCCTCATCGGCGCGGGCGCGAGCGTGATCTTCTCGGTGGCCGGCGGTGTCGGCCTCGGCGCCGTGGCTGCGATCCAGACGGCTGACTCCAGCAGCCCGGGCTCGGTCGAGATGGAGTGGGTCGACACCGATGGCTGCGTCTCGGACCCGAGCGGCTGCTCGTATTTCATCACGAGTGTCGAGAAGGGCATCGCGCCGTCGGTCGAGACCGCCGTGCTCGCCGCCGTCCACGGCACCTTCAAGGGCGGCTTCTACACCGGCACCCTCGCCAATGGCGGCGTCACCCTGGCTCCGTACCACGACTTCGCCAGCAAGGTCCCGGCGAGCGTGGTGTCCGAGCTCAGCACCATCAAGTCGGGCATCGACAACGGCACCATCTCGGTGAATCCGTGCAGCTACCCGGCCGCGGCGGCAACGCCTGCCTCGTCTGCCTCCTCCGTCTGTTCGGGGTGACGAACCACTTCAGCTGATACAGAGCCGGTAGCGAACCTGCCCGCCCAATACCCCAGCAGGTTCGGTCCAGCTCGAGTGACGTAAGGGAACCGGGCCGGTCGGCGACCGGTCCGGTTCCTCGTATGAAGCCAGGAGACGCCCGATGAAGCTCGAACTCATCGACATCACCAAGCGCTTCGGCGACTTCGTCGCGAACGACGAGGTGAGCCTGACCGTCGAAGAGGGCGAGATCCACGGCCTCCTCGGTGAGAACGGTGCCGGCAAGTCGACGCTGATGAACGTGCTCTTCGGCATGCTGCGGCCGGACAGCGGGGAGATCCGCATCGGCGGCGAGCCGGTCGTGATCTCGAACCCGGGCGACGCCGTGCGCGCCGGGATCGGCATGGTCCACCAGCATTTCATGCTGGTTTCCGTGTTCAACGTGGCCGAGAACGTCGTGCTCGGGTTCGAGCCGACGAAGGGCAAGATCTTCTACGACCGTCGCAAGGCAGCCGCGAACATCCGCCGCCTGTCGGTGGAATACGGCCTCGAGGTGGACCCGGACGCGGTCGTCGAGGACATTCCGGTTGGCGTCCAGCAACGAGTCGAGATCCTGAAGGCTCTCGAGCGCAACGCCAACGTGCTCATCCTCGACGAGCCGACGTCGGTGCTGACGCCGCAGGAGACTGAGGCTCTCTTCCGAATCATGCGCTCGCTCGCAGCCACTGGGCGCTCGATCCTGTTCATCAGCCACAAGCTCAAGGAGGTGCGGGAGATCTCCGACCGGGTGACGGTGATGCGGCTCGGGAAGGTCGTCGGCACCACAACGCCCGCCGAGTCGAGCGAGCAGGAGCTCGCCTCGATGATGGTCGGCCGGTCCGTCTTGCTCACGGTGACGAAGGGTCCGGCCGTTCCCGGCGACGTCGTGCTCAAGCTGAGTGATCTCACCGTCACCGACGACCGCGATCTGGTCGCCGTCGACGGCGTCGACCTCGACGTGCGCGCCGGCGAGATCGTGGCCCTGGCCGGCGTGCAGGGGAACGGCCAGACAGAGCTGGTGGAGGCGATCATGGGGCTGCGCCCCGCCCTGCGCGGCAGCATTGTCGTCGCCGGTGAGGATCTGACCCACGCCACGCCTCGTCAGCGCCTCCACGCTGGCGTGGCCCACGTGCCCGAGGACCGGCAGAAGGACGCCCTCGTGCTCCCGATGGACGTGGCAGACAACCTCGTGCTCGACATGTACGGAGATCCCCCGTACGCGGGCCGGACATCGCGGAATCTCGGCGTCGTGAAGGAGAACGCGGAGCGGCGCGTGCAGGAGTTCGACGTCCGCGCCGGCTCGATCGACGATCCGGTCTCGTCGCTCTCGGGCGGCAACCAGCAGAAGGTCGTACTGGCGCGTGAGCTCGGCAGGCCTGTCAAGTTGGTCGTGGCCTCGCAGCCGACCCGTGGCCTCGACGTCGGCTCGATCGAGTACGTCCACAAACGGATCGTCGCCGAGCGTGACCAGGGCACGGCGGTCCTCATCGTCTCGTCCGAGCTCGACGAGGTGCTCGCCCTCGGCGACCGCATTGCGGTCATGTACAGGGGTCGGATCATGGGCGTTGTCGATCCGAGCGCCGGTCGGGAGCGGATCGGTCTGATGATGGCCGGCATCTCTGGGGACGCCGCGCTGGCCGGGGAAGCCGTTGCCGCCACCGCGGGAGCGGGAGGCGCCGACTCATGAGCGACGACACGGGCGCAGCCGACCTCGATCAGTCCGACGTGTCGGACGTTTCGAAGGAGTCGGGGGAGCCGGGGCAGTCGGGGGAGCCGGCCGGGCCGACGCGTGGCGCGCGGGCCATCGACCTGCTGCGCCGGCTCAGCGAGGCCAACGCGCTCGTGGTCACCGTCTGTGCAATCTTCGCAGCGCTCGTCGTCGGGGCGCTACTGATCCTCTGCACCTCCCCGACGGTGCTGCACGCCTGGGGGAACATCGGAAACAATCCGGGACACGCGTTCGGCCAGAGCTGGTCGACCGTCGCCGGCGCCTACTCGTCGCTGGTCGAGGGCTCGATCTTCAATCCCCACGCGCACGGTCTCACTCAAGCCCTCACCCCGATCTCGGAGACGCTCGTCGCCGCCACCCCGCTCATGCTCGCCGGGCTCGGCGTGGGGCTGGGGTTCTCCACCGGAGTCTTCAACATCGGTGGTCAGGGGCAGCTGATCGCCGGCGCCGTGGCCGCCCTCTGGGTCGGCACGGAGATCAAGGCACCGATCGGCATCCACATCCCGCTCGTGATCCTCGGCGGCGCATTGGGCGGGGCCGTGGCAGGTTTTATCCCCGGCATCCTCAAAGCCATGACCGGTGCCCATGAGGTCATCACGACCATCATGCTCAACTACATCTTGCTCGACCTGCTCGAGTGGCTGCTCACCATCTCTCCCTTCCAGCAGCCGGGGCAGTCGAACGCGATCTCGAAGAGGATGCCCACCACGGCTCAGATGCCTCATCTCTTCGGCGGCACCCTGCGGGTGAACCTTGCGTTGATCGTGGCGCTCCTGATGGCGCTCGTCACGTGGTGGCTGATGCGAAGGAGCCGGCTCGGCTTCTCCTTCAAGGTGATCGGCCTCAACCCGGACGCCGGCAAGACGGCCGGCATAGACGCGCGGCGGGTCACCATCCTCGTTCTCACGATCTCGGGAGCACTCGTCGGCATGGCCGGCATGGCGACGCTTTCGGGCACCGACTTCTTCCTCTCCACGGGCTACGGCGGCAACACGGGTTTCAACGCCATCACAGTGGCGCTCTTGGGTCGAAACAATCCCGGTGGCATCGTCCTCGGCTCGTTGCTGTTCGCAGCGCTCATCTCCGGCGGGCGCAACATGCAGGCGGTGACTGGCATCCCGATCGACCTCACGACGGTTATCCAGGCGGTGATCGTCTTCATGGTGGCCACACCGGCGCTTGTGCGCGAGGTGTTCCGGCTGCGTGAGGCGCGGGGAGGTCAAGCCCGCATCGCTTCGAAGGGGTGGGCGTGAGCGCCATCACCGTCACCCCCGGCGAGATGGCGCCTGTCCGGGCCCGATTCGTCCCGGCCAGCCGCCGGCACGGCATGGGGATCTTCCTCGGGCTGCTGGCAGTCGTCATGTTCCTGGCGTTCGGCGTGGGCGTCAAGGGCAAGCTGCACGCCGTCTTCATCCTCACGGCGTCGCCCGCCGTCAACGTCTCGCCCATCACGATGGACGTGCGCTGGATATCGATCATCCTCGCGATTGCCTGCGCCGGCCTGGGCGCGCTGCTCTTCACGTGGCGCCGCAGCCGCGGCACGTACGCCATCTTCACGCTCGGCGTCATCGTCTTCGTATGGTCGTTCCTCACCTGGGCGGCGCGTGGGGCAACGCTCAACTTCGTCAGCGTGCTCGCTGGGACGCTGATCGGGGCGACGCCGCTCATCTACGGCTCGCTGTCGGGAATCCTGTGCGAGCGGTCCGGGGTCATCAACATCGCCATCGAGGGCCAGTTCCTCGCCGGCGCCTTTCTCGGAGCGATGATCGGGTCCTGGACCGGCGACCTGTGGCTCGGTGTGCTGTGCGGCGCCGGTGCCGGTGCGATCTTGGGCTGGCTGCTCGCCTTCCTCGCACTGCGCTACGGCGCCGACCAGATCATCATCGGCGTGGTGATCGACGCCTTTGCGCTGGGTCTCACCAATTATCTCCTGTATGAGGTGCTCACTCCTTACCAGAGCAGTCTGAACACCGGCATCACGTTCTCGGCCTGG
>JBEKMC010000171.1:0-8208 GCA_050008715.1 Acidimicrobiales bacterium | reverse complement strand
CGATCTCGGTCACGCGGCGGGGCAGCCGCTTGCCGGTGCGGAGGTAGAAAGGAACGCCGGCCCAGCGGCGAGTCTCGACGCCGAGCCGGACCGCCGCGTAGCTCTCCGTCCTCGAGTCAGGCGGGATGTTGTCCTCGTCGAGGTAGCCGTGCACGCGCTCGCCGGCGAGCCAGCCCTGCTCGTATTGGCCCCGCACCGTACAGGCGGCTTTGTCGTCCGGGATCGAGATCGCCCGCAGCACCTTGCGCTTCTCGATGCGGAGCGACTCGGAGTCGAAGCTCACGGGCTCCTCCATGGCGGTGAGCGCCAGCAGCTGGAGCAGGTGGTTCTGGAGCACGTCGCGAGCCGCTCCGGCTGAGTCGTAGAACGCCGCGCGGCCCTCGATGCCGACGTCTTCGGCCATCGTGATCTGGACGCTGTCGACGTAGTTGGAGTTCCAGACCGGCTCGAAGAGCGTGTTGGCGAATCGCAGCGCCAGCAGGTTCTGCACCGTCTCCTTGCCGAGATAGTGATCGATCCGGAAGACGTCGTCCGGCGTGAACACCGTGTCCACGAGCTGGTTGAGATCCTTCGAGGAGGCAAGGTCGTGGCCGAAGGGTTTCTCGACGACGACCCGTCTCCAACCGCCCCGGGCGGCGTTGTCCGCCATCTTCGTGCGGTCGAGTTGCTTGAGCACCTGTGGGAAGGCGGCTGGCGGGATGGACAAGTAGAAGGCGGCGTTGCCGGCGATCCCATGGGTGCTCTCGAGCTCTACGAGGGTCTTGTCGAGCTCGTCGAAGGCGTTGTCGTCGTCGAAGGAGCCCGGCACGAAGCGCACGCAGTCGGCGATGCGGCGCCACACGTCTTCGCGGAACTCGGTGCGGGAGTGCTCCTTGGCGGCGGCCTTTGCGAGTTGCTCGAAGTCGCCGTCGCCCCAGTCCCTCCGGGCGAAGCCCAGCAGCACGAAACCCGGCGGCAGCAATCCGCGATTGCCGACGTCGTAGACGGCCGGGATGAGCTTCTTGCGGGCCAAGTCCCCGGTGACGCCGAAGACGACGAGGGCACAGGGGTCGGGAATGCGTGGCAGGCGGCGATCCCGCGGGTCGCGCAATGGGTTCGAGGTCACGCCGCGGTGTTCCCTCCTCGTCGTGGGCTGCGCAGGCGCAGGCCCGGTCCCGGGTGAATCTATCGGGCATCGGCGGCGCCGTTCCCGGCGCGCTCAGGCTGCGTCCTCGCGACGGGGCGACCATCGTCTTGGGCCACCTTCGTCTGGGGGCGTTGGCCACTCAGTCCTGCGGGAGCTCCCACTGACGGAGCTCGCTGCGGACGCGGGCGAGTCGTTCGTCGTCCCAGTCGATCGAAGCGTCGGGCTCGAGGAAGGACGTGGCGATACTGACGACGCCCAAGGCGGCGAGCGACCACTCGCCCGTCTCGTCGGCGCCGAAGGGGCGCCCCAGTGCCCGGTCGAGAGCGAGGGACGGCTCGGACAGGGACATGATGACGAGCCCCCGCATCGTTGCGCTGAGCAGCGTGGCCAGCGTCTCGAAGCCGGCTCCGAGCTCCGGCCTCATCCGGTAGCCGAACAGTGCCGCCAGCTGTTGCCAGGCACTCGCGACCAAGGTCGTGCGCTCCCGCTCGGACTGTGACAGTGCGAGCTGGACCTGGTCTCGCAACTCGCCGTCGGCAAGGCTCATGAACGTCGCGTGCAAGGCGATGTAGGTTCGCCACGCCGGCGACCCGTACATCATCTGGAAGTCGAGCAGTGCCAGTTGGCGGCACAGCTCGACGACGAGGCTGTGGCGTAGCTCCGGCGTGTCGAGCCAGTCCAGGTGCTCGGTCACGACGCTTCGCATCAACGCCAGCTCGTCCCGCACCATTGTCGGCGTGGCGTCCTTTGCCAGCTCCTTCACGAGGTCGCTGAAGAACAGATCCTTGTACGGCCAGCGGCGGTAGACGGCGCTTCGCGAGACGTCGGCGTCGCGGATGACGTCCTCGAAGCTGATGTGGTCGAGGCTCACGGTCAGCCCACCGCCGTGCACCATGTCCATCGCCGCCCGCAGCATGCGCAGCTCGGTCTCGTGGTCCGACAGCCTGCGAGAACGCCTGGAGAGACCCGTGGGTGCCCGCATGGAGTCTGTCAAAGGAGCCTCCTTGGGTCTTTAGACTCTATATTCCAAGTTCGATATCTGTAATCATAGTCCCCAGTCCACCGTCGGATGAGGCAGGAGAAGACCATGGCGAGCTGGCCGTTCACGGACGAGAAGTTGCGGGCCATGTATGCCGGCGGCCGCGGTGACGCTGTCGCCCGTCGTTTCTCGAGGCTGTGGGCCACGGTGTTCGCCGTCGGCGTGTGTCCCAAGCGCTGGGTGACGCTCGAGGTCGTCGGTCGTCGGTCGGGGCGGATCGGTCGCTTCCCCGTCGGGATGGCGGACTGGGAAGGCGATTGGTACCTCGTGCCGATGCTCGGCGAGGAGTGCAACTGGGTGCGCAACGTGCGCGCCGCCGGCGGCCAGGCGGTCCTTCGCCGCCGTGGCGCCGTGGCGTGCCACCTGGTCGAGTTGCCGGTGGGCGAACGCGCCCCCGTCATCAAGCGTTACCTGGAGAAGGTCCCTGGGGCGCGCCCGCACGTCCCGGTCGACCGCCTTGCCCCGCTGGCGGAATTCCAGGCCATCTCGGATCGCTATCCCGTGTTCAGGGTCGACGGGGATTCCGCCGCGTCCTCGGGATCGCCGGCGGACCGCGCTGTCACCACACCATCGAGGCGAACTGGACGGGCGAGATGACGGGCGAGATGACCGGCGCGACGCCGTGGCAGGTGTCGAGCCGAGCCCGCCGGCGATCACCGAGAGCGCATCCGTGGCGCCGACGGATCCTCCTCGGCGTGGTGGTCCTCGTCGCTCTCGCCGTCGTGGCCGTGGGCCTGGTCGTCAAGCTCGCACCGACGCCGGCGGTGCTCGCCCTCCCCACGACGCCGGCCGGCACGCCGGTCGGGGCTCTCCAGGGCACGTGGAGCGTGAGCGCCGGCTCCGTCGCGGGCTATCGCGTGCAGGAGACCTTCTTCGGCTTGAGCAACTTCGCCGTAGGTCGGACGACTGCCGTTGCGGGTACCCTCGGCATCGCCGGAAATGAGGTCGTCTCGGCCGTCTTCCGCATCGACCTTGCCGCTCTCACTGCCAGCGGCAAGCGGCAGCCACAAGTTGCGTCCAGCCTCGAGACGGCGGTGTACCCGGATGCGACGTTCCGGCTCACCGAGCCGATGACACTGAGCATCGGCTTCAGCTCGGGAAAGACGATGACGGCGACGGCGACGGGTGATCTTGCCATGCGGGGGATCTCGCGGCCCGTCAGCCTCACGATCTCGGGACGCAGGGACGGTGAGGTGCTGCAGGCGGTGGGATCGATCCCGGTGGTATTCGCCGACTGGGGGATCAAGGGACCCGCTGGTTTCGGCTGGTTCGGGTCGCTCGCCGACCACGGCGTGGCCGAGTTCTCCGTCGTGCTGCGCCGGCAGTAACGGCCCGTGCGCACCGAGGGCGAGCGCCCGATCGACCTCGCGGCGTCCGCCGGCGACCTGTAGAGGCCGAAGGGGTCCTCCGAGATCGGGCGCGCTATCCTCCGCGCCATGCCCCGACGTCGCGATGTCGACGACTCGGTGGTTCCTAGCCCCAGCCGCCCGATCGGACCCAGCCGCCCGATCGGTCAGCGGGACAAGGCGCCCCTCGTCGACCGCCTTCGCACTGCCATCGTGAGACCCGGTGAGCCGGACCGGCCGTCGGCCTCCACGCCTGCCGACGAGCTGACGCTCGAAGAGCTGGAAGAGGTCGTCCGCTCCGCCGACGACAAGGAACGGCTCATCGGCTTGATCGCTGCGCCGCTGGCGGCCGCGATCGGCATCCTCGTGATCAGTGCCCTCATCGCCAACGACCCGGCCGCCTTGCTGAAAGACGGACAGGTCAACAAGCTCCACGTGGGCGTGTCGCTCTACGAAAGCCTCGCCGGGGTGCTCCTCGGCCTGTCGGTCCTCATGCTCGGCTTGGCGTTCTTCCGCAAGCGGATGCTCCTCGGGATCGTCATGGCCCTGTACGGGTTGGCGATCTTCAACCTGCATTACTGGGGCTTTGGGGTGCCGTTCATCCTTGCCGGCGCATGGCTCCTGGTACGGGCCTACCGGCTCCAGCGGGCTTTGCGCGAGGCGACCGAGGACGCCGCGACCGTCGGAAGCCGGCGCTTGTCGTCGCGGCCGCAGCCGTCGCGCCGGCCGTCGCCGTCGCGCACTCGCAGCTCGCGTGCTCGAGGCAAGCGCCCGACGCCGCACGCCTCCTCTCGGAAGCGCTGACCCGGGCGCCGGCCCTCGCGGAGACGCCGGCCGCCGACGCCGGCCGAGAACGGCGCCGCCGTCACGACAGGCTGACCGACCTCGTCAGGCGCCGGCGGCGGAGGACAACTGCTGCCACGCCCACCAGCAGGACCACGAGCAGCATCGTCGGGAGCACGAAGACTCCTGCTGATGCATGCTCGGTCTCGAGGGACGCGGCCGTCGTGACGAGGGCGGCATCACCGGTCACCGTCACGGCTGCCACGGTCGTACCAGGACGGCGGAACATGTTGCCCGGTATGACCTCGCTGTATCGGCGCCCGTCGAGGCTGAAGGTTCCCCGGCACTCGTAGCCGGCGAGGTTGCTGCCACTGCCGCCGGCGAGCCCGATGCATCCGGTCATCGTTACTTCGACGGGAACCCCCTGCTTTGCGGGCCGCACCGCCCCGCGCGACCCGAATGCCCAGGTCAACGGCAGGCGTTGCAGCCGTTCACGGACTGGTAACACTCGCGTGACCGTACGGAAATCCCCGACTTGCATTCTTGGGTCGGCAGGGCGAACCGCCTGCCGCGGCCTTGGCGCACTCGGATATCCGTCGTGCGCCGTCCGCGGCTCGGAGCGCCAGACGTATTGACCGTACGAGAGGAGTACTCGAGCCGTGGTGCACATGCTTGGCGCCGTAGTTCCTGTTCCGTATCCCAGTTGGCTCAATCCGGCCGACAACACGTGGCAGGTCACCGCCGCCACGTTCGTCGGCCTGATGAGCCTTCCCGCCCTCGCGGTGCTCTACGCCTCGATCGTCCCGAAAAAGTGGGCGGTGAACATCCTGGCGATGATGTTCGCCGGCTTCTCGCTCGTGCTCATCGCCTGGGTGCTGTGGTCCTACAAGATGGGTTTCGGTTCCACCTCGATCGGATCGGGCGTGCAGCACGGCGTGCAAACCCAGCTCTCCGGCGTGGGATGGGTGAAACACTTCTTCGACAACTTCGTGGGCAGACCGGGCGGCATCACGAATGCCACCGGTGAGGAAGGCCAGGCGGTGTCGGCTGCCAACACCGCCATTCCCTTCCACTTCCCGACGGCTTCGCTCGCGTACTTCCAGTTCGTGTTCGCCGCCATCACGCCGCTGCTGTTCATGGGAAGCGTCATCGGTCGGATCAAGTTCAGCGCCTGGTGCCTGCTCGTGCCGCTCTGGTCGACGTTCGTGTACGGCGTCGACGCCTTCCTCCTCTGGGGCGGTGGCTACCTCGCCCAGGAGGGTGCTCTCGACTTCTCCGGCGGTTACGTGATCCATATGTCAGCAGGGGTGTCGGGTTTCGTTGCGGCGTGGTGCCTCGGGCCTCGGCTGCTGCGGGACCGGCAACACGCCTTACCCAACAACCTCGTGATGGCGGCCGTCGGGGCCGGCATCCTCTGGCTCGGCTGGAACGGCTTCAACGGTGGTGACCCGTACTACGCCGGCGCAAGCATGGCGGCCGCCGTGGTCAACACGAACGTGGCCACGGGCGCAGGTGTCCTCGGCTGGATGGCGCTCGACGGTTTGTTCTCCAAGGCGAAGAAACCCACCTTCCTCGGCGGCGTCAACGGCATGATCTGTGGTCTTGTCGGGATCACCCCCTGCGCTGGTTGGGTGAACGGCCGGGGCGCCATCTACGTCGGGCTGATCTGCACCGGGCTCGTCTGGGTGGCGTGGAACTACCTCTCCAAGGTGCGGCCGTTCTCCAAGGTGGACGATGCCCTCGGTGTCGTGTACACCCACGGCATGGCGGGCCTGACTGGCGGCCTGCTGCTCGGCATCTTCGGTGACCCGAACATGATCGAGTACGGCTGCGGCCACCTGGACGCCGCCGGCCAGGTCGTCAACACGTCGCAGTCGCTGTACGCCGGCACGGGAGCGGGCAAGTGCGTGACGTTCTCGGTGAGCGGTCTCATGTACAGCGGCTCGGCCCACCAGCTCTGGGAACAGGCCCGAGCGGCGGTATGGGTCATCTTCTGGTCGGCGCTCGTGACGTTCATCCTGATGAAGCTGATCGGGCTCGTCCTGCGAGGCGTTCGCTACTCCGACGAGATCCTCGAAGTCGGTGACCTCGCCATCCACGACGAAGAGGCCTTCCCGCAGGAGATCGGAGCTTTCGCCATGGCCGGGCTCACCGGGGGCGGCGGGTCGGTGCCGGATGCCCGCGATGACGACGACCCGGTACCTCCACCTGGCGAACGAAGCTGATCCCCAGGCCATCAGACTGCGGCCAGCGCCTCTCCCTGTCTCGGGGAGAGGCGCTGTCGCGTGTGCCAAGGTTGGGCCGCCGGAGCACTGCCGGCGGCTCGAAACACGCCGTTCACAACGGGGTAATGCAGCATTTGCGCGCCAGGCACAACGCTGCAACACCGCCTTTGTAGTCTTCGCCCAAGCGTTCGTGGACAATGACGTCCCCTGGCCTGCCCCAGCTCGGGGTGGAGGAGGTTGCATGTTAGGGACGACCTATCGCCCCGATCCTCACCGGCTCGTCCCGGGCGGTGAAGCCCGGTGCGCAGCTGCGCCGCCGTCGCGGCGACTCGTCAGGAAGAGGTGGGTGGCAGACACCATGGTGTTACCGTCCTCAGCCTTCTCGCTCGTGCTGGTCGGCTGGGTGCAGCGACCCCACGCACTCGCCCCCGAAGGGAGCGCCCAATGAAGCTCGTAGTCGCCGTCATCAAGCCGTTCAAGCTGGATGATGTGAAGGACGTGTTGAAGGACCTCGGTGTCCAAGGTCTCACCGTGAGCGAAGCGCAAGGCCATGGCCGTCAGCGCGGCCACACCGAGACCTACCGGGGCGCCGAGTACACGATCGATCTCATCCCCAAGATCCGGATCGAGGTGGTCGTCGACGACGCCCAAGTTGCCGACGTCGTGAGTGGCATCACGGAGTCGGCCCGCACGGGCAAGATCGGCGACGGCAAGGTCTGGGTCGTCGCCGTCGAGGACGTCGTGCGGATCCGCACGGGCGAGAGAGGGCTCGAAGCGCTGTAGGTGGGGCTTCTCTCGGGGGGAGCGCCCGCTCGTCGGTCAGATCGATCAGATCGCCGGCGAGCGGTCTCGCCCCTCCGTCGAGGGCGTCGCGGTGCCGCCTGTGTCGCCTGCGTCGGCAAGATGCTTCTGGACGATGACGGAACGGGCCGTCACGACGTACCCGAGGTCGTCGTTCACCTGTGACATGTAGGTGTTCGTCTCGCCGTTCCACGTCCTGATCGTTCTCGTCTGTGGAGACTGCAGCATGACTTCGCGGACGTTGGCGATCTTCACGAGCTGACCGAGGCGGTGCCCTCGGTGCTGCGCCAGCACCATCGTTCCGAATTGGTTGGCGTTCTCGGGGGTCTCTCGGGGCACGCCGAGAGCGGTGAAGGCGACGAGGTCGCCGCTTGCGATGGCGATGGCGCCGGCACAGAAGACCGGGCCGATCTCGGCCATCGTGGCCTCGCCGCCCCGCAGGCGCGCCTCGTCCCACGTCTGTGGCTCGTAGTCGAGGTCGCCGTGGGGGGCGTCGACCATTGCGCCCTCGAGCTTCAGGCGACCCGAGACGAGCTCGTCCGGAGTGGGCTCCTGCCAGGTGACGATGCCGTAGCCCGTGGCGGACGGCGTGCAGGCGGCCTCGAGCTCGTCGAGCCGTGCCGCCTCGACCGGCAGATGCAGGTCTCGCCGCATCTCCAAGAGCGCCGGTAGGTAGCCGAGCGCGGCCGTGAAGGGGGCTGCCGGTGGCGGGGCCTCGAGTGGTTCCTCGTAGCCTCCCGCCATCACCGTGCGGTGCTCTTGGCGGGCGACTTCCTCGGCGTGCAGGGCGAGGGCACGTCCCGCGCCGTGGTGCCGATGAGCAGGGTGGACCTGGATGTCGACTTCGACGATCCATGTGTTGTCGCGATCTGGCAGGCCGAGCATCGA
>JBEKMC010000170.1:0-5015 GCA_050008715.1 Acidimicrobiales bacterium | reverse complement strand
TGGATGGACCGGACTCGGCTGATCCTTGAACACGGAACCTCTGGCGTGTTCGAACCGATCGACAGAGAAGGAGGATTTGGGCGCTTCGGCGGTTGGACGCTCGGTGCCCTCCTCGAACGGTTCGCTATGAGGCGGGCGGCCAATCTCGCCGAGCTGGACGAAGTACTCAGGGCGGGTGATCTGGATCGCTCCTCGACACATCCTGACTTTGGGACGGTAACGCTCGGCGAGCTTCTCGCCACGTGGGTCGTGCATGACTTCAACCACGTTGGGCAGATCGTGAAGACGATGGGCAAGCAATACGCCGACGCCGTGGGGCCGTGGCGGGCCTATTTGCCGATCATCGATGCACCCTGACGAGCTGCGCGCCAAGAGTGCCGTCGTCCGTCGCGTCGAGTCGGGTCGGGCCGGAAACCGGTCGTTGTCGTGTGCGAAATCGCTCGTTCTCAAGGAACCCGAGTGGAGTTAAGTCATCGTCAAGAAGACAAGACCCGTGGAAGCCCAAAAGATGGCAGGACGTCCTTGCCGAATTCCGTCATCGCCGAGATGAAACCCCCAGACAATGTCAACACAGCGACGCCATTGGCGTGGTACAGACCCGTTTGGGGATCACGAACGTAGGAAGCAAATGCGGGCTGGCCATTCGCTCGGGTCGTCACGAGTCGCAACGAGAGCCCGGGGCGGAACCTCGTCTTGCGGAAGTAGCGCCCCGCGTCCTCGCGACCCTCGCACTCCAATGGACTCGGCGGCATGGTGACCCAGACGTCCTCGGTGAGGAGGGCGACGAGGGCGTCCGCATCTCCGGTTTCGAATGCAGCGGTGATACGGGCGACGATCTCTTGCTCAGCTGCGGAGTTCGGCGCAGGCGGAGGCTCCCGATCTTTCGTGCCGGCGAGGCGATCGTTCAAAGCCACCCGGGCGCGCTTCAGGGCGCTTTCCACTGATGCCTCCGTTGCTTCGATCATCTCGGCCGCTTCGCTGGCTCTGTAGCCGAGGACGTCGCGCAGCACCAGCGCCACGCGCTGCCGAGGTGGAAGCAGTTGAAGGACCGTTATGAATGCCAGCGAGACCGACTCCCTCGTCGCGTACCGAGCGTCCGGTCCGGGGCTTACGTCGGGCAGCCCGTCAAGGAGAATGTCGGGGTAGGGCTCGAGCCAGACAACTTCACCCGCTCGAGTCGGCTCGGGGAGAGCGGTGTTGAGAGAAGAAGCCACTTCGGGGCGCCGGCTAGCGGCGCGCAGCATATTCAGGCAACGGTTCGTGGCGATGCGGTACAGCCAGGTTCTGATGGACGCCCTCTCCTCGAAGTTCGCCAGCGCTTGCCATGCTCCGAGAAGGGTCTCCTGGAGGGCGTCCTCGGCGTCCTGTGTCGAACCCAAGATCCGGTAGCAGTGCAGCTGTAGCTCTCGCCGATACCCATCGGTCAACCGCGCGAACGCCTGCTGGTCCCCAGACTGGGCGCGACTGAGGAGTTCCATGCTCACCGCTCCATTCTCTCATCATCTCGTTGTCGGGCTCCCTCCGATCCCACTGCACATACGGACACCGCCGAGCCGGGAAACTGGTCACGCTGAACCGCCCAATCTTCCTTCGATCCGGTGTCGGTATTGGGAGAGACGCAGAAAACGGGTCGGGCCAGCGATCGTACGACGGCGTGCCCGCGCTCCCGGAAGGATTGGTTGCAAAGGAGTAGTGCGTGCCGGAGCTTTGTCATCGAGTACGAAACGCAGCCCCACAACTCTGCCCGAGCAAAGCAACGAAATGAGTCCGCGACTCTCTGGAGAGACGCGGCTGTTCCTCGCCGGGAACTTCCTATCGATGCTCGGCACCGGCTTGGTGCTGCCGTTCATGATCATCTACCTTCACGAGGCGCGGGAGATCGCCCTCCCCGTGGTCGGAGCCCTGCTGGCGGCAGGGTCGGCGACGGGCTTACTGGTCGTCCTCGTGTGCGGTGCGCTGATGGACCGCGTGGGCGCCAGGTTGGTGCTTGGCATGATCCTGCTTGGTCAGGTTGTCGCCGAGGTCGCACTCGCCTGGGCTCACAACACGCTGACAGCGTTGCCAGCCGTCCTTCTCTACGGGGCCACGTGGGCACCGATGTTCGGCGCTATCTCGACGATGCTCAATGGTCTGACCCAGGAACCAGCGCTGAAGCAGCGCGCCTTCGCAGTGAACTTTGCGACCCAGAACATGGCACTCGGCATCGGCGCCGCCGTCGCCGCGGTCGTCGTCAGAGGCCATCATCCCGGAACCTTCCAGGTGCTCTTCCTCGCGAACGGCCTCTCTTGTCTTCTCTTCGCGGTCCTGCTGCCGACACTGCCGAACCTGCGGCGTGCAAAGGTAGTGAATGAAGCCCGGGCCGGGTACCGCTACGTCCTCAGCCACCGCGCGCTCCGGCTAGTCATTTTGGCCGCGCTGTTGATCTCCTTCACCGGCCCCTCCGCGTTCGATACGGGACTACCGGCGTTTGCTTCCGTGGCAGCCCACGTTTCGAACCACGCGATCGCGCTGTCCTTCACTATCAACACCGCAGTCATCGTGGCCATGCAGATGCTCGTGTTGCGGCTCGTCCGCAGGCACCGGCGAAGCACCGCCTTGGCCGCCGTCGGCTTGATCTGGGCGGTGTCCTGGGCGCTTCTCGGATTCGCCGAAGTCGTCGACGGCCCAGGCTGGCGGATCGTAATTCTGTTTGCCTTCGTCGGCCTGTTCGGTCTGGGAGAGACCTGCGTGGCTCCTACGAGGAACCCCCTGATCAACAGTCTGGCCGACGACAGGATCCGCGGCCGCGCAAATTCGATCTCAGGTTTCACCAATTCGATAGCGCTGATCGTCAGCCCAGCCATCGTCACGAGCCTGCTCGCGGCGCACCTCGCAGCAGTGTGGATCGCACTGTTGTGTCTCGGCTGTCTCGGCACCGTTGCGATCGCCGCCCGGCTACGCGTGACCCTCACGGCCGAGCACGATTTCGTCGTGCCGCCGCCCGTGGCCGAGGCGCCGCTCGTAGCTGTCGCCCTTCGAGCCGACCAAGGCAACGACGGCGTGACGGAAGGATCACCGATGGCGAACATGCCGCCAATCGGCTCGACGCGTCAGGGTGAGGGCAGGAGCATCAGCAGTGTCATCGGATCGACTGGCGACTCGGTGAAGCCATAGTGCTCGTAGAAATGCTTCGCGTCGTCGTCCTTGGCGTGGACGAGGAGGACGCGGACTCCGACGGCCGCGGCCACTTCGAAGGCTTTGAGCATGAAATGCTTCAGCAGCGCCGCCCCGAGGCCCCGGCCGGCGTGGAAGCCATCAACCGCCATACGCCCAAGAAGAATGGCCGGCAACTCCTCGGGCTGATTTCGACCGGACGCCTTCGGCGCGGACGACCGGATGATCGAAGCGGTGGACGACGCGTAGAACGCAACCACGCGGTCGGAGCCCGCCTCGGTGACGACCCACGTCCGACTCGTGCCCGATGCGTGGTTCCCGAGGGCTCGCCGGACCAGCCAGTTGTTGAGCACCGGCTTGCCGCAATCGAAGTCGTCGAGAACATGGTTGCTGGCGAGCAGCAGCGGGCCGTCGTAGTTCAACGACCCCGCTTTTCCAGAGGGGACGGTGTGGAGAGGAGCGCTACCATCGAGAGAGGAAGCGCCGCCGGCTTGGAGACCAGCACCTGCAGGTCTGCCCAGGCCCTCTCGTCAACGGCAAAGACTCGTCTGTCGGCGAGATCCATTTCGGCCGCCTCGACGGCGTGTCGGAGCACATAGTCGCTCGTCGACTCACCGCGGGCCTCCGCAGCCCGGCGCAGCACAGCGTTCTGAGCGAGCGTGAGCCTCAAGTTCAACCGTTCAGTCTTGGTGGCCATTGAGCGAGTGTACATCGATTGACGTACATCCGATCATGTCGATCTGGAACGACTACCACGCCGCGGACGCCTCGATTCCTCGGGTCACAGTTGTAAGACTGCCCTTGCTGGGGCTTCGCCACAGATCGTCAGGCGGGCAACCGACTCGGGAGCTGCCGGCGCGCTATGCGCCTCGACCGTACTCGTCGTCGGTGACGTGATCGCCCCACGTGGCCGCTCCCTGGGTAACGGAGATGTGCGTCATGAACCGGTCGTGGGCGGCGCCGTGCCAGTGTTCCTGGCCGTCTGGAGTGACGTGGACGTCGCCGGGGCGGATCCTGACGATTTCCTCGCCCCGTGACTGCACGAGACCGTTGCCCTCGGTGACGTAGAGGGTTTGGCCACCTTCATGGGCGTGCCAGGCGGTGCGGGCACCCGGCGTGAAGTGGACTGCGCCGACGCTGACCTGCGAGTGGTCGTCGGGCTCGACGATGCGGTCGATCCAGACGTCGCCGGTGAACCACTCGGCCGGGCCCTTGCTGGTTGGCTTCTTTGGCTGAACTCCCATCAGTTCTCCTTCGCCTTCAGCGCTCGCCGACGCTATCGTCCGCGCGCGGTCTTGCCCGCGTCGTCGCCCAGCTCGCGAGCAGGTCAAGTGCCTGCTGTGAGGGGCTTCCCGGTTCGGCGCTGTAGACGAGGATGCGTTGTCCGGTGTCGCCGGGGAGGTCCAGGGCTTCGTAGTCCAGGGTGAACTCACCGACAACGAGATGTGGGACATTCCGTCGGCAGTGAACGTTCTTCTCGGGTGATCATGGAGCCTTGGGGGTGGATCGTCCCACCTCGGGCCAACATCTCGACAAACTGGCTGATGCGTCTCGAGCGGGTTTCGGGTTTCTTGGCGTTCCCGATCCTGTAGAGGATGGCGTACCGATTCGCACTCGTGAGCGTCTGAAACATCGCCTTTGCACGAGGATTGGTACGCAGGGCAGTGGCGAGATCCTCCGGCATCTCGATGCTGGCTTGCCCGGCGTAGGCGGCCTCCCATCGACCGTCCTCTTTCGCCTGCCGCACCTCGTCTTCGCCGGATCGATGCATTCGGCCGGTGGCGATCAGCCTTTCCGCGATGGCAGTGTTCCGTTGAGACCACGGGCTGCGAGCTTTTCGAGGCGTGAAACGTCGTCGGAAC